>NZ_JBZYDM010000005.1:0-304290 GCF_058933345.1 Halomicrobium sp. HArcht3-1 | reverse complement strand
CGCTGGGCCGAATCGGTTTCGTCGCGCGGCGACACGCCGCTGTTCGTCGTGGCGCGGGACCTATCCGCTCGTGGCGTTCACCACTGTGACGTTCGACTCGTCGAGGTCGATCGCGATGGGTTCGGCCGTGTCGTTGGCGTCGATCCGGCCGTCTCTGTCGGCCATCTGGACGTTCGATTCGTCGATCTGAACCTCGACCCACGAGCGGACGACGGTCTCCGCATCGAGGTCGACGGTCAGCATGACCGTACTCCCGTTCCCGTCAGGGCGCTGGAGTTCGATGTCGACCTCGCCGTCGGCCGTCGCTTCCGTGACAGTCGCCGCCAACGTCGTGGCGTCGAGGTGTGCGCGAACGTTGTAGCTCGCCTGCCCGTCGGCCACGACGAGGCGCTCTATCAGGTCGCGGTCGTCCTCTTCGAGCACACCGATCTCGTCGGTGTAGCGCAGGTCAACGTCGTCGAGGTCCGCACGGACTGTCCGCACATCGACCGTCTCGTTGGCGACGTCGACCGTCCCCCGAACCGACGGGAGGCAGTCACCGACGGGCCGAACGTGGACGCCGGCGATGGCGAGCGGTTCCGTACGCGCCGTGGACTCGTAGTACTGATTGACTGTGACTTCGAGTCGGCTGTACTCGTCGAGACCTGCACGGTCGCCCGTCGCTTCGACGACGAGGTCGGCGAGTCGCTGGCGTCCCATCTCGTCGACCGCCCCACGCTCGTGGTGCGTGACCAGCGTGACGGTCACGTCTCCGACCCGATGGGTGGTACTGTTTCGCACCGGGCTGTCGAGGCGGAGGACACCGCTACAGGTGCGCTGTGCCTCCTGTACGGTGTATTCGTCGCTGTCTGTTACGGTCAGCGTCTCGTCGACCTGCTGGTCGCCGTCCGTCGTCGCGTTCGTCTCGCCGGGACCGGCTGCTGGCCCGGGGGACAGACTGGCACCTGCAATGACGGCCACGCCGCTGGCTGCGAGCAGGACGGCCGAGATGCCGAGGGCGTACATCGCGAGTCTGTGGTCACGTTCCATGCCGCTCACTCCGTTCGAATCGATCGTGTCGTCTCATGATTGTCTCGACAACAGCCGAGCGGGGACCCGCAGGGCGGCCACGGGGACCGGCGTCGCTGTCGGTCGCGAGCGGTCGGCCCGACTGCTGCACTCGTGGCTTGCCGGAAAGCCCTTGTAAATCACCGTTGGAAACAGCTGTGAAACACGAGTGAAACGCGTTTCACGGGCGTTTCACGCGGTGAAAACGCCGGAAACCATCAGATTCATACCGTCGATCTTTCGAGAACGAACTATGCCTCTGGTCCCCCCTTCCCGGCTGGCGCTGGTCCTCTCGCTGGTCGTCCTCGGCGCCAGCATCGCTGTCTTTGGCACTGCCAGCGGTATCCTCCCCGAGGACACCCACGACATCGCGATGGAGGACGGCGCGCTCGTCGCAACGACCGGTGACGGCCACCGCGTCCTCGTCGACGACGTGCGCACGGTCGATCGAATCGAGATCAGCCGCGACGACGGCTATCACGTCGTCCGAACCGTCGACCGCGAGCCACGCGCGGTGGCGACCCGGACGCGAGTGCGGGCACAGCGGATCGTCACGTCCGCCGAGACCGTCGGCGGCGACATCCCGGCGACGGACGGCGCGGCGTTCGCTGTCCGTCGGATTCCGACAGGTCTCGCCAGCGACCGCGCCGCGGTCGTGGGGGCCACGCCGAACGCGTCGTTGCGGACGGCACTCGCCCCCAATGCGTCCGCGTTCACTGTCAGGCACCGCGAGGACACGGTCGTCTTCGAGCGACGCGAGTCCGGCTGGAGCGACGACCGCGTGCTCGTCGTCGTGACGCCGAACGACACCGGACCGCAGTACAGCGCCGTGGTCGATCTCCGCACCGAGACCGTCGAATCGCTCGTCCGACTCGATGGCGGTGGCCGATGACCCGTCCACGCGTCGAGCGAGTCGCCGCCGGTGTCCTCGTCACCGCCACGGCGGTCCTCGTCACACAGTTCCTGCACGCGACACCGGCCGTCGTCGCGGCTGCCGGCGAGCGCACGCGGGTCGGCACGCTGGGCTGGTGGTTCACACTCCCCGACGTGGCTGCCATCGCTATCGCGGCCTGTGCCGCCGGTGCGAGCGCCGCGACGCTCCTCGGCAGCGCCGGTCAGACAGCGGGGTCCGGCGTCGACACCGACCGCGCGGACCCGCACACCTCGGCGGCGACCGACGCGTCGAGCAACGAGCTACTGGCCGCCCGCCGAGCGGAGTGGGAGACCGTTTCCGAACGGCTCGCGAGCAACGAGGCAGTGGTGTACCGGACGATACTCGACGCCGACGGCGTCCTACCTCAGAGCGAGATCGTCGACCGGACGGACCTCTCGAAAGCGACCGTCAGCCGGACACTCGACAGTTTAGAGACCAGAGATCTCGTCGAGCGCAAGCGCCGTGGGATGGGCAACACGGTGTTGCTCACGTAGGTCGCCACGGCACTCCGTGCCTCCGGCCGTGTTTCACAGCGACTCCGACACACGGACAGATTAACAATGGCAGGGAACGAACAGTTTCTCGATGTCCCTCCAGATCGACCTCTCGGTGACGTGGAAATACGCCCTGCTCGGCGGCCTCCTCGCCGCGCCCTTCACCGCGCTCGAAGCGTGGCGGTCCCCCGAGAGCATGACGCTCGAAGCGTTCGTCTTCGGTAGTCTCCTCGCCGGCTATCTCGTCAAGCGCCGCGACGGCAACAGTACTGCGACCGGGATTCGAGCCGCACTCGTCGGTGGCTGTCCGGCGCTCTGGGCGCTCGTCGGCCTGCTCCAGAGCATCCCATCGGCCCCGAATCCGCTGTGGTTCCAGGCCGTCAGTGTCATGCTGGTCGTGGCACTCGGAGCCGTGCTCTTGGCGCTCCTGATACTCTTCGGAGCGCTTGCCGGCCGGTTCGGTGGCTGGCTCGCCGAACGGCGCGGCCACGGTCGGTCGCCCGTCGCCAGCGGGAGCCTGTAGGCACGGTTTTCTGAATCAGAAAAACGGCGTCGGGGGTTATACCCTCCGGCCTTCTCACCCCGTGTATGAGTGTCCTCCAAGCACTCCAACGTACCCCGGGCGCACTCAAACGTGCCCCCGGACTGTTGGTCCCCCAACTGATCGTGTTCGTACTGCTACTCCCACAACTGCTGTTGCAGTCGACGGCTCCGCTCGTGTCGGCGCTGTTCTCGCTCGGCGTCTCCGGGGTCTTGCTCCTCGCGACGCCGTTCATTCAGGGCGGCATGTTCGGGATGGCCGACGAGGCGCTTCGGACTCGCAGTTCGCTGTCGCGGTTCGTCGCAGCCGGCAAGGCCAACTACGTGCAACTGCTGGTCGCGTACCTGCTGTTGCTCGTCGTCAACAGCGTCATCGGTGGGATCGCCTTCGTCGCCGGCTTCGGGGCGTTGCTGGCCCACGGCACCGTCGGGACGGTGTTTCTCGCCGTCGTCGGGATCGCGGTGGTCCTGTACCTCGTCGTCGCGTTCTTCGTGCAGTTCTACGGCCAAGCCGTCGTCATCGACGGGGAGTCAGCGATCGCTGCGTTCACGCGGAGTTACCACGTGGTCCGTGCGAACCTGCTGGCGACGGTGGGCTATCTGGTGGTTGCCGTCGTCTTCGGCAGTCTCGTCGGTGGCGTCTACGGTGGCCTCTCGTTACTCGCGACCCCCGAGGCAGCCGTGGCCTACGGCTTGCCGTCGCTCTCGATGCCACTCGTCGCCGCCGTTGGTCTCCTCGCAGCGGTCGTCGGGTCCGTCGTCTCGGCGTTCATGCTGACGTTCTCCGTCGCAGTCTACGACGAATTCACCGCCTGACACCGCCGGACGGTCGCGGTTCTTTCTGCCGATCCGGGTGGTCCGTCACACCCGCTCCCAGACCGCTCGAAGCACCGTCTGTGGGTCCCGATACAGCGCCCGTCCCGCCGGGACGATGTCGCATTTCACCGACCGGACGCCGACGATGAGCAGTCCCGCGGCCAGCACGACCGCACCGACGATTCCGGGGACGCTGCCGACACCGTTCGTGAAATCCGGTGCGACAACGGCGAGACAACTGACCGCGAGCAGAAAAGCCGGATCTTCAGCAACGCGTCCGAGAGGCGTTTCCAGCGGGTCGTCGCCTCGATCCCGCTCTCGGTCACGCGCGACCCGGAGGCTCTCGTCCCGGTCGAGTTCGTGGACGGCACGAATCCGCTCGATGGTCCGATACGCGTCGGCGACGCCCAGACGAAGCGCCTCGTCCTCACGATGCCCGAACGCAGTTCGAACTGCCGGTCGGGAACGGTAACGGCGGTCGACACAGCGATTTCTCACCCCGTCGTGATCGTCCTCGACAGGTAGCCGACGGCGAGTCAGGACCGACGGTAAAGCGAGTACAGGACACTGGCGAGTCCGGCGACCTCGATCGTTCGGGTGAGGATCGGGACGTAGTAGGTGTAGACGACCGAGCCAAAACCCAGTGTGGTCCCGACGGACGCGACCGTCAGCGAGACGAGGAACGGGACGACCGTCAGCAAGGCCAGTCCCACCGCGAGCCACAGCATCGGCTTGCTGTCGTTGCGCCGATACCCGCGGTAGGCCTGAAACACGATGGCGAGACCGAGCACCAGACCGAGCAGCGTCACCGCCAGGAGCGCGAGGTAGTGGAGGAACAGTTCCGTGCCGGCGGTCTGTAGCACGTCAGATCCCCTCCCAGAGACTGGTGAAGCGGTCGGCGGGGTCTGTCGGCGCATCCGTGTCGATCGTCACCGAGAGGTCTCCCTCGTCGAGTTCGACAGTCAGGCGATCGAGGCGTGCCTCGAAGACGCTGTAGTGGTGGCCGTTCTCCCGGACTTTCGTCTGTTCCACGAGCAGGTCACAGTCGATGAGTCGCTCCGTGCGCCGGTAGATCGTGGGCAAGGAGGCATCACATCGGTCGCTCAGAGTTTTTGCTGACATCGGTTCGATGCTCGTCTGAGTAAGGATCTCCCGTGCGTACTCGTCGTCGAGGAGCGCGAAGATAGCCTCGTCAGAGGGGTCCTCACTCACAGTGGACCCTTCCGTGTGGACTAATTAATACCCACCACTCGTTTTCGAGGTCAGAAAACGACCGCCCATCCTTTATTATCTCCCGGCCGTCGCTCCAGATGCCGGTCCCCGCCACCTCGGATTGTCAGTAGCCTCCCCTCCGGGACCGGCCTGTTCCCCATCCCCGATTTTTCTCGCTCGGAAAAACGCCGCAGGATTGAATTCACGGGCTCACAAATCCCGGCGCATGGCCCTCCACGTTCGACAGACAGTCGCCGGTGGTCTCGCGCGTGCCCTCTCACGAAACGGCGTCGTCCTCATGGCGACGTTCTTCGGTGCGAGTGTCCTGCAGGGTGTGTTCGTCTGGGTGCTGGCGACGACGTACGTTCCCCTCGGCATGACTGCCACGGCACCGTCCTCCGGGATGCCGGCACCCGGCACGACCCTCCCGACGCTGGCCTCGGCGGGCGCTGCCTTTCTCGGTGGACTCACCGGCGGCATCCTGACGGTGCCGATACAGGTCGTGGCCGTCCGTGCCCTCGTCGACGACGGGCGCACGCACCTCCCGGAACAACTGCTGTTCCGTCGGGTTGGCTGGGCGACGCTCCGACTGTTCGCCGCCTCGCTCTGCAAGATGCTTGCCGTGTTCGCCCTCACGTTCCTCAGTGTGATCGTCGTCCTTCTCGGCATCGCCGCGGCGGTGCTCGTGCTGCCAGCATCGCTCCAGACGGCACTCGTCGGGTCGTGGTACACGCCACTCCTCCTCGTCCCCGTGTTTCTGGCGTCCCTGCTTCCGGCCGTGTTCGTGCTGGTGACGTTCGCGTTTATCGAACAGGAGATCACGGTCCGCGACGAATCGGTCCTGTCGGCCATCCGCCGGAGCTGGCGCGTCGTCGCCGGGAACCGCCTTCGGTTGGGTGCGGTACTCGTCGTTCCGTATGCGATCAATCTGGGGTTCAGCATGCTTCTCGGGCAGTTCATGCCGGATGCGACGTTTCGGTCACCGCTGTTCTTGCTGAGCCAGACGATCCTCTCACTCGAATCCGCAGTCGCCTCGATTATCATCCTCGGCATCACCTCTCAGGCGTGGGTCCAGTTGACAGGGATCGACGGGCCACTGGCGGACTACTGGACGACCAACAGCGAGTAGCCCTCCGTTCCGACCGCTTACCGACTCCCGTCCCGTCACGAAACCGAAAGCGCTATGCGACACAACGGGGCAGATACGGGCGATGTACAGCGATATTCTGGTGCCGACCGACGGCGGCGACTCAGTCGATCAGGTGCTGGAACACACGGTCGATATTGCCGACGGACGGGACGTGACTGCCCACGTTCTGTACGTCATCGACGACCGAGCGTTCCTTGCGATGGACGACGAGATGCACGACGAGGTCCTGCAGAACCTCGAAGCGGAGGGGCAAGCGGCCGTGTCGGCGGTTCGAGAGACGCTGGAAGCGGACGGAATCGATGTCTCGACGGCGATCACGCAGGGGTCCCCGCCCGAAGAAATCGTCTCGTACGTCGAAGAGGTCGGTATCGACCTCGTCACGATGGGGACACAGGCTGGCGAGTACGAGGAGAACATGCTCGGGAGCACCTCACAGAAAGTCGTCACGAAGTCCCCCGTCCCGGTGCTCACCGTCGACGTCTCCGGGTCGGGCGACGAGCGGTAACCACTCCGGTTCCGACGGGACGGCCACTCCCTGCAGTCTCGTGTCTCCGTCGGCCCGGACGTTCCGTGCGGGCCATCGGCCGCCCGGCGGACCCGTCCGTCACCGGCAACGCCGCTTTCTCAGCACGTGACTACGTCGCCCAGTCCCGGTGCTCGGGCCTCGTAGCCCTCGCCGCGCAGTTGCTCGGCGAAGGTCTCACACCGGTCGCCGTGGTTGACCAGCACCGTCGCGTCTCGATAGCTGTCGAGGAACGCCAGCAGGCCGTCCCGGTCGGCATGCGCCGAGAAGTCGAACAGCTCGACCGCCGCCGAGACCGGCATCATACGGCCGTCGATCTCTGCGCTGCCGGTCTCCAGTAGGTCCCGACCGGGCGTCCCCTCGACCTGATAGCCGGTCATCGCGATCGTGTTGACCGGCCGCCGCCTGATCGCGGGGACGTAGGTCATCGCCGGCCCGCCAGAGAGCATCCCCGACGTGGTGACGATCACCGTGTTTTGCTCGGCGATCCGGCGGCGCTGGCCATCGCGGCCGTCGACGAAGCGAGCGTTCGAGACCGCCTCGCGGAAGGCGTCACCGTCCCGCAGATAGCCGGTGTGGTGGCGCAGTTGCTCGGTGACCCGTTGGCCCATCCCGTCGACGTAGCAGTCGATGTCGTGGGCCGCACAGACGAGCATGATCTCCTGCGTTCGGCCGATGGCGAACGCGGGCACGACGACGGTTCCGCCCTGCCAGACGGTCGTGCGCAGCGTCTCGGCGAAGGACTCCTCGACGCTCGCCCGGTCATCGTGGGTCACGTCCGAATACGTCGATTCACAGATGACGGCGTCTGCGTCAGGACGTGCGGTCGTTCCCGAGACGAGACGCTGGGAGTCCGTATGAAAGTCTCCCGTGTAGAGCAGCCGCGTCTCCCCGTCGTCGATCAGGACGTGCGCACTCCCCGGAATGTGGCCGGCGTTGTAGAAGGTGATCTCGTAGCCCGCCGCCGCGAACGGGTCGTCGTAGCCATGCGTTTCCGAGACCTCGCCGATCCGGCGCACGTCCTCCTCGGTGAAGGGACAGCGCGGGGTCGATCCGTGGAGTTTGAGGGTGTCGCGAGCGAGCGTCAGCGCGAGGTCTCGTGTCGGCGGCGTCCAGTGGATCGGCGGGCGCTCGCTGCCCGAGAGCAGCGACGGCACCGCACCGGCGTGGTCGAGGTGGCCGTGCGAGACGACGACGGCGTCCGGGTCCACGTCGCCGACGGGATACTGTGGCGGTGACTCACTCGCCATCCCGTAGTCGAGCAACAGTGAGTCGTCGATCAGGATCGCACTGCGACCGATCTCGCCAGCGCCGCCCAGAAACGTGACCTCCATTACCTCCCCGTAGCCCGCCGTCGCGTTTGTGTTCGTCGGTCGACCGCGGAGCGGTTCGGATCGCCCCTCCAGTCGGGGCGTCCGTCGGCGGTGGTCGGTCTGCTCGGCTCGCTGTTGTTCGCTCCGTACCGATTAAATACCTTTACACCAACGTTTGTGCTACAATGGTGCCGACGAGGGAGGAACGCACGTGGGGATGGATGGTCCCGATGGTCTGTGCGGTGCTGGTCGTTCTGGCGACCGTGACAGCGCCGATCAGCGTGGCTGGGTCGAGTATCGATGATTCCTGTCGAGAGATCAACGGCCACAAGTACTGTCTCGTCGATGTCTGGACCGACGAGGACACCGTCGCGCCGGGCGAGTCGGTGAGCGTCCACGCCACCGTCGAAAACCGTGGGTCGAAGCTCGGTACGATCAGTACCTATCTGGGCATCCGACGGCCCGACGGGAGCAAATCGTATCCGAGCGGCGACAAGGCCTACGACATCGCCGTCGGCGAGCGAGTCCAGCTCGACTACACCGCCGAGATTCCCGACGACGCGCCGGAGGGCGACTACGAACTGACCGTCGACGTCTGGACCGGCAACGACGCCGAGATGTTCGACACGTCCGGGTGGCTCCAGCAGTTCAGCGTCGACGAACCGACGACCGAGGCCACGATCACGGCGACCAGCGCCGCCGGGACGTACGCACCCGGCGAGGACGTTCCGATCGACGTGACCGTCGAGAACACGGGGGAGACGACCCACGAGTTCTACGTCGACGCGAGCCTTCAGCGCCCCAACGGGAACTGGGTCACCGGCGAGGGCACGACTGTCACGCTCGATCCGGGCGAGCGCGATGGGCTGACGCTCGACGCCACGGTGCCCGACGACGCGAGTGAAGGGACCTACAGCGTCGGTTCCGGCATCTTCCACAGTCGAGCAAAAGACGAGCGCTACGCGTACGGGCAGGACCTCGATTCGATCACCGTCGACGAGCCGACGACCGAGGCGCGGATCGTCGGCCAGTCGGTCGAGGGCGAGCAGTTCCGACCGGGCGAGACCGTCCCGATGGAGGTCGTCGTCGAGAACACGGGGGAGACGACCCACGAGTTCTACGTCGACGCGAGCCTCCAGACGCCCGACGGCGCGTGGGCCACCGGCGAGGCGGCGACCCCCCGACTCGATCCGGGCGAACGCGACACGCTCTCGCTCTCGGTCTCGCTGTCCGACGACGCCGCCGAAGGGTCCTACGGTGCCGGGAGCGCGATCTATCGCTCCAGTGCCAAGACGGACCGGTACGACCAGTGGGGCACGGGTGACGCGTTCGTCGTCGACGAGCCGACGACCAACGCGGCGATCACTCACACGGACGCCGACGGGACCTACGAACCCGGCGAGACGGTGCCGGTCGAGGTCGTCGTCGAGAACACGGGGGAGACGACCCACGAGTTCCACGTCGACGCCAGTCTCCAGCGCCCCAACGGGGACTGGGTCACCGGCGAGGGCACGACCGTCGGACTCCGACCCGGCGAACGGGAGTCATTGACGCTCGACGTGGCCGTTCCCGACGACGCGACCGACGGCAGCTACACCGCCGGCGCTGGCGTGTTCCGGTCGGACGACAAGGACGAGAAGTTCGGCGGTGACGACGAACGCGACGCCGTCGTCGTCGACGAGCCGACGACCGACGCGGCGATCAGGTCGACCAGCGCCACCGGCACGTACGCGCCCGGCGAGACCGTCCCGGTCGCGGTGACCGTCGAGAACACGGGCGACACGACCCACGACTTCTACGTCGACGCGAGCCTCCAGCGCCCCAACGGGGACTGGATCACCGGCGAGAGCACGACTGTGCGGCTGGGGTCGGGCGACCGGCGCTCGCTCACGCTCGCCGTTCGCGTGCCGTCAGATGCCGAAGACGGACGGTACAGCGTCGGCTCGGGCGTGTTCAGATCGAGTGCGAAGGACGAGAAATTCGGCGGTGAGAACGAACGCGACGCCGTGGTCGTCGACGAGCCGACGACCGACGCGGCGATTGCTCGCACGGACGCCGACGGGACCTACACACCCGGCGAGACCGTCCCGATCGAGGTGACCGTCGAGAACACGGGCGACACGACCCACGACTTCTACGTCGACGCCAGTCTCCAGCGCCCCAACGGGGACTGGGTCACCGGCGAGGACACGACCATCGGACTCCGGCCCGGCGAACGCGAGACGGTCTCGCTCTCGGCCACCGTTCCCGACGGCGCGAGCGCGGGCGAGTACGCCGTCGGCGCGGCCGTGTTCCGGTCGAGCGCGACGGACGAGCGGTTCGACGGCGGGCAGACGCTCGGTGCGTTCACCGTCGAGCAGGAAAACAGCGACCCCGTGGCCGACCGTGACGCGCCACGGCGCGAGCGGACGATCACGCCGGGCGACCGCGTCGAATTCGCGATCGACGCCGAGGACAGCGACGGCAATCTGGCCGGCACGGAGTGGTACGTCGACGGCGACCTCGTCGAGGAGACCCAGTCGATCGATGGCTCGTCGGACACGGCGACGTTCGCCCGGACGTTCGACGCCGCGGGGACCTACACCGTCGAGGGGATGGTCTTCGACGCCGAGCGAGCGTACAGTGCCGGCGTCACCTGGATCGTCAGGGTCGACGAGCCGACGGCCGACGCGCGGATCGTCGGCCAGTCGGTCGAGGGCGAGCAGTTCCGACCGGGCGAGACCGTCCCGATGGAAGTCGTCGTCGAGAACACGGGGGAGACGACCCGCGAGTTCTACGTCGACGCCAGCCTCCAGCGTCCCAACGGTGACTGGGTCACCGGCGAGGCAGCGACCCCCCGACTCGATCCGGGCGAACGCGACACGCTCTCGCTCTCGGTCTCGTTGTCCGACGACGCCGACGAGGGAGCTTACGGTACCGGGAGCGCGATCTACCGCTCCAGTGCCAAGACGGACCGATACGATCAGTACGGCACTGGCGACGCCGTCGTCGTCGACGAGCCGACGGCCGACGCGGCGATCACGTCGACCGACGCGTCGGGCACGTACCTCCCCGGCGAGACGGTGCCGGTCGAGGTGACAGTCGAGAACACGGGCGAGACCGTCCACGACTTCTACGTCGACGCCAGTCTCCAGCGCCCGAACGGCGACTGGGTCACCGGCGAGGGCACGACTGTCGGACTCCGGCCCGGCGAACGCGAGTCGCTGACGCTCGACGTGGCCGTTCCCGACGATGCGAGCGCGGGCGACTACGCCGTCGGCGCGGCGGTGTTCCGGTCGATCGCGAAAGACGACACGCTGGGCGGTGACGAGGAACGCGACGCCGTCGTCGTCGAGGAACCGACGACCGATGCCGCGATCACGAGGCTCGACAGTGCCGGCGGTCCCCACGAACGTGGTGAGACGGTGCCGGTCGAGGTGATCGTCGAGAACACGGGCGAGACCACACACGAGTTCTACGTCGACGCGAGCCTCCAGCGTCCCAACGGGGACTGGGTCTCCGGTGAGGGCACGACCGTCGAACTCCAGCCCGGTGCCCGGACGACTGTCACGCTCGACGTCGCAGTTCCCGACGACGCGGCCGGCGGCAGCTACACCGTCGGTGCGGGCGTGTTCCAGTCGAGCGCGAAGGACGATTCACTGGGTGGAGCAGACGAACGCGATGCGTTCACCGTCGCGGATCTGACCGCCGACGCGACGATCACCGCGACCGACGCCCCCAGCGAGACGTACGCACCCGGTGACGACGCCCCGGTCGCGGTGACCGTCGAGAACACGGGCGACGTTCGAGAGACGTTCTTCGTCACGTACTCGACCACCGGACCGGACGACGACTCGGCCGCCGACGACCGGACGGGGACGACCGTCACCCTCACTCCGGGAGAGAGTGACACCGTTCGACTCACTCACTCGGTCGAAGCGGACGCGCAGGCCGGCACCTACGCCGACCGGATCGCCGTCTGGAACGACACGGCTCCCGATGCGTCCGATACGCCGCTCGACCGGGTCGAACGTGACGCTGCCTTCACTGTCGACCGGGCGGCGATCGAAGCCACTGTCCCGGACGACCCCTTCGAGCCGTTCTATTCGCTGGCACAGACGCCGACAGCGTCACTGACTATCACGAACCCCGGCACGACGGCACGCACGGTGACGCTCGTTCCCGAAACGGTCGTCGACGGCACGCGCGTCGACGCCGGCCAGTCGCGGGAGGTGCGCCTCGAACCCGGCGCGACCCGCACCGTCGAGGTCGGCTGGGACCTCTCCGAGGAGTCCGTCGGCGCGGCAACCCCGCTTTCCGTGCGAATCGAGTCCTCACGTGGACAGCACCGCGTGGCAGCCGGCGAGACGCTGATCGCCACGGCGCTGGTCGAGACGACCGTCACACTCTCTCACTGGGAGACCGGCGACGCGATCACCGATGCGACCGTTCGCGGCGTGTTACAGACGGGCACCGGCCTGCCGACCGGGTTCGATTCCCAGACGCTCACGGCGGAACACGTCGGCGACGGCCAGTACAGCTTCGGCAAACTCCCGAAGGGTGCCTCGCTCGATCTCGTCGCGAAAAAGGACGGCTTCTCGACGCTCGATTGGATGATCGTCGTCGGCGATACGCGACCGATCACCGGCCATCGCTCGTTCTCCCTGCAGCCGATGGTCGACGTGCAAATCGAGTTCGTCCGCGAGGAGACCGGCGAGCCGATCGCAGCCCTCCCTGTCACCGTGCAGGACCGAACGTACGAGACGAACCGGCGCGGCGTCGTGCGCCTCCCGAAACAGCCGGCCGGGAGCACCCTCGACGTGACGGTCGACGGCTACGAGAACGACAAACCGTATCGGCTCACCAGAGAGGTCACCGTCGACAGTGACGGCGAGATGGTCGTCCGTGCGTCGAAGCTGAAAGAACTCGGCTCGGAGACGGCGAATCCGTCGCTCCCGCAGGAACGCTCGCTCGAACTCACACGCGAGTTCATCGCCGGGCCGGACCCCGAGATTTCGACCACAACGGCGATCGAGAACTCACTCGGCGACCTCGCCGAGACGGACGCGTCGGGCCGGAAACTCCTGTTCGTTCGCTCCGAGGACGGTCTCGTCGCGGTCGTCGCCGACCTCGACGAGTGGGAGCGCACCCACGCGGCGTCTGCCTACGAGACCGTCCCGATCGGCGACCAGATCGTCAGTCCCGCTCCCGGCACACCGATCGTGATGACCAACGAGATGCAACAGGAGATGCAAGCAGGGGTGGGCTACGCCGCGAGTGGCGCAGTCGAGGGCGGTGTGGGCGGTCTGTCGGGCACCGACGAGACCTACGAGTTCCTCGGCAGTTCACAGGGCGTCTATCTCGACCGCGACGCGGGATCGTACAAGGTCGGCCACTTCATCGGCAAACTCCTCACCGAAAGCATCGGCATGACCGCACGCGGGATCTACGAACGCGACGGGGGCAAAGCCACGAAGGGGGCTGCCTTCCTCGCCTTCGATCTCCTCGGTGGGAAGCTCCTGAAGGGCGCTGGCAAGTCGATTTCGGCGGCGGGGAAGACGGTGAAAAACGCTCGCGTCTATCGCTGGGCGAAAGGCGCTGTCGGGCTGGCGAAGCCGACTGCGACGCGGCTGGACTCGTTCGCCGCGTACTCCGGGGGACTCCGCGACGAGATCCTCTCGCGAAGCCCGAGCTATCTGGGGCGCGTCCTCAAATCGAGCGACGAAAGCAGTTCACTCACGACCAGAGAGAAGTTCGACATCGTCGACGACTACTACGCGAACAGAGGGGCCGGGACCACTGCCGACGCCGCCCAGAAGATTCGGACGTACGGTGACGAGGGCGTCGACCGCGAGACGATCGTCCGGGCCGCCGAAGACGGCATCGACCTCCGATACGGGCCGAAACTCGTCGACGAGTACGGCGTCAGTGAGACGACCGTGCGGGCGCTCCTGAAGCAGCGCGTCGCACTGAGCAAGGCCGTGGTCCTCCTCGACGAGACCGCGGTGACGGCGTCGGACCTCTCGACGGTGGCCTCGAAGATGAACCACCCCAGAAACGCGTTCAACAGCGTCGACTGGCGGCAGTTCTTCGCCGACGCGTACGAACTCCGAACGGTCGAGAACTTCGATCAGTTCTTCAAGACCGGTGACGATTCCGTGATGCACACGGTCGAGACGGCACAGTACGGCAGTCAGCTGAAAGGCGACATGGCGGAGCTTGCGACCGCGCGAGAGATCGGTGCGGACAACGTCAAACGGCTCGGTGACGAAGTAAAACTCTCACAGAGCGAGGTGAGCGCGAAAGCGAGCGACGACATCGTCACGGACGGCGTGTTCGAAGCCGAGATCGACATCGTTCGCACCGACGGCACCCTCGTCGAAGTGAAAAACTCTCTCTCTGCGACCTCGTCCAGCAAGCTTGCCACGCAGGTCGAACGGTACAAGGAGTACGCGCGTTATCAGGACGGTCTCAGTCCGACGAACGTCGAAATCCGCCTTCGGTCGGTCGACGACGAACAGGCGTTCGCCGAGTTGCTCGACGCGCTCCCGAACGACGTTACCGTCCGTCGCCTCGACAGCGCCGCGAGCGACGCCGCGACACGCCCCTCGCTGTCGCCAGTCACGCCGGCGGCTGGGACCCAGATCGCGACACCACAGGCACCCCAGACCGTCGGCGACGGGCCAGCGCCGCCCGCACCAGCCACCGGCGTGGGTCGCGGCGTCGGGGGTGCGTGAGCGATGGTCGCCACACCTGCCGTCGGTCGGGGGTCGCTGCTCGCGTTCGTGCTGGCGTCCGTCCTCGTCTTGAGTGGCTGTAGCGGCTTCGCGGGACTCGACGATGGCGGTCCCGGTGGCCCGGACACACCCTCGACGGAGACCCCGCCACGGTCCACGGCACAGTCGGTAACGGACGCCGGGACGGACGCGGCGGAGACGGCGTCTCCGACGGCGACACCGACGACGGACGCGCCGACGGCGACTGCGACGGACACACTCGCGTGGTACGAATCCGCGCTCCCTGCAGCCACTGATCTGACCGCGGACTACTCGCAGGTGACGACCCAGCGTGGGACGAACGAGTCGAGTCGATACGCGTTCCGCGAGTACCGGTATGCCGGCGGCGCGTCCGGCACCTACCCGGAGACGATGACGGTGTACGTCCGGCAGTTCCAGTCGGCCGACGCCGCACGAGACGAGATCGACAGCATCCACCGGAACACGCGTCGCCAGTACGGGGTCACCGGGCAGGCCGTCGCGCTCGGGACCAACCGAACGGGGACGCAGTTCGTCACACAGACGAGCGATGGCGTGTATTTCACGGTGACGACCACGCGCGTCGACGCCTCGGTCGTCCTCGTGCTCGGTGAGGACAGTGACTCCTACCAGACGACGGTCCTGACCGAGACGACTGAACAAACGGCGCTGGGACTGGTGTCGTAGGACTCACCGCACGCTCGCTCTCGCATCTGCCCTCACACCGTCCAGCGAGCGGTCTATCGGCCGCCTCGATCCTGCGCCGACGCGACCAGCTTCGTCACCTCGGCTTCCGACACTGTCGGGAGCGGGCCGGGCACCGTCTGAGTGAGTGCGGCCGTCGCCGCCGCCGTCGCCAGCGCCTGATCGGTCGGGGCATCCGCGTACAGTTGCTGGAGGTACCCCCCGACGAAGGCCGCGTGGGTACCACTCGGGTCGACGACGTCCGTCTCGATGGCGTCCTGTTCGTGGATGACGTTGTCGTGCCAGGCGATCGCGCCCCGCTCGCTGCGGGTGATGACGACCTGCTCGAAGTCACCTTCAGAGGCGATAGAGTGGATCAGTTGCCGGGGCTTGCCAGAGCGGTCGAACACCTCTTTGGCGTCGTCTTCGTCGGCGATCAGCACGTCGATGGAGTCCTGCATGTTGAGCAGCGACTCCCGGGCCTCGTTCAGCGACCAGAGACCGGGCTGGTAGTTCAGATCGAACACGCGAGTGCCGTCCTCGCCGACCGCCCGAAAGAGCGCTTCCGTCGTCCGCCGTGCCGTCGGCGAGACGGCCGGTGTCGACCCGCTGACGAAGAACACGTCGGCGTTCTGGACCATCGCCATGCGCACGTCGTCGGTCGATATCGTCGCCAGCGCGGTGTCGGCCCGGTCCTCGACGACCACGTCCTCGCGCGGTTCGCTCCCCCGTTCGACGAACCGCATCCCCTGTCGACTGTCCTCGTCCCAGACGACCTGCGTCTGGAGACCGTGACCCTGCTGTTCGAGTTCGGCGACGACCCGCTTGCCAAGCACCGAATCGGGCAACTTCGAGAGCCAGACGGTCGGTGCGCCCAGTCGTGTGGCGGCGACGGCGGCGGAACTCTCGGTGCCGTCGGCGTGCAGTGACACGTCGGTCGCGGTCTCCAGACGCTCGTGGTCTGGCGGACTCACGCGCAACGCGGTCTCTCCGAACGTGACGAGTCGGCTCATATCGGGCCATCGACGCCGGGGGGCTTAGTTGCCACGCCAGTCCGGCGTGGTGATTCCGGCCGACTTTGCCCCTCTCAGTGGCCGGGGTAGTCCCGCTCGAAGCGATCCTCGATCTCCTCGGAGTCGAGGTGAAGCACGACCGGGCGGCCGTGGGGACACGCCCACGGGTTCTCGCAGTCGTCAAGCGTCGACAGCAGGTCGACGATAGAGCCGTCGGTCAGGGACGTGTTGCCCGTGATCGAGGGGTAGCAGGCCAGATCCGCGAGCAGTTCGTCGGCCGCCGCCTCGACGGTACTCTCGGCCTCGTGATCCCCCGCGACGAAAGCAGCGAGCACGTCCTGGACCAGTTCCGGCCCGGCGGCGTCGGCGATCACGCCCGGCACCGTCCGCACTTCGACGGTCCGCTCGCCGGTCCGGTCGGCGTGAAAGCCCAGTCGCGCCAGCGCGTCGATGCGCTCTTCGAACACCGCTGCTTCGCCCGCGGTCAGTTCCAGTTCGACGGGACTCGCGAGTGCCTGTGTCGTCGTTTCGCCCTCGAAGGCACCTTTCAATCGCTCGTAGTTGATCCGCTCGTCGGCGGCGTGCTGGTCGATCAGGACGAGTCCGTCGTCGGTCTCGGCGACGACGTAGGTCTCGTGTAGCTGGCCGAGAATCCGTAACGACGGCAGCGACTCGTGGTCGTGTGTGGGGTCCTCGCCGCCCAGTCGAGCCTGCCGGTCGTCGCCCCGAAACTTCCGTTCTGGGTCGGTCGGCGAGCGGGTCGGCGTGGACTGCTCGGCGCTGGCCCCAGCCGTCGTCTCGTCGGAGTGGTCCGCTGGTGTCGCCCGACCGTCGCGTGTCGATGGGCCAGTCGAACTCGTGCTTGCCTCGTCGGTCGTTCCATCGCTGGGGCTGGCGGTCGACTCGGACTGCGTCGCCGCGGAACGCGCTGCTGGCTCGTTTGCCCGTGTCGGGTCAGTTCGACTCGAAGATGGGGTGTCCGGCGTTTCGGCACTCGCGTCGGTACGCTCGGTCGCCGTCTCACTGTCGGCACTTTCCGCGCCGTTCGCTGGCGAGGGGGCAGCCGACTCGGTGGTCGTGTCGTCCTCGCGATCACTGTCGTCGCCTCCCGACGCGCTCGATTCGGGCGTGATCTCGGTCTGCTCGGCGGCCGACCGGCCACGTGGTGCGCTCGTCCGCAACAGCCCCTCGTCGAGCAGCGCCGACTGGACGGCGTGTTCGACCTGCCGGCGGACGCCATCCTCGTCGGCGAAGCGGACCTCCATCTTCCGGGGGTGGACGTTCACGTCCACCGTTCCGGGGTCGACCTCGCAAAAGAGGACGGCGAAGGGGTAGCGATCCGGCGCGAGCTGGGTGTCGTAGGCGTCGACGATGGCCTCTCGCACGGCGTTGGCCCGGACGTACCGGCCGTTGACGTACGTCGAGAGGTAGTCCCGGCTGGCCCGATTCGTCTCGGGGTGGCTCACCAGCCCGGTCACCGCGTCGAGGGGACCGTCGGGCAGGTCGGCGTCGTCGACGGCGATCATCGACTGAGCCACCTCGCGGCCGTAGACCGAGAGGACTGTCGCTTCGAGACTGCCCTGTCCCGTCGTCGCGAACGTCTCGCGGCCGTCGTGTTCGAGCGCCACCGCCACGTCCGGGTTCGCCAGCGCGTAGCTCGTGACGACGGTGTTGACGTGGGCGAACTCCGTGCTGGCCTGCTTGAGATACTTCCGGCGTGCGGGAACGTTGTAGAACAGATCGTCGACTTCGATCGTCGTCCCGGTCGGACAGCCCGCCGGGTCGACGCTGGTCACGTCGCCGCCCTCGACGAGGAGTTCCGTCCCGGTCGGGTCGTCGGCCTCGCGCGGGCGCGTCGTGATCGACAGCCGCGAGACCGCGCCGATGGCATGCAGCGCCTCCCCGCGGAAGCCAAGCGTCGCGACGCCGGCTTCGAGGTCGTCGATCGATCTGATCTTGCTCGTGGTGTGCTCCTCGACGGCGCGCTCGACCTCCTCTCGGCCCATCCCGATGCCGTCGTCGGTCACCCGAATCCCGTCGATACCCCCTCGCTCGACGGCGACGGTCACGCGGTCGGCGTCGGCGTCGAGTGCGTTCTCGACGAGTTCCTTGACGACGCTCGCGGGCCGCTCGACGACCTCGCCCGCGGCGATGCGCTCGACGGTCGCCGGATCGAGCCGTCGGATCTCGGTGTCTGTCCCCTCGGTCATTGCTCGCCTGTTACTGGGCAAGTACCTTGAGCCTGCGGTCTGACCGACATCCGGGAATAGGTTCATAACGTCGTATCGACTACGTTCGAGTGTGACAGCAGGTTTCGCTCCATCCGACGTGCCACTGTACGAAGACCCGCAGGCGCGCGACGACGCCTACTATCAGGCCGAGGCCGAATCGTCGCCCTTCTTCGCCGTCGAGCGCTACGAGGAGGGCTACGCGATCACGTACGACCTCCTGCCGGCCGGTAAGCAACTCTCCGAGCCAACGAGCAAGGAACTGAACGAGCAGGTCACACGCAAGGTAGAGCGTGTCGTCGGCGACGACTCGTTGGCGACCGTCGAGGTGAGTCGCTCGATCGGGGCGTCGCTGGGCAACATCTCTTTTTTCCAGCGCGAGTCGACCGCTCGGGACGTGGCGGCGACGGTCTCGCGGTTCGTCCTCGACGAGGCAAACTGGGTCGACGCGGACGGACCGGGCGACCTCCCGCCGACGGAGATTCAGAAGAACTGAGCGGTCCAAGATCGGTCCAACCGTTTTCAGGCCCGCAGCCGTTCGATCCGCTTCTCGACCGGCGGGTGTGAGGCAAAGAGCTTCGCCAGTAGTCCGGTGTCCGATCCGAAGATACAGAGAGCACTCACCTGACTGTCGATCTCGTGATCGTCGATCTGTTCGCTGCGCTGGGAGATCTTTTCGAGCGCCCGTGCGAGCGATTCGCCACCGACCTCGTCGGCGGCGTCCCGGTCGGCGACGTACTCGCGGTATCGTGCGATCGCCATGACGAAGATCATGACGAGCATCTGGACGACCGTGCCGACGATGATCGAGACGACGTAGTCGACGATGAAATTGTCCCCGGCGAGGAGGACGAACCACTGGGCGAGGATGGCGAGCATCGACGCGACACCCTGTCCAAGCACCATCATCACCACGTCGCGATTGCGGATGTGTGCCAGTTCGTGAGCCAGCACCCCATCGAGTTCGTCGACGGTGAGCGTGTGGAGCAGTTCCTCGCTGATGACGACCGTGCCCGCACCTTTTCGGCCGACGGCGAAGGCGTTTGGCGTCCCCATCTGGGCGATCATCAGGCGGGGCTTGTCGATGCCCATATCGTCGGCGAGCCGTTCGACGCGGTCGTGAAGCTCCCGAAAGTCGTCTTCGGGCAGGTCGACCGCCCCGACGCTCTTGAGCGCTGCCCACTTGCCCACCTTGTACTGGACGCCCACGAACAGGAGGCTCCCGGCGAGGACGAAGGGGAGTGCCCCGCTGCCGAAGGCCTGTAACAGGAACGCCGCCATCGCGGCGTAGAACCCGAACAGGATCGTTCCTGCGACCATCATTCGCGCTGTCAGACCCGTGTCACGCATGATCTCGGTTTCAGGACCAGCCGTTAATAATCTTACTCCGATATCACATGACACAGCACCTTTCCCCCTCACAGTCGGAGTTCCTAAGTTATTGACGATCCTACACGACAGTATGGCACTCGACGTTCCCGTTCCCGACCCACCGTCGCTGTCCGGGCCACAGACCAGAGGCGAGTACGAGGCCATCGACAACGAGATCGTCGATACCGAGGACGACTATCGCCGCGAGGAGGTCGAGGGGTTCCTGCAACAGGGGGCGTGGCAGGACGCTTTCGAGGAGTGGACCGACCGGGTAGGCATGTCGGTCGAGGACTTCGCCGTCGTCGAAGCCGAGGGGCTGATCGAGGCTTACGACTTCTACTGGGACCCCGCGAGCGACGAGGTCGGGTACCGTGCCCCGACGCTGCCCGACGCCGCACGCGATGTCGTCGAGGACCCCGGTGAGATCGACATGGAACTGGACACACTGGGCCGGATCGTCTCCGAGACGCTGGAGAACGACTATCTGCTGCGCGACGACGATTCCTTTGGCTTCTTCGCCGACGATGCGTCCGAAGATGCATACGGCGACCGCGACCGGTGACCGGCGCCCGAAACGTAATGATGCTCGTGTGAGAAGTCGTCTCTGATGACACCTTCGGCGGTTCGTGTCGCCGTCGTTCTGCGTGATTCGGCGACGGCCGGACGGGCGCTCGCACTCGCGACCGACCTGACCGACGACCGTGACGAACTGGTCGTGTTCTGTTCGACACCGGCGGTCGCCCGCCAGACTCGCCGACTGCTCGCCGACCGCGACGGGACCGCGAGCGTCACGTCGCTCGATCCGTTCTCGCTCGACGCAGTGGCACACGCGGTCGACGAACACGAGAGCGACCACGTCGTCGTGGACCCGGCCGCGCCGTTCCCCGTCGAGGACCTCCGTGCCCGACTCCCAGCCACGACGGTCCACGTCGCCGACCGACAGGACCGGCGGCGACGCGTCCGCCTCTGGTGGCCGACGGGGCTGGCCCAGCGGACGGCACTGTTCGTACTGGCGCTTGGGTTCTACCTGTTGCTGGGCGATCTGACGGTCTTCGATCTGGTCACCGGTGCCGTCAGCGCACTCGTCGTCGTCGCGCTCCTCGACCACGTTACGTTCACCACTGCGCCGACGCTGCGCCGGTCGCTTCCACGAGCGATCCGGGCCGTCGCTTTCGTCCCCCTGTTGCTCTGGGAGATTCTGGCAGCGAACCTCGCGCTGGCGCTCGTCTTGCTCGATCCGCGCCTTCCCGTCGATCCGTCCGTCGAGGTCGTCGACACGGAGACCGACTCGGACCTCGAACGGGCCGTCCTCGCCAACAGCGTCACGTTGACGCCGGGGACGCTGACGCTCGCCGTCGACGACGGGTCTCTCGTGGTCCACACCTTGACCGCCGACGCTCGCGAGGGCGTCCTCGCGGGACGAATCCAGCGTGGCGTGAGACGGGTCTTCGGTGACGCCACTTCGACGACGGAGGACGACGCGGCATGACCGGCGTCGAGAGCGCGCTCGTCGACGACGCGCTGGTCGGGGCCGCCGTCGCCGTCGTCTGTCTCGTCGTGCTCGCTCTCTACCGGGTGTTTCGTGGGCCGACGCTCCCGGATCGGGTCGTCGCCGTCAACGGCATCGGGACCGGCACGGTCGTGGTCCTCGCGTTGCTCTCGGTCGGTCTCGACGAACCGGGGTTGCTCGACGTGGCACTCGTCTACGCGCTGCTGAACTTCCTGCTCTCGCTGGGTCTCGCCCGCTTTGCCGTCGAACGGGGTGGGATCCTGTGACGCCGGCCGAGGTGGCGGTGCTCGTCTGTGCCTTCGGCGTCGTCTTCGCGTTCGGACTGGCGACACTGGGTCTGTTTCGCCTCCCCGACCTCTACGCGCGCGCTCACGCCGTCTCGAAGGCCGACACGCTCGGCACGCTGTTTGCGTTCGCCGCCGGGGCGCTGGCGACAGGCGTCGGCGAGGTGACGCTCAAGCTTGCGCTGCTGGTCGGTCTCGTGTTCGTGACGACGCCGACGGCCACCCACGCCATCGTCCGCGCGGCCCGGATCGAGGGGTACGAGCCGTGGACGCGGGAGGAGGATCGATGACCGACCCGCTCGTCGCCGCGTTGCTCGTCCTCGTGCTCGTGACGGCCGTCGGCGTCGCTCGGCTGGCAGACCCGCTGACGATGGTCGTCGCCTTCGGCGTCTACAGCCTCGGGATGGCGCTGCTGTGGGCCGTCTTTCGCGCGCCTGATGTAGCCCTGACCGAGGCCGCCGTCGGCGCGGGCGTCACCTCGGCGTTCTTGCTCGTCGTCATCGTCCGCACCGGCGTCGACCGCGGCCGGACGTTCCGGCCGCTGTCGTCGATCGATCCGGCGGCGGTCGCGCTCGCAGTCGGTCTCGTCGCAGTGTTGCTGTGGACGGTCCCGGCACTGCCCGCCGTCGGCGACCCCACCGCGCCCGCTTTCCAGCGCGTCGCCCCCGAGTACCTCGCGCGGTCGCCCGGCCTCGGTATCGCGAACGTCGTCACGGCGATCCTCGTCGTGTTTCGCGGCTTCGATACCTTCGGCGAGGTCGTCGTCGTGTTCGCGGCCGGCGTCGCCGTCCTCGTGGTGTTCGACCGGGAGGTGCTGTGATGAGCGACCCGGATCGGACCCGACCGCGGCCGCCGGCCGACAGCCCGGTCGTCACCGCGACCGTCCGCCTGTCGACGCCGTTCGTCGTCACCTTCGGCCTCTTTACGATGTTCCACGGCACGAGTTCGGTCGGCGGGGGGTTTCAGGGTGGTGTCGTCGTCGCCGCGGGCCTGATCACGGTCGCGTTCGCGTTCGGTCTCGACCAGACGCGGCGCTGGCTCAGCCCAGCGGCGATCACCGGCTTCGCCGCCGCTGGCGTGCTCGTGTTTGCCATCCTCGCGTTCGGGCCGCTGGCGTTTGGCGGCACCGTCCTCGATTTCGCGGTGTTCCCGATCCCGAAAGCCGTCGTCTACGGCGTCGAACTGGTCGAACTCGGCATCGGTGCGACGGTCGCGACCACCGTGGTACTCCTCTTTCTCCTGCTGGGACAGGGGGGTCGACGGTGATCGCGCTCGTCGCCGACCGACTGCCCTACATCGTCGCCGTCTGCTTGCTGGGCGTGGGCCTGTTCGTCCTCGTCGACGACGACTCGCTGCTGAAGAAGGTGCTCGGCCTGAACGTCTTCCAGACCGGCATCTTCCTCGTCTTCATCGCCGCGGCGGTCCGGGCGGGCGGGCGCTCGCCGCTGCTGGTCGACGGCGGCGAGCCGTCCGTCAATCCACTGCCCCACGTCCTGATTCTGACCGCTATCGTCGTCGGTGTCAGCGTGACGGCGCTCGCGGTCGCACTGCTCGTTCGCATCCACCGCGAGCAGGGCACGCTGCGGACCGACGAACTCGCTGCCCCCGCCGTGACAGTCGAGACGGAGGGAGCGGACGATGAGTGACCTGCTCGCGGTGCTCGTGGCGCTGCCCATCGTCGCGGCGGTCTGCCCACCCGTGCTGGCCCGTCGCTTCGACCGGCTGGGCTGGCCGGTCGCCGCTGTCGCGCTCACTGCCCAGACGGGGCTGGTCGCGTGGCTCACGTGGCGCGTCGTCACGGACGGCCCGCTCGCACTCGTCGTCGGTGGCTTGCCGGCCCGACTCGGCATCGAACTCGGTCTCGACGCTCTCTCGGCGGTCTTCGCCTGCCTCGTCACCGCCGCGGGACTGTGGGGACTCGCCTACACGCGGCGTGGCGGCCCGCGTTCTGCGACCGGGTACGCGCTCTACTTGCTGCTGATCGCCGGGCTGACCGGCATCTGCGTGACGCGGGACGTGTTCAATCTCTACGTCTTTCTGGAGATCAGTGGTCTCAGCGCCTACGCGCTCGTAGCGCTCGGCGACGCTCCCGACGCCGCCCCGGCCGCGCTGCAGTACCTGCTGGTCGGGACCGTCGGAGCGTCGCTGTACCTGCTTGGCGTGGGCTATCTCTACGTCGCGACGGGGACGCTGAACATGGGCGTGCTGGCCGAACAGCTGTCGGCCGTCGGCCGCGACGCTCGACTCGTGCTCGCCGCGTTCGGTCTCGTCGCGGCCGGTCTCGCGGTGAAGATGGCCCTGTTCCCGGTCCACGCGTGGAAGCCGGACGCGTACGAGGCCGCGCCCGCGGGGATCACCGCGGTGCTTGCAGCGCTCGTGTCGACGGTCGCTGCCTACGCCTTCGTGCGCCTGCTGCTCTCGGTGTTCTCCGTCGCCGTCCTCGCCGCCACGCCCACGCTGGCGACGGCACTGCAGGTGGTGGCGGTCGTCAGCATCGTGGCGGGGGCCGTCCTCGCGGTGCGCCAGCGGAGCGTCCGCCGCCTGCTGGCGTACTCCAGCGTCTCGCAGTTCGGCATCGTCATCGCTGGCATCTCGCTCGGAACGACGCTCGGCATCGTCGGCGGCGTCGTCCACCTGCTGGGCCACGCCGTGCTCAAGAGCGGTGCGTTCGCGACCGTCGGCATCGTCGAGGCGAGTTCCGACGCCCGGACCGTCGACGAGTACGCCGACGCCGCCGACAGCTTGCCGGTCACGAGCGCGGCGCTGGCGACGCTGGCGCTGGGACTGGTCGGCATCCCGCCGCTGATCGGCTTCTTCGGCAAGTGGTACGTCGTGCTGGGCGCGGTGCGAGCGGGCGCGTGGGTCGTCGCCGCGGCCGTCCTCGCGAGTACGGCGCTGTCGCTGACGTACTTCGCGCGCCTGCTCCAGCGTCTCTACCTCGAACCCGGGCGCGTCTCGTTCGACCGGTCGGCGGCGAGTCCGGGGATGGTCGCGGCGGCGCTGATCGCGGTCGCGGTCGCGCTGGCGCTCGGTCTCACGTCTGCGGGGCTTGTCGAACTCCTCCGTCCGGCCGTCGAGGGGGTGGCTGCGTGACGACGGCGTCGCTGCTCCCGGTCGCGCTCGTGGCCGTTCCGCTGCTCGCCGTCCCGCCGATCCTCGCATCCGGTTCCCGTCCGAATCTCCGTGAGGGCTGGACGTTCCTCGCCGCCGTGGTGACACTCGCCGTCGCGGGCTGGGTCGCCGGGGCACCAACCGACGGCGTCGTCTACGAGACCGTGCTCGGACGGCTGGTCCCCGGCGCGTCGCTCGCGTTTCGGGTCGACGCCATGGGCGCGCTGTTCGCGTTGCTGGCGGCCGTCCTCTGGCTGGTCGCCAGCCTCTACAGCGTCGGCTACGTCCGGGGTCTCGACGAGCACGACCAGACGCGCTACTTCGCCGCCTTCGCCGCCAGCATCGCCGCGACGATGGGGGTCGCACTCGCCGCGAACCTCCTGACGCTGTTCGTCTGCTACGAGGTCCTGACCGTCGCGACCTACCCGCTGGTGACCCACAGCGAGACCGCCGACGCACGGGCGGCCGGTCGGCGCTACCTCGCGTACACGCTCGGGGGCGGCGTCGCCATCCTCGCCGGCATCACCCTCCTGTTCTCGCTGACGGGCACGACCGACTTCGTCGCGGGTGGGCTGGCGGGACTGGGCGACGAGCCAGTGCTCGCGACGGTGGCCTACGCGCTGTTGATCGTCGGCTTCGGCGTGAAGGCGGCCCTCGTCCCGCTGCACGCGTGGCTCCCCTCGGCGATGGTCGCGCCGACACCGGTCTCGGGGCTGCTCCACGCCGTCGCCGTCGTCAAGAGCGGCGTGTTCTCGCTCGCGCGCGTGGTCCTGTTCGTCTTCGGTGCCGAGACCGTCCGCACGCTCGGGCTGGACCTCCCGCTCGCGCTCGCCGCGGCGGCGACGATGCTGCTCGCCGGCGTCTTCACGCTCCGGCAGGACAAACTCAAGCGCGGGCTGGCCTACTCGACGGTGAGTCAACTCTCCTACATCGTCCTCGGGGTCGCGCTGTTGACGCCGGTCGCCGTCTTCGGCGCGCTGCTCCATCTCGTCGCCCACGCGTTCATGAAGATCACGCTGTTTTTCTGCGCGGGTGCGATCTACGTCGAGACCGACGTGGAGTACGTCGGCGAGATGGCGGGTATCTGGCGTCGGTTCCCGGCGGTCCTGACGGCCTTCGCGGTCGCCAGCGCGGGGCTGGTCGGTCTTCCCGGTGTCGCCGGCTTCGTCAGTAAGTGGTTCCTCGTACTGGGTGCCTTCGAGACCGACGCCGTCCCGTTCGCGGCCGTGTTCCTCGTTGCGGGGCTGCTCAAA
This sequence comes from Halomicrobium sp. HArcht3-1, assembly GCF_058933345.1. Classification (NCBI taxonomy): domain Archaea; kingdom Methanobacteriati; phylum Methanobacteriota; class Halobacteria; order Halobacteriales; family Haloarculaceae; genus Halomicrobium; species Halomicrobium sp. HArcht3-1. The sequence goes on along the minus strand of NZ_JBZYDM010000005.1, from coordinate 278,073 downwards.
CTGCTCTTTTTCTGGCCGGTGTTGCTCACCGCGTTCGCCGGCCGCGATCCGGTCGCGGGGTTCCGTCCGGTGGCGTCCCACGCGGATCGATCCCACGACACCGACCGGCCGGTCGACGACGGTCACGAACCGGTCCACGACGGCGGGCAGGTCGCGTGGGAGTCCCGCACGCTGGCGACCGAGACCGACTGGCGCGTGCTGCTGCCGATCTTGCTGACGGCCGCCGGCGCGGTCGTCCTCGGCATCGTCCCGGACGCGACGCCGTTCTGGGAGCTTGCGCGGCAGGTCTCGACGGAGGTGTTCCCCGGTGGCTGACCCGCTGACCGTGATTCCGCCCGTCGTTGCCCTGCTCCTCGCGGCGGCGCTCGCCGCGGTCCTGCCGCGCCGACTCGGGGCCACGGTCGGGAGCGGCCTCGCCTTGCTGACGACGGTGTGGCTCGCGGTCGTCCCCGCCGGCACGCACCTCCCGGCGCGGCTGTTTGGCTTCGAGGTCGTCCTCTTCGCTGTCGACCCGCTCTCCCGGACCGTCGGGCTGGTGCTCGCGTTCGTCGCGGCCGCGGGCGTGGCCTACGGCTACGGGACCGGAGCGTCGCGCCGTGTCCTCGCGCTCTCGCAGGCGTACCTCGGCGCGGGACTGGGTGCCGTCTTTGCGGGCGACTGGCTCACGCTCGTCCTCTGGTGGGAGGCGCTGGCGGTCGGTGCGACTGCGCTCGTCTGGGTCGGTGGCGACGACGTGGCTCGGCGGGCCGGCCTGCGCTATGCCGTCTATCACGAGATCGGCGGTGTGGTGCTCGTGGCGGCCGTCCTCGCCCAGTACGCAACGGCCGGCACTGTCCTGTTCGGTGAGGGTCTCGCGGCGGGACTCCCGCTCGTCCTCGGTGTCCTCGGTATCGGCCTGAACGTCGGCTTCCTCGGTCTACACCCGTGGCTGGTCGACACGTATCCCCGGCCCCACGTCGCTGTGAGCGTCGTCCTCGCGGCCTGTACCACGAAGGTCGGCGTCTACGCGCTCGCCCGGGCAGTCCCCGAGGGCAGTCCCGCGGTCGCGTCGATGGGTGGTGCGATGTTGCTCGTCGGCGTCACCTACGCAATCCTCCAGACCGACACGCGCCGTCTGCTCACGTACCACATCGTCTCGCAGGTCGGGTTCATGGTCGCCGGCATCGGTCTCGGCTCGCCGCTTGGACTGGCCGGCGCGGCGGCCCACCTCGTCAACAACGTCCTCTACAAGAGCCTCCTGTTCATGGTCGCCGGCGTCCTCGTCGTCCAGACGAGCGAGTCGAATCTCAAACGGCTGGGCGGGCTAGCGCGCCCGATGCCGGTGGTCTTCGTCGCCTTCCTCGTCGCGGCGCTGTCTATCTCGGGTGTCCCCGGCTTCAACGGCTTCGTGAGCAAGGCCATGGTGATCGACGCGGCCGACGCCGCCGGGCGCGACCTGCTCTGGTGGGCGCTGGTCGTCGGGAGCGTCGGCACCGTGATCTCGTTCTGTAAGTTCGGCTACTACGCCTTCTTGCATGGCCCGGCCCACCACGACGTGGACGACGCGGCCCCGCCGGCGGCGCTCGCGCTCGCCGCCCTCGCCGTCCCGTGTCTCGTCTTCGGTCTCGTCCCGTCGCTCCAGTTCGCCGTCCTCCCCGGATCGACGGCGGCCGCAAAGCCCTTCGCTCCGAGCCAGTTCACGAAGGCCGGTGCGATCCTCGCCGCTGGCGGCGTCGCGTTCGCCCTCGTTCGCCGCTCCCTCGCTCGGGTCCCGCCCGCGCCGGACCTCGACTCGGTGTACCATCCGCTGGGTGCGCGCCTGCTGTGGGCTAGTCCCATCGTCCTCGACGTGCTGCGCGCTCGGCTGGATGCAGTCCGCGAACGAACTGTCGCCGTCGCGGTCGCCGTCGCCGCGCCCGAGCGAGTCCCTGAGTCGGAGCCATTCCCCGACCGGATCGGTCGCAGCGTGGCGCTGCTGGCCGCTGTGGTGGTCCTGCTCTTGCTCGCGCTGTTCGTGTAGACTGATCTTTATGTTCGTCGTCTACGACCTTCGGGTATGGGAAAGCCCGACTACGACGACCTCGTCACGTTCCTGCGCGAGCGCTTCGACGACGCACTGCGCTGGGTCGCGTCGTTCGACAGCGAGCGTCACGGCTACACCGTCCAGTACATCCGTGAGGATCTGAAGACCGAACTGTCGGGGCTGGACCTCGATACGATCGTCCACCGCTCGATGGCGGTGTTCAACCGTCGCCACATCGAGGACGTGTACTTCCACCTCGGGACCGCCCAGTCGCTGCTCGTCGAGTACGAGGACGCGATGGCCGTCCACCTCTATCTCGACGAGCGCCGCGGCCTCGTGATCAAGATTGCCAGCGGCGAGTCGATCACGACCCCGGAACTCCGGGAAGCCTGTCTGGATCGTCTCGACCTGTAGTCCTGCATGGTCGTTCCGACCACTCTCGTCGACCTCACACTCGCCGCGGTCGCGGTCGTCGCTCTCTGGTTCGGTGCCGACCAGTTCGTCCGCGGTGCCAGTCGCCTCGCTCGTCGCCTCGGAGTGCCCGGGCTGATCGTCGGTCTCACCGTGATCGCTTTCGGTACGTCCGCGCCGGAGTTCGCGGTCAGCCTCGACGCAGCCCTGACCGGCAGTGCCGACATCTCCGTCGCGAACGTCGTCGGATCGAACGTCGTCAACCTCGGATTCGTCCTCGGTGGGGCGGCGCTCGTGCGGGCGCTACCGACGGCACCCGCGCTCGTCCGCCGGGACGGCGTCGCCCTGATCGGGGCCACGGCGCTGGTGCTCGTCTTCCTCCGTGATCTTCGGATCGGCCGCGGCGAAGCCGCTGTCTCCGTTGCCCTCCTCGGTGGCTATCTCCTCGTCCTCGCCCGCAGCGGGAACGACCGTGACGCCGGTGATCAGTCGGTACCGTTCCGCCCGCGAGAGGTGCTTCGACTGGTCGGCGGCCTCGCGGTCGTCGTCGCCGGCGCGCACCTGCTCGTCCTCGCTGCGACCGCGCTCGCTCGCGACGCTGGCGTCTCCGAGTGGACCATCGGCGTCACCATCGTCGCCGGGGGCACCTCGCTGCCCGAGTTCGTCACCGCCGTCGTCGCTGCCCGGCGCGGTCGCGCAGGTCTCTCCGCGGGCAACCTCGTCGGCAGTTGTCTGTTCAACAGTCTCGGCGTGCTGGGTGTGGCCGCGCTCGTTCGCCCGCTCTCGGTCACGCCCGCTGCCGTCGAGAGCACCGGCTGGCTACTGGGACTGGTCGTGCTCGTGACGGTGCTGTTCTGGTCCGGGCAGGTCCTCTCACGACTGGAAGGAGGGCTGCTCGTCGCCGTGAATATCGTCGACTGGGCCGTCGAGTTGCTGTGGTGAGCCGGACCGACCCGTGGCCTGTTCTCGCCGTCGAAGAGCCATTTTCACCCGTTGGGAACACCCCTCTGTTTATACCACGTATCAGTGCCAACTCGAATATGTGAGGTAATACGATGTCCACCCAAGCGGCCAACCCCCTGGCGACCGACTTCGAGTTAGAGTTAGACAGACCGCTGACGGCGTACTGGATAGCGCTGTTGCGTGTCGTGACCGGCTGGTGGTTCTTCCACGCCGGTGTGACGAAGCTGATCGAGGACGGGCTGGCGTTCACGTACGGGCCGATGTACATGCAGCAGATGACGGGGACGGCGCTGGGTCCCATTCCGGTGTGGATGGGCAACAATCTGGCGTGGTTGATCGCGCCGGGCGTGCCGCTGTTCGAGACGCTGATCGGGCTGGCCCTGATCGCAGGCGCACTGACGAGACTCGCCGCCCTCGGCGGCGTGTTCTTCATGGTGCTGTTCTGGATCGGCAACGCCGACTTCGCCCACGGGCTGGTCAACGGGGACTTCATGGGCCTGCTGCTGTTCATGACCGTCCTCGTGCTCGGGGCCGGCCGGTACTACGGTCTCGACGCCATCATCGAGAAGACCAAGTTCGTCCGGGAACGCCCGAAACTCCGCTACATCCTCGGCTAACGAGGTGCAACAACAATGACTGACACCACCACCACCACCACCGTCGACCGAATCGCCATGGGACTGAGCGGCGCCCTGTTCGTACTGGGCACCGTCGTACTGGGACTGATCGAGATCGTCGCGGGCAAACCGTACAGCCCGGCCGCGCTGACCAACGACGCCGGCGAAATCGTCGCCACGCCGCTGATCGACCCCACGCTGCGCACCGGCGTGATCCTGCTCGGCCTACTCGTCCTGGCCGTCTGGGGCCTCTACAAGGTCGTCACGCCGATGGCCGACGAGACGACGACCCGTCGCGAGATGACCGCCGACTGAACGTGTTCGGCAGGTCACGCCCGAAACTCTTCTCTCCCGCTCGACCGACCAGTGACGAGTCGACCCTGTTTTCACCGGCCGGGAACCCGGTCCGGTGCCTAAGTGTCTCGGGGCAGTAGCCTGTCGTATGTACGACGAGATCCTCTTTCCGACCGACGGCAGCGACGGTGCCGACGCCGCACTGGCCCACGCGATGGAACTGGCCGACACCTACGACGCGGCGGTACACGTCCTCTCCGTGGTCGATTCGAGCTATTTGGGAAGCGCTGCCGCCGAAGCGACGACGTTCGAAGCGCTCCGGGAGGCCAGCGAGCAAGCAGTCGCGGAGACGATCGACCGTGTCGAAGCCCGCGGTATCGAGGCCGTTCCGGCGGTGCAGGAAGGACAGCCCTACGCGACGATCCTCGACTACGCGGACGACGCCGACATCGACGTGATCGTGATGGGCACGCACGGCCGCCGCGGGCTTGATCGCTTCCTGCTTGGCAGCGTCACGGAGAAGGTCGTCCGGGCGGCCGAGGTCCCCGTCGTGACCGTCCGACTGGACGAAGACTGACAACGCGGTCAGGGTCGCAGCCGACGTGCCCGCGACGACGGACCGCGCGGCCACTCACCGTACTGGTCGTTCGCCGGGTCGGTCCTGCACGACTGGTGGGTGCTGGTAGGCGATCACGTCGTCGCCGGTGAGCGAGCGCCGCAGTCGCAGCGTCTCGGCCCACCGACCACGGGACTCGACGGTGTGTTGCTCGACGGTCTCGAAGCCGAGTTTGTCGTAGAGTCGTCGGGCCGACCGATTGTCCGACTCGACGACCAGTGTGAGCGCGTCGCGGTCGGCGGCGGCCGCCGTCGCGAGGACGTGTTTGCTCACTTCCGTCCCGATCCCGCGATCCTGATACTCCTGATGGACGAAGACGGCAAACTCCGGCACGGCGTCTTCGGTGGGCGTGTACAGCGCGTGTCCGACGACCCCGTCGTCACCGGCGACGACGAAGTTACAGCCCTCGGCCAGCAGGTCCGTGACCCACTCGTCGATCCGCGAGCGCGTCCGCGGGGGCACCCCCTGTGCGACCTGCCCGGGTGTGAAGTCGTCGTACATCGCGACCAGCGCGTCACGGTCTTTTCCCGTCGCCGGTCGAACGAGCCACGGGACCCCCTCGCGGTCGACGAAGCGCGGACACCGCGGCGGGCAGTGGCGATTCCCCTCGCACTCGGCCACGTTCCAGTACGTACAGACAGCGTCTGTCTGGTCCATGCTCGACAGTCGGTACTGCCGTGACTTAAGTCACGAACCGTACTGCCACTCCGTGAGAACGCCGCCGACGCGGGTCACCGGCCGGGACAACGATGACACTGCCCCGTCTCACACCTTCCCCGAGAGCGTCGAGGGAACCTCTCGTAGCGCTGCGTTACAGGAGCGACAGGTCTCCATCTCGGTGGCGACGTACACCGTATCGCAGTCGGGGCACCGAAACAGTCCACTCGCTGGCGCTGTCCCTGGTCCGTCGGCGTCCGCGCCGTCCGCCTGCGTCTCCGATTCCGCCGTGCTATCCGTCCCGTTGTGTGACTGAAGCCGTTCGACGCCCTTCCGTAGCCACTCGATCATGTTCTGGCGCAAGCACTCTGTGGTGGCGTCGGGAGGGTTTGACGCTTGTACCTATGTGGAACGTATCGACGGCCCCAGAATGTAGCCCGTAGCTTCTTGATGCTCACCTGTGAACTGTCGGTCGACATGTCGGCAACATTCGAACTGTACACCGATAGTGCGGACGAGTGGCGCTGGCGACTCGTCCACGACAATGGGAACATCATCGCGGACAGCGGCGAGGGGTACGCGAGCAAGCAGAAGGCAAAACAGGGCATCGAGAGCGTCAGAAACAACGCCGGCGACGCTCCTGTCGAGGAAGCCTGACCTCACTCCTCGTCCAGTTGCCCCTGCCACGCCTGGACTTTCGCCATTAGCTCGACCGGCGGCGTCTCGTTGACGTTCAGATCGGCGAGTTCGTCGAGGACGGCTTCCGTCTCGGGATCGAGCACTGCCTCGGTGGCGCTGCCGCCGTCGGCACTGGCCTGCTCGCCCCCGCTCTCTCCGGTCGCAAACTCGCCAGCGTCGAGATCGAAGACGACCTGTGTCGTCTCGCCACCGCCGCCGCTGCCGCGCACGTCGATGGCCTCGTCCTCGCGCAGGCGGTCGAGCACGTCCCGCGAGCGCGAGACGACGGGGTCGGGCACGCCCGCGAGGTCGGCGACGTGGACCCCGTAGGAGCGATCCGTCGGGCCGTCCCGGACGGTCCGTAAGAAGGTGACCTCACCGTCGCTCTCGTCGGCCGCGACGTGGACGTTCTGGACGGTCGGCAGTTCGTCGCCCAACACGGTGAGTTCGTGGTAGTGAGTCGCGAACAGCGTCTTACAGCCGATCTCGTTGACGATGTACTCACTGGCTGCCCACGCGATCGAGATGCCGTCGTAGGTTGCCGTCCCGCGCCCGACCTCGTCTAAGATGACCAGTGACTCCTCGGTCGCCGAATGGAGGATGTTCGACAGCTCCTGCATCTCGACCATGAAGGTAGAGCGTCCCTGTGCGAGTTCGTCCAGCGCGCCCACGCGGGTGTAGATGCCGTCGACCAGTCCCACGCTCGCGGAGCGGGCGGGGACGAAACTGCCGACCTGTGCGAGCAGCGTGATCAGGGCGGCCTGTCGCATGTACGTCGACTTCCCGCTCATGTTCGGGCCGGTGACGATGAGGAACTGCCGCTCGGGGTCCATGGTGAGGTCGTTGGGGACGAACTCGGTGGTCTGCTCGACGACCGGGTGGCGGCCGGCCTCCACGTCAAGTGCGCGCCCGTCGGTGAGTTCGGGCCGGGTCCAGTCGTTGCGGACGGCGTGGATCGAAAGCGAGGCCACCGCATCCAGTTCGGCCAGCACCCGACCCACGTCCTGCAGGAGTGTCGCCCGCTCGGCGACGCGCTCGCGCAGCTCGCCGAACAGCTCGTACTCCATCTCGTGGCGCTGTTCTTCGAGGCGGAACACCTCGCGTTCCTTCTCCTGCAGCTCCTCGGTCGTAAAGCGCTTCGAGTTTTTCAGCTCCTTGATCTGGGTGTAGTGGGCGGGCACGTCGTCGGCCTCACTCTTGCCGACCTGAATGTAGTACCCGTCGGTCTTGTTGCGGTCCACCGAGAGGTGGGTGATCCCCGTCTCTCCTTTCTCCCGGTCGGGCAGGGTCTCTAGCCACTCCAGTGCTGCCTCGTGGCGCTCGATCACGTCGTCCAAGTCGTCGTCGTAGCCCTGCCTGAAGAGGCCGCCCTGTCGGACGGTGCCGGGCGGGTCCTCGACGAGCGCGGCGTCGAGTGTCGCGGCGAGATCGTCGACGGCATCGCGGTCGAGTCGGTCGAGTGCCTCGGCCAGCGGCGAGTCGGCCAGTCGCTGGTCATCTGCGACGATGTCTTCGACGGTCCCGAGCAGGGAGAGCGTGCCGGCGATCGCCCGGAGGTCCCGCGCGTCGGCGCTCCCAGAGACCGCTCGCGAGGCGAGTCGTTCGAGGTCGTAGGCGTCTGAGAGGGTCTCACACAGTTGCTCGCGGGCCATCGCCGCCTCGGCCAGTGCGGCCACACAGGACTGCCGTCGCTGTAGCTCGCCTCGATCACGGCGGGGGCGCTGGAGCCACTCCCGGAGCAGGCGCGCGCCCGCGGCGGTCGTGGTGTGATCGATGGTGTCGAACAGCGACCCGTCGCCGTCGCCCTGCATGGTCTCGGTGAGTTCGAGGTTGCGCTGGGTCGTCGCGTCCAGATCGACGTGGTCGGTCGCGCCGTAGGACTGGAGACGCGTGATCGAGGCCAGCGTGCCGACGCCGGTCTCCTCGACGTAGGCGAGGACGGCACCCGCAGCCCGGATTGCGGCCTCGTCCGCGGCGATACCGACGCTGTCGACGGTCTCGGGACCGAAGTGGTCACGCACGCGGTGGGTCGCCCGGCCCGGCGCGAACGACTCCTCAGTGTGGACGGTCAGGGCGGCATCGGTGCGTTCGCGCAGGCGGTCGAGGAAGTCGTCGTCCCCGCGGAGGTCGGGACCGGGCAGTACCTCTGCGGGATCGAACTTGTACAGTTCCGTCTGGATCCGTGCGCGAGCGTCCTCGCCGTCCAGCTGGGTGACGTGGAACTGCCCGGTGGTCACGTCGGCGACGGCCAGTCCGTACGCCGACTCCCCTCCGCTTGTGTCGTCGTCCGCGACGACCGCGGCGAGATACTGGGCGGCGTCGTCGGTCGTCTCCAGATGCGTGCCCGGCGTCACGACGCGCGTGATCTCGCGGGCGTGGCCGTCTGCGGTCTCGTGCTGGTCGGCCACGGCGACCCGGTAGCCCCGTTCGACCAGCGCGGAGACGTACGGCGTCAGATCGTCGACCGGCACGCCAGCCATCGGGTACGACGACCCGTGCGAGGACTTCTGACTGATCTTCAGATCGAGTTCGTCGGCGACGATCTCGGCGTCCTCGTCGAAAAACTCGTAGAAATCACCACACTGCATCGCGAGAATGTCGGCGTCGCTGTCGGCCTTCAGCGAGAGGAACTCACCGACGATACCCGTCGCCTCTGTCATACCCGCCCGTGGGAGCGACGACGGCCTAAGGGTTGTGGGTCGCTACTGGCTGGGGCAGCTATTTGACGGGGGCTGTGTAACTGATCCCCATGGGTGAGGTGTCGCGCAGGATCGCCGCGTTACTGGTGGTGCTTGCACTCTCGGGCAGCGTCGCGCCCGCCGCCCCCGCCACGCCCGTGCCAGACTGGCCCACTGCCGAGCAACAGGCGCTCCCGACTGTCTCGTCCGAACGGAGTTCCCCGCAGCCCCAGACACGGACGCCGGCCGTCGACTCGCTCCAGCCAGTCGAACGTGATGGCTGGCAGGCGATGGCCGTCACGAGTCAGGCCACCGTCGCGGCCGACGAGACGATCACGCTCGACCAGCAGTTCGAGCGCCTCCCCGACCGGCCCGGCGTCGTTCGCGTCACGCTTCGCTATCGGATTCCCGACCGCATCGTCTCGCTTCGCACCGAGCTACCGGCCGCGGCGATGGACCCGGACGGGGAGGGATTCGTCCGCGACAACGAGACACAGTTCCGATGGCGTGGGACGACCCAGCGACCCGAGATCACGTACGATCTGCCGGTCAACGAGACGATCGACTGGTCCGATCCACGGATCGGGTCGGGGCGCTATCTCGCCGCCGACACCCGAAACTGGTCGCTGTTCGAGCGTCCATCGGCACCGACGAACTGGGAGGCGACCGGTCGCACGCCGATCCAGTTCGAGCGCGAGTCCTCGACGGTCGGTCCCGGTGCGGCCGGGGAATGGCTCGTCTTCCTCGGCGCACACGAGACACACGAGCGGACGGCCTACGGTCAGCAGTTCCGCCTCGTCGTTCCCGCGGCCGCGAACCTGAGCGAGTCACCCGACGCGCTGCTGGCTGCGCTCGCGAACAGTTCCGACGCGTTGCGTGTCGGCGACCGTGACGAGCGTGTCTTCCTGATCGCCGCACCGACCGACGGCGTCCCGTGGGCCGTCCGCGGACTGCAGACCGGTGACAGTGACATCTGGGTGCAGGACGACGAACGCCTCGACGAGGCCGACAGTCCCTGGATCCACGAGTACGTCCACTCCCGGCAGGCCTACACGCCGACGAGTCGGACGCTGTGGCTCTCTGAGGCGTCGGCGTCGTACTATGCGGCCCTGCTCTCTCTGGAGCACGACGCTATCGACTTCGACGCGTTCGAAGATCGGATGCGGATCGGCACGTGGCCGGTGTACGACCGCGTGGTGCTTGCCAACACCTCGACGTGGGTGCGCTCGCCGGACTACTACAAGGGTGCGCTCGTCGCCGGACAGCTCGACCGGCGTCTCCGCGTCAGCACCGACCGCGAACAGACGTTTCAGGACGTGTTTCGGACGCTGAACGGCCAGCAGGGGCCGATCTCACAACTCGATCTCCTCAACGCACTCGCCGCTGCGGACGATACCGGCCTGCTCGATGTCGGGCAGACCTACACCGAGCGCAGCGCGAACGTCAGCATGTGGAACCGGACGACCCACGCGGCGGTGTTCGGACAGCTTCCGGCACGGATCGGCTACGAACTCCCGCCGGTCGAGGCGTCGAACGCCTACCGCATCACCGGCCCGTATCGCAACACAACGGTACGGGAGCCAGCACCGATCGTGCTGGTCACTGGCGAGCGCCTGACCGTCGACGCCGTCGTGGAAAACGCCGGCGGGACCGCCGGCCAGTACAACCTCTCGATGCGGGTCAACGGGACCGTCGTCGAGGAGGCAGGCGGTCGGATCGGGGCCAGCCAGTCCCGGACGGTCCCACTCTCACACCGGTTCCCGACACCGGGGTCGTACGTCGTCTCCGTCGACGGGACGACGGTCAACGTCACGGTCCAGCGCCCGGCCGCTGCACGTGTCGTCGACCTCTCGGTCGGCCAGTCGGACCTCAAACAGGGCGAGTCGGTGCTCCTGACAGCGACCGTCGCCAACGACGCGCCGGTGCCCGGCGAGACGACCGTCGTGTTCACGCGGAACTTCGAGGCAGTCGACCGCACCCGCGTCACGCTGTCGGCCAACAGTACGGTGTACGTCGTCCGTGAGATCGATCTCCCGGCCGCCGGCAACGTCTCGCTCGGTGCCGGACGCGCCCGCCCGGTCGAGGTTGCCGTCGCCCCGGCACCCGTCCAGACCATCGGACCAGCGGTGGCGACCGAGACGGCCACGCGGTCGCCCGCGACCGACGACCGGACGACACGGACATCGAGCGCGTCGTCGGCCACGACGACCGCAGACGGTCACGGATTCGGGCCGTTGTCCGCAGTGCTGGCCGTGGTGCTGTGGTGGCTGGTGCGACGACGGGACTGACCCTCGCCTCACTCGTCGACGTTCGCGACGACCGTCCGAATCCGTTCGAGCAACTGCTCGGCCGTGTCGGCGAGGAGGTGGAGGCGCTCCGTGCGATCGTCGACGATCGCTGCGGGCGTCGTGGCGGTCTCGTCGAACGCCCGATCGATCACCTCGTGCTCGTCCGCCGTGACCGTCGCGGCCGGGCCGTCGAGTCCGCCCAGCGCGTCCACGACGGCCGGCGTCGCCGTACAGGTCAGGCCAAAGCGCACCGCTGGATCACGTTCTCGCGCTGTGAGTACCACGTCGACCAGTGGCGTCTCGACGCCAAAGCGGACGCCGCGATTGGGTCGCAGACCGTCTCTGGTCCGGCCGATCCCGCCGTCGACGGCGGCCACGTCGCTCGCCGACTCCGCGTAGGGGGTCGTCCCGACGACGTTCGTGACACCCTGCGGGACCAGCGCCGTCGCCTCGGCCTCGCGCAGGCCCGCGACGACCCGCTCGATGGCCTCGACGGTCTCGTCGCGTGCGGCATCGTTACGCACATCGACGGCGTGGTGAACCGCGCCCGGTCCCGTGCCCACGTCGACGTTGTACCGGACCGCCCGCGAGAGCAGGGCGATCCCCTCGCCGACGGCCGTCGGCAGGTCGTCACCGTGGGCCAGTCGCGTCGCGATGGCACTGGAGAGCGTACAGCCAGAGCCGTGGGTGGCGTCGGTGTCGATCCGGTCGTGGCGGTAGGTGTGGACGGTCTCGCCGGTGACGAGCGTGTCCACGACAGCATCGCCCGGGACGTGGCCGCCCTTGACGAGCGCGGCGTCGACGCCCTGTTCGAGCAGTGCCTCGCCCGCCTGTTGGGCGGTCTCGGCGTCGGTCACCTCGATGCCGGTCAGGACTTCGGTCTCGTCGGCGTTTGGCGTCACCACCGTCGCCGCCCCAAGCAGGTCGTCGTACGCTGCTTCGGCGTCTTCGTCCAGCAACCGGTCGCCGCTGCTGGCGACCATCACCGGATCGACGACCAGCGACGGCAGGTCCGGCCCGTAGTCGGCGACGGTCTCGACGATCTCGCTGGTCGCCAGCATGCCGGTCTTGACTGCCTGTACGTCGATGTCGTCGACGACGGCGTCGATCTGGGCGCGCACCGTCTCGGGGGCGAGTGTCGTCACGTCCTGGACCCCCTGCGTGTTCTGGGCGGTGACGCTCGTGATCGCCGTCGTCGCGAACGCGCCGCCGGCCTCGATGGTCTTCGTGTCGGCCTGAATCCCTGCCCCGCCGCCGCTGTCGCTGCCGGCGATCGAGAGGACGGCCGGCGGCGCGATTGGTGCTGCCTGACGTGTCATAGTCGGCGTGTTGCGCGAGTGACCCTAATCGGTGGTGATTCTCGTCTCACGTGGCCGCCGTCCCCCCACACGCTCGCGTTTCGCGCCGGATGTCGACAGCCTTCTGCCCGCTATACGAAAATACCCGCTTCCAACACTGTGAAAATAACAAATATTTATGATAGTTGGTGATATATGTCTGGCAACCCGGTTCCACGCCGGGTGGCATGGGACGATGACAGGCACAGTTGACCAAACAGGTGGGGAACAGGCAGACAAATACGGCACGTTCGTGACTGGCGACGGAAACTTCGTGGTGTACGACCGCGAGAACCCCGATGCGTGGATTCAGTCGGACTACGCCCTCGAGGTGGGTGGGCAGTAGCCGACGGTGAGACCAACGGGACACATCGGCGTCGCCGTGTGACGACACATCGATTTCTCGATTTTTCTACCGACGAGGGCCTAATATGCTATTAAGACTGGATACACTCTCTGGGAAAGGCTTATGAAGCACATTCCATTGTGACTGGGTAACGAACGACAACCGATGAACGATACGAACCACTCCTCCGAGACGACCGACGAGCAGATCGATGCCGACGAGCAGTACGGCGCGTTCACGACCGGCGACGGCGACACCATCGTCTACGACCGGACGAACTCTGCGGCCTGGATCCAGTCGGACTACGCCGTCGATGTGGGTCCCGACCCGTCCTCTGCGTAGTCGGGACGACCACCGTGGCTGCACGACCGGCGAACCCTCTTGTGTCACGATCGGTAAGCAGGTCTTACGATGCCTGAGACGATCACCGTTTACTCGGACTACGTGTGCCCGTTCTGTTATCTCGGCCGCGAGTCGCTCGCGCGCTATCAGGACGACCGCGAGGACGACCTTCGGATCGAGTGGCGACCGTTCGACCTCCGGTCGCACAAGCGCCGGCCCGATGGCACCATCGACCACTCCGTCGAGGACGGCAAGGACGACGAGTACTTCGAGCAGGCCAAAGAAGGTGTTCGCCGTCTCCAAGAGCAGTACGGCGTCGAGATGGAACTCGATCTGAGCCGCGACGTGGACTCACTCAACGCTCAGATCGTGTCCTATCACGTCCAGACGACGGCGGACTACGAGACGTGGCTGGCCTTCGACCGGGCGGTCTTCGACGCGCTCTGGCAGGACGGCCGGGACATCGGCGACCCGGACGTGCTGGTCGAACTGGCCGCGGACGCCGGGATCGACGCCGAGGAAATCCACGCAGCACTGAACGACGACGGTCTCCGCGAGGAAGTCCGCGAGCGCTTCGACGCGGCACAGCGCGAGGGCGTCACCGGTGTGCCGACCTTTGCTTACGACGGTCACGCGGCCCGTGGTGCGGTGCCACCCGAACAACTCCGGCGGCTGGTCGAAGGGTCGTAGCCGACCGTCGTCATACTGCCGGCTGTAACTGTGTCAAGAGATTCGCGACCCCGGGTCGCGAAATTCGTTACAGACGTACAGCCGGCAGTATCAGTCCTCGCCGACGAAAGCCAGCAATTCCTCGACCGGCACGAAACCATCTTCTTTCGTCTTCGTGACGACGCCGTCCTCGAACAACAGGAGCTTCGGCACCGAACGCACGTCGTACTCCTCGACGAGTACGGGATCGTCACGGGGGTTCATCGTCACCACGGGCACGTCCGTTGCCTTCGCGACGGCGCTCAAAACCGGCTCCATCGACGCACAGATCGCACAGCCTTCGGTGTGAAACTCGACGAGCACGCGGTCGTGGTCGGCGACGATGTCGTCGAGGTCGGCTTTCGAGTCGAACGCGTGAGGGCGGTTCTGTGTGGTCGAGACCATACCTCGACTACGCGGGCCAGCCGAGTAAGTATGTCTCTGCTCGCGTCGCTCAGAACAGGCCCTGTCCGGCAAGCACGTACAGCGCAGTCGAGATCAGGACGAACAGGGCGGCGACGAACAGTTTCAGTGTTTTCGTGCTCACCGTCGAGGTGACGTAGGGTGCGATCTGGCCGCCCGTCACTGTCGCCGGGACAGTGAAGACGACCATGTTCCACGGTGTCGAGGCGAGGTCTAGCTGGTGGGCGCCGACCAGCCCGCCGCCGAAGACGTGGGTCAGCGAGGCGGCGATGGCCGTGGTGGCGACGATGATGTGGTTCGTTCCGATGGCGACACGCACCGGAATCTTCGAGCGCAGCATCGAGACGATCCCGATCTCACCGATCCCGAAGCCAGCGACGCCCTGAAACACCCCACCGAAGCCGTAGGTACCGAAGCGTTCGAGGTAGCCCGAGCGGTCGTAGCGGTACTCGGTGCCGCTGCGGTCGACGCGGGTGACCATCCCGTCGCCGTCGACGGCGACGCCAGCGTGGCCGAGTTTGTCGTCGTCGTCGGGCAGGTCGTTCCCGCCGTCAGTGGCGGCCGTCGGCTCGTCGCTCCCGTGGCCGTGAGAGAGGTCCAGATTGAAGAGGAGGTACGCCGACAGCGTCAGCACGATCCCGAGCATCAACTGGAACACCGGCTCCGGGAGGAAAAAGGAGAGGAACGCCCCGCCGACCACGAGCGGGAGCGCGCCGCCGACGATGGCCGTCCCGACCCGGCGGTCGACGAGTCCGTGTGCGACGAACGCGATGGCCGAACTCGACAGGCCGAAGGACTCGCTGATGAGACCCACCTTGACGATGGTCGGGGCGTCGAGTGGCGACGCCAACAGCGGGAAGATGAAGATCAGGAACGGGACGAACAGCGCCGCGCCGCTGATCCCGACCGTGTTGACGATCGTCGCCCCGAGCAGGAAGAAGGGGAACAGCCACCAGTACTCCAGCCAGTAGCCACTCCCGCCTGCCCCGTCGGTGGGCGCGAACAGGTACACCAGCGCGACGAACAGCACGGGTGCTGTGAACACGAAGAAGTGTTGATGTTTGAGAAACGACGATACGATTCGTGCGTACGACGACTTCGACTCGGTCGGTGTCGATGTCACGAGCGGATAGCCCTACGTGGGGGAAACGGAGTTAAAAAAGTGAATGTCGAATCCGGTTTTGGTGGGCGTTCCCACGCAGCGTATCGCCGTTTTCGCGCCTGTTAGGCCGGGGTCGAGGGGGTCGTCGCCGCCGTCGACTCGCTGCCGAATTCGCCGTCGTCGGCCTCGCGAAGCTGGGTGTAGGCGTCCGTGGTCACGGCCAGCCCGTACAGCGAGATGGGGGCGATCAGGACGGCGACGACCACGCTGAACAGGCCCGACGGGCCGCCGACGATGGCGACCATCGCCGATCCGAAACCGATGATCCCACCGACCAGGCTACCCAGCGCCATCAGGACGAACAACAGAGCGAAGATCTCGATGCGGTGATCCTCGGTGAGCTCCCAGCTACGTCGGAACCCTTCGAGGAAGCTCACACCCTCGTCGGCGACGTAGATGGGCATGAACACGAGTGTGACCATCACGAACAGTCCGGGAACGACCAGCAAGACGAGACCGGCGGTGTACAGGATCGAGTAGACGATCCCGCCCGCGGCGAGGTTCACGAGTGCCCACGCGATCCCACCGGTGAGGGCGTCGTCGGGGAACGAGCCACGCGCCTTTGGGACGAAGGTTCGGATGGCGACGATCGAGAGATAGCTCAGCGCCAGCAGGCAAGCGAGGACTGCGCACCCTCGGAGCCATAGCGGGCCGCCCAGGGCCGGCTGGAGCATGCCAGCCGTGTCGATGTCGTACTGTCGGTACATGCCGACCATGAATCCGTTGGCAGAGATCTGGTAGATGACGTAGGTGAGGGCGTACGCGAGCAGCAGTACGCCGCCGGTGCGGCTGACGAGTCGGTCGAAGCCGCCTCTGAGGGCGGCACCGATCTGGAGGGACATTGTATTCGGACGTGTACGTGCTGGCATGATCTTCTTTGCGGTGGTACGAGCGGACGACGAGACCGCCACGGTCGGACCCGCAGTATATTAAAGCGACGAGGGCCTCCCTCTCGGGTATGGATGCGGCGGTGGGCGCGCCCGAGAAGATGGCCGAACAGGCCGAGGAGCTGACGCCGATGATGAGTCAGTACTACGACCTCTGTCGGGCCTACGACGACTCGCTGGTACTCTTTCAGGTGGGGGACTTCTACGAGGCCTTCTGTGGAGCGGCCGAGCGTGTCGCACGGCTCTGTGAGATCACGCTCACCAAGCGCGAGGACTCGACGGGGACTTACCCGATGGCGGGTATCCCCATCGACAACGCCGAGAGCTACGTCGAGACGCTGCTGGACGCGGGCTACCGGGTCGCTATCGCCGATCAGGTCGAGGACCCCGACGCGGTGTCGGGGATCGTCGAGCGCGCGGTCACGCGGATCGTCACGCCCGGCACCCTCACCGAGGACGCGCTGCTCGGGTCGCCGGACAACAACTACGTCGCGGCGCTGACCACCGACGAACGGCGCTACGGACTGGCGCTGCTGGACGTGTCGACGGGCGACTTCTACGCGACCAGCGCCGACAGCGTCGACGCCGTCGCCGACGAGGTCGGACGGTTCGCGCCTGCCGAGGCCATCGTCGGCCCGGCGGTCGACATCGACGAGGATGCCGTCTTCGGGACGGCCGCGATGGTGACACCCTACGACGAACGCGTCTTCGAGCGCGAGACCGCGGCCGAACGCGTTCGCGCTTACTTCGGCCAGCCAGACTCACTGCTGGCCGACGACGTGGAGGTACGGGCCTGTGGCGCACTGCTCGAATACGCCGAGTACACCCGCGGCGGCGGTGCGGGAACGAGCGACGAGATCGCTGACGGCGAGGGCGGGCGACTCGACTACCTGAACCACCTCACGCGCTACGATCCCCGCGAGTACATGCTGCTCGATGCGGTCGCACTCGACAGTCTCGAACTGTTCGACCGCCGGGCCGTCCGGGGTCACGAGGGCCGAACGCTCGTCGACACTGTCGACGAGACCGCCTGCGCGCTCGGGCGGCGACGACTCAACGACTGGCTGCGCCGGCCGCTGTTAGACGAGTCCCGCATCGAGCGCCGTCACGCCGCCGTCGCCGAACTGGTCGGCGACCTCCAGACCCGCGAGCGCTTACACGACCTGCTCGCGGACGTGTACGACATCGAACGGCTGATCTCTCGTGTCTCGCGCGGGCGGGCGAACGCCCGGGACCTGCGCTCGCTCGCGGCCACGCTCGCGGTCGTCCCCGACGTGCGCGACCAGCTTGCAGACGCCGAGAGCGACCTCCTCACGGACCTCTACGACGGTCTCGATCCCCTCGCGGACGTGCGCGAGGAGATCGAAGCGGCGATCCGCGAGGACCCGCCACAGGAGGTGACCGAGGGCGGCGTCATCCGTGACGGCTACGACGACGAACTCGACGAACTGCGGGCCACCGAGCGGTCGGGCAAGCAGTGGATCGACGACCTCGAAGTGAACGAACGCGAGCGCACCGGCATCGACTCGCTGAAGGTCGGCCACAATTCGGTGCATGGCTACTACATCGAGGTGACCAACGCCAATCTCGACAGTGTGCCCGAGGACTACCAGCGTCGCCAGACGCTGAAAAACTCCGAGCGCTTCGTCACGCCCGAACTGAAAGAGCGCGAAGACGAGATCGTCCGAGCGGAGACGGCCGCCGACGATCTGGAATACGACCTCTTTCGCGAGGTTCGGGCTGCCGTCGCCGACGAGGCCGAACGGGTGCAGGCACTCGCCGACAGACTGGCGGCGCTCGACGTGCTCGTGGCCTTCGGCGAAGCCGCGGCCAGTCACGACTACTGTCGCCCGACGGTCGGCGGCGACGCCATCGACATCGCGGGCGGTCGCCACCCCGTCGTCGAGCGCGCCGAGGCGTCGTTCGTCCCCAACGACGCCGACCTGACACGCGACGCGCCGTTCGCGATCATCACCGGGCCGAACATGAGCGGGAAGTCGACCTACATGCGCCAGATCGCACTCGTCTGTGTGCTGGCACAGGCCGGGAGCTTCGTCCCCGCCCGCGAGGCGAGTCTGCCGATCCTCGACCGGATCTTCACCCGCGTCGGGGCCAGCGACGACATCGCGGGCGGGCGCTCGACGTTCATGATCGAGATGACCGAACTCGCCGACATCCTGCAGGGCGCGAGTCGCGACTCACTGATCTTGCTCGACGAAGTCGGCCGGGGCACCTCGACGGCCGACGGACTCGCCATCGCTCGCGCCGTCACGGAGTACGTCCACGACGAGATCGGTGCCTACACGCTGTTTGCGACCCACCATCACGAACTGACGGCCGTCGCCGACGAACTTCCGGGCGTGCACAATCTCCACTTCGAGACGCGCCACGACGGCGACGGCGTCGTCTTCGAGCACCGCGTCGCACCCGGCGCGGCCGCCGCGTCCTACGGCATCGAGGTCGCGGATCTCGCTGGCGTGCCCGAGTCGGTCGTTGCCCGCTCGCGGGCAGTGCTGGACGAATCTTCGACTGACTCCCAGCGTGAGCACGCGGACGCACAGCCATCACCCACCGCCACGGACGGAGCGGCGCGGACGAACGGCCACGCCGAGCGACCGACGGAGGCCGAGTCGGCCGTCGAAATGACAGCGTCTGACGCCGACGCCGTGTCGCTACGCGAGCGACTGCAGGCCCTCGACGTGGCGACGATGACGCCCATCGAAGCGATGAACGCACTCGCAGCACTGCAGGACGCGTGTGACGAGTCCTGACCGTGTCGGTTACGGCTCTGTCGGCCCGTCGAAAAGCGCCGTCACCAGTTTCCGCTCGGCCGTTCGGAGGTGCTTGTGCAGCGTCGCGCTGGCGATGTCGTGGCGCTCGGCCAGCGTCTGGGCGTCCGTCTCTCGGGGCCAGTCGTAGTAGCCCGCCTCGTAGGCCGACAGCAGGATCTCCTCCTGGCGATCGGTAAAGCGTTCCTCGACCAGCCGGCGAAACTCCTGTGCGCCCACGATCGGTGTCGCCGTCGACTGTTCGCACTTCGCCGTCAGTTCGGCCCCGTCGAACTCGTCGAGAAACGTCTCGATGACGGTGCCCGGCTCCACGCTGTGGGGGATGTCGACGATCAGCCGCGCCGCGCCGTTCTTGCCGTGAATCTGTCGTGGTAATGCACCCGCTTCTGCGAGGTGGACTGCCGGACAGTTGTCGGTCGTGACGTGGAACTCGAAGAGACCACGCTGTCGGTCCGTGGTCAAAAGCTGTGCCTCGACTGCGCCGGTCTCCGCGACCGCGTCGAGTACGACCTCCGGGTCCGTCCCGATGAACGTGAAGAACTCGGCGTAACCGTCGTCTCGTGGGATGATCTCTTCGAGTCTGGCCGTACAGGTGTTCTGGGTCGTCACGTGGAGAAACGGGTACTCACTCCCCGTCAGTCCGAACTCGACCCGCGTGACGGACGTGGCTGTCGGCGGGTCGGCATCACCACTCATACTGTGGGATACCTTGCCTCCACGTATAGAGTTCCGGGCTAACTCTCTAGCCAGACGCGCTAACACGCTGCCGCTCGACGTTCCACTATGTCTCCCGATACGAATCACAGCGACGGGACAGAGCCACTCGTCTCGAAGAGCGGCCCCGCACCGCCGACTACGGCGACTGTCGTCGACGCCATCGCGACCGCACTGCACACGCGTCCCACCGCCCTCACGCCGCTGTCCGATGCGGTCGACCCGTCAGCGCTCGACCGCGTCCTCTCCTCGACGACCGATGGCGTCGTCTCGTTTCGGTACCGTGACTATCGCGTAGCCGTCACCTCCGACGGCACCGTCGAAGTGTATCCGGCAGCCGACGAGCGACCCTGACCGTCACTGCTCTGGCGGCGTCACCGAGACGAATTCGAGTCCCTTCCGGGCCAGCAGGTCGCGCGCCCGGTCGGTCACCGACGGCGCGACCAGGATTCCCCGCACCTCTGCATCGTCGTGGAGGTCGCGAGCGAGCGCGTCGACGTAACGATCCAGCTGGCCGACCGCGTCCGGGCCGACCCGCCGCCGTTTCAGCTCGACGACGACGGTTCGCCCGTCGTCGTCCTCGCCGTAGATGTCGACCGCGCCCGCCGGGGTCGACCGCTCGGTCGCAAGCGGTGTGAACGCCGGTTCGACGAGGTTCGGGTCGTCGAGAATGCGCTCGCGAAGGTCCTCCTCGGTGCCCGACAGCGTGAGGTCGGAGGCGTCGGTCACGTCGAAGGCGGCCGCGTGATCGACGGATTCGAAGGTGATCAGCAACTGCTCCTCGGGCGTCGAGCGCTCGCTCTCGACGACGA
Organism: Halomicrobium sp. HArcht3-1; assembly: GCF_058933345.1. Classification (NCBI taxonomy): domain Archaea; kingdom Methanobacteriati; phylum Methanobacteriota; class Halobacteria; order Halobacteriales; family Haloarculaceae; genus Halomicrobium; species Halomicrobium sp. HArcht3-1. The sequence continues at coordinate 257,349 of NZ_JBZYDM010000005.1, read as the reverse complement.
GTGCGCCGTCGACGACGCGAACCATGTGCTCACAGCCCGGGGGTTGCCAGTTCACTGGCTGCTGGCCCTCGTCGGTGTGGACCAGCGCCGCGCCGTCGGGCTTGAGCATGACGTGGCGGTCCCCCGGCCCGAGCGTGCTACTCGCGCGCCCGTCGTAGTCGACTCGACAGCGGCCAAAGAGGGTCACCAGCGCACCCGCTTCGATCCCCCGTTCGACCAGTTCGGCGGCGCTGTCGGGGTCGGGATCGGCGAGCGTCCGGGTCTGGTCGGCGGTCGTCACGCCGTCCCGTAGTCAGTCGGTGCGTAAAAAGGACGCGTCGTCGGGCGAATGGACCGGGCCGCGCCGGGCGAGCGTGCGCCGGAGGACCTGCCGGGCAGTCTCGGCGTCGAGGCGACCGGCGTCGACGGCCGCTCCCAGTCGCTCTTTCTGGTCGACGAGCGCCCTGCTGATCGCGGCTCCCTCGGTGGTCGGACCGACCAGTACCAGCGGGCCACCGCCGTCGATTCCCAGCGGACAGACGACGTACGTTCGCGTCGCGTAATCTGGCGCGACCACGACGAGCGTCTCGATCGTGGGATCGATCGCCGCCAGCACGCTTGGCGGACCGACGCCGCGAGCGAGCGGTCGCCGGTCCACCCGCGTCGGACTGGTGTGCCCGCCACTGGGATCGAGACCGAATCGGTCGGCGATCGGGTCGCTGGGTGCCCGCGTGCTCGCCCGCTCCGTCTCGCCGCCGAAGGGCGTCGCCGCCGTGATCTGCTCGGCGATGCCATCGCCGTGGTGGGCGTAGTGGAGGTCGAAGCCGTCGTCGTCCCGATAGGCGACCAGCGCACGGTGTGCCATGCGGTCGGCTGGCCCGTACTCGCTCAAAAACGTCCGCCGCCGTGTCACTGTCTGTCACAACCCTCAAGTGGACAGTCCACGTAGTCTCACACATGCTCGGGTCCGAGTGGGTGTACGTCGCCATCGCGGTCCTGCTGTGTGCCCATCTCCTGATCCTGCTGTACGCCTATCGCGCCAACCGGTCGGCCTTCGACGCCGACCCGGTCGCGGCCGACGCTGACGGGGACGCCGAGTCGGTCGTCTGTCGCTGCCCCGAGTGTGGCACCGAGAACGACCGCACCTATCGGTTCTGCCGCCAATGTGTCGCCGAGCTGCCCGCGACGCAGTTACACATCGAACATCCCGGTCGCCAGCAACAGCCGTACTGAGGGGCGTTCTGGGCTCGTACTGTTCGTCGGGGTCGGCGCATACCGGTAAATCACTACAATAAACGCTATCAGAGCATGTTTCTTCTGGCAGATCCAGCGGCGTGACGCCGATTGTCTGTCTGAGACCGCTAGCAAACGAGCGTGGTCGGCACGAACGGCTGTTGCGTGCAGGACACCCACATACAGCCATAGACTCTCCCATGGCACACTATTTGCATCTGGTACCACTAAATTCATGCGCATGGCGAAAATAGGCCCACGACGTGCATGAGAGAGAGCGAACTCGAAGAAGCCGCTCCCGGTGATTTCATCGCCTACGGGCGAGAGTCGTACTACAGGCCGGACCCGCTCCCACCCTCGCGCGACCTCGCGCTAGACGGGGACTTCTACGGCTTGCTGGCCGACGCCACGTTCTGGCTCGGAAAACTCAGCGGCGTCAGCCTCGAACTCGACTTCCCACCAGTCCTCTACACGTCGCTCCTCCGGAAGGAAGCGATAGAATCTGCAGAAATCGAAGGCGCTGATGTCGACTACGACGCCCTCTACAGTCTCGAAACACGCAGTCTCGACGAGACGCTGGGTGAATCGGCCATCGAAGCTCAAACGGAGACTGCGGAGACGAAGGACACACAGGAAGTCCTCAACTACGAACAGGCGGTCGAGGACGGGATCGGCTTGCTCGACGACGGCAAGAGGATAACCGAGTCGTTACTGCACGATCTCCACGAGACGCTGCTTACTGACGTACGGGACGACCGTGTCGAGACCGACACCATCGGTGCCTACAAGACCGTGCCGAATCACCTCGGCGACTTCCTTCCGCCAGTTCCGAGCAAGGTCGACGGTCTCATGGACGCGCTCCTCACCTACTACCGGACTGGCGGGAACTACCACCCGCTCGTCGACATCGCCCTGTTCCACTACCAGTTCGAAACGATCCATCCGTACGGTGACGGGAACGGACGACTCGGACGCCTCCTCATCACACTCCAGCTGTACGATGCCGGGCTGCTCGAACGGCCGAACCTCTATCTCAGCGAGTACTTCAATCGAAACAAGGCCACGTACGTCGACCGGATGGCGGCGGTTCGGACCCGCGGCGACTGGGCCGCCTGGCTGTCGTTTTTCGTCGAGGGTGTCGCCCACCAAGCCCAAGAGTCCGTCGAACGGACGCTCGCACTGGATCGGCTGCGACGGCGGTACGAAGACGAGTATGGCGGCGTCCAGTATGCGAAACACCGGCTCGCGTGCTCGCTTTTCCAGCATCCCTACGTGACGACGAAAACGGTCGCCGAGCGACTCGATATCGAGCGGTCGACGGCCTACCGCGCGATCGATGCCCTTCAGGACGAGGGCGTGCTCGAAGAGGTGACGGGCAAACAGCGCAACAAGGAGTACCGCGCCCGGGAGATCTTCGAGATTCTTGAACGCCCACCCCAGACGTACTGAACTCGCGGGAACTCCCCCAGAGATCTGTATTGTCGAGTCCACAGATGGCTTGGGGAGCAGGGTGCCTTGTTGAATCCACAGATGGCGTAGCGATCACTCCTTGATGACTTGTTCGAGGTTGTAAACGGCGACGGTGAGCACAAACTCTCTGCATTCGCGGTACCAAGCGCTCGGCCCGACAGCCCACCTGTGTATCGTGAGGCCAGTGTGCCGAACAGTGGAGGTCAAGGACGGCACACGACTCCGTATCGACCAGGGCCGTCGTTTTCAGCGTCCGTATGTGGCGATCCGATCGATCGACGTAGTGGCTGGATGCCGCTTGGCGGTCGAAAAAGGTGGCATCCAATGCCCCGTAGTCTCCCGGATCGCAGGCGGTCGCTGACCGACGGAGCAGTTGCCCCCAGATACGGGTTGGCACCCGCTCGAACGACCGCCACAGCGTCGAGGGTGCCGGAAATGCCATCCGCGCCAACTGCAACAGGCCACGGACGCGATCCATCTCGCTCGCCCAATCGACGATTTCGCGGTACGTCGCGTCCATGTGAATCCGCAAGAAATGTAGCGCCAGGTGCTTCCAATCCGCAAATCCATTGCCAGCCGGGTCGCTCACCACCGCCGTGGGGCTGGCGGCACAGCGTCTTTGAGCCAGCGATGTGGCTTGTTTAACGAAGCGGAAGAGTACTCTAGTCACATTCACTCTCTCCGCTTCGTTCCTTCCTTCAGAGCGACGCTATCCCCCAGCTGTCTCCGGATTCAACAGAGCAGTCCCTACATGTGCCGACCGTCTCACTCAACACACCGGTCGCGGATCGAGACCCAGCACGTCGAGGCGCTGGGCGTAGTCGTCGTACGCGACCGCGACCGTCTCGACGGCGACCGTCCGGGCGCGGTCCCAGTCGGCCTCGTCCTCGCAGCACGACGCCAGCAACGTTGCCCCGGCGTCGATGTCCTCGCCGGTACTCTCACGCAGGTCGCGGCAGGTGTCGGCCATCGTCTCGTCGGTCTCGTTGACGAAGAAGTTCACTGCCTGTAGCATCGTCCGGTCGCCAAGCAGGCCGCTGGCGACGAGACCGGCAGCGCGTTCGACCGTCGTGTCGAGTCCGTCGAGGTGGTCGACGACGGGCCAGTCTGTCGTCGTCGGTGCGTCGTCGAGGCGGTCGGAAAGCGACGCGTAGCGCTCGGCCGCCCGCTGGCTCGCGTGTTCGAACGTGGCGGCCGCTTCGCCCGTGCTCGCGCTCGCCCACGCGGCGAAGGCGTCGCTCCGGCCCGCCTCGCGTCCGGCCAGCGTCGCCAGCACGGTCTCGGGTTCGAGGTCGGCGTTCGTCGCCGCGAGCAGGACCTTCTCGGAGCCGAGCCGATCCAGCTGTGTCGCCGCGTCCTCGCGCACGCCGTCGACGAATGCGTCTGCGTCCATACTCGTGTGTCGGCGTCCCGCGTCTTAATCGCCACGCCGCTTTCAGCCACGACACATCTTATCACGCCGACGGCCCTACGAGGTCGTATGCCCGAGGAGTACCCCGAGCCACCGGTCGAACCCGACAGCATCGATCCGGACGAACTCGCCCGGCACGTCGCCGCGGGCGAACCGGTCCGGTTGCTCGACCTTCGGAATCGCGACGAGTTCGAGACGTGGCGCGTCACCGGGCCGTCGGTGACGGCGACACAGCTTCCGTTCTCGAAGGCGCTGCAGGCCCAGGTCACCGATTCGGTCCCCGACCTCGCCGAGCAGGTCGACGGTGAGGGGCCGATCACGGTCGTCTGTGCTCGCGGCGAGTCCAGCGCCTACGTCGCCGGGTTGTTCGAGCAGGCCGGTATCGAGGCCCACAACCTCGCCGAGGGGATGCGTGGCTGGGCGCGCGTCTACGAAGCTCACGAGATTCCGGCCGGCGACGACCTCACGATCCTGCAGTATCAGCGTCCGTCGTCGGGCTGTCTGGGCTATCTGCTCGTCAGCGGGGACGAGGCGACCGTCGTCGACCCGCTGCGGGCCTTCACTGACCGGTACGGCGCTGACGCCGCCGACTACGGAGCGACCGTCGAGTACGTCCTCGACACGCACGTCCACGCCGACCACGTCAGCGGGATTCGAACCGTCGCCGAGGCGACCGGCGGCGCCCCACTCGTCTCACAGCGCGCGCACGACCGCGGGATGACCGACGACGTGGGGACGCTGGCCGAGGACGAGCGACTGTCGCTTGGCGGGGTCGACCTTCGGATGGTTCCGCTGCCGGGTCATACGACGGGGATGACCGGCATCGCCGTCGACGATGTGCTCCTGACCGGCGATAGCCTGTTCATCGAGAGCGTCGCCCGGCCGGATCTAGAAGCCGGCGACGACGGCGCGTCCGAACTGGCCCGTGAGCTATACGCGACACTCACCGACCGACTGGCGGGGTTCGACGACGACACCACGGTCGCACCGGGCCACGTCAGCGAGCGCACGCCGCGCAACGGCGACGGCACCTACACGGCCACGCTCGGCTCGCTCCGCGAGGATCTGTGGGTGTTCGACGTGGACGAAGATTCCTTCGTCGAGCGCATCCTCGCCGACATGCCACCCCGCCCGTCGAACTTCGAAGACATCATCGCCGCGAACCTCGGCGAGTCGACGCCCGACGACGAGGCGGCCTTCGAGTGGGAACTCGGGCCGAACAACTGCGCCGCGACCGCCGACTAGCACTGGGTTCACTGCTCGTCGACGACCGAGCGGCGATCCACCCGGCGACAGCACGTCACTGCCAACAGCCCACTCGATTCCTGTCCCGACCACCGTCGCCCGTATCGTATCGATAACCACTGGAGCCGTGGCTGGAACGAACAGTTATATACTGGAAAAATATCTATTCTACTAGACACCAGGGCGGGTGAAGCGTGTCGAGTCACCGGCCTCACTGGTCAGGGGGCAAGAGATGAGCGAAGAGATGCGAGAGATCGACGAGTCGACTGTTTTCGACGCACTCGAACGGGTCGGAGACGGCGTCGTGACGCTCGACGACGACTTGCGGTACACGTACGTCAACGGCCGCGCCAGAGAGCTTTTGGAGCGCGACGACCTGCTGGGCGAGCACATCTGGACGGTGTTTCCCGAGGTCGCGGCGAGTGTCAAAGACGAGATCGAGACCGCTATCGACCGCGGTGAGCAGATCAGCTTCGAACGGTTCAACAGTCGGGTCGGCCGCTGGCTCGATGTCAGGCTCTATCCCGGAGCGGATGGGACCACGATCCTGTTCACCGACGTGACCGACGAGAGGCGGGCACATCAGCATCTCGAACAGGTGCTTCAGACCGCACCGATCGCTATCGCGCTGCTGGACGACGGCGGTGAAATCGTTCGTGCTAACGGTCGTGCCGAGGATCTTCTGGGCCTCGCCCGGAGCGACATCGAGGGCCGGACCTACGACGATCCAGCGTGGAACATCTGGGACGACGCGGGTGACCCGATCCATCCCGACGACCATCCTGTCACGGACGCCCTCACCAGTGGCGCTGTCGTTCAGGGGTTCGTCCACGGTATCACGCTGCCCGACGGCTCCGAACGGTGGCTGTCGAGCAATGTCGCGCCCGTGACAGACGCGGACGGCTCGATCCGGCAGGCTGTCGTCGCACTGGAGGACGTCACCGCGTTCAAGCGTCTCGAACGACTGATCGACACCTACCAGCCGGTCGAAGACGTTCTCAACAGGGCCTCGACGCGTGCGTCGGTCGAACAGGAAGTGTGTGATCTCCTGACCGAGACCGATGAGTACGAACTGGCGTGGATCGGTGAGTACACGCCCGGAGCAGCGCTTCTCGAACCACGAGCGATCAGCGGATCGAAGGGCACCGCTCTCGACGAGGTCGAGTTCCCGATGGCCGACGACGAGGCGGTCGGCCCGACGCGCCGCGCCGCCGAGAGTGGGACTATTCAGGTCGCCGATGGGACGGACACGACCGCTGTGCAGTGGCGTGAACAGGCCCCCGACCACGGGCGACAGTCCAGTGCTGTGGTCCCACTCGTCGACGACGATGACACGCTCGGCGTCCTCGGGCTGTCCACGAGCCGGGCCGACGCGTTCGGCGACCGCGAACAGGCGTTGCTCTCGACGCTGGGTGGTCGGATCGGGCAGGTCATCCACGCCATCGAGGCCCGGAACCTGCTGCAGGCCGAGCGCGTGCTCGAACTCACGTTCAGGAGTACCGACACCGGGTCGTTTCTGATTCAGGCCTCGGACACCCTCGACTGTACACTCACCGTCGAGAGTACGATCCCGACGCCGGCGGACGCGCTCGTGTATTACGTCTCAGTGGAAGACGCGTCGGTCGCCGACCTCTGTGCGCTCGCCGACGACGTGCCTGCCGTCGAGGGAGCGCGCCCGATCCGTCAGGGATCGGACGCAGTCGGTGGTGTCGTCGAGCTCGTGTTACATCGACAGTCGCTGGCACACACACTGGTCTCGCTGGGCGCGGCCGTGACGACGGATCGAGTCGTCGACGGCGAGGCGACGGTCGTCTGTGAGGTGTCCCCCGACCGGGACATCAACGGCATCGTCTCACGCCTGACCTCGTCGTATCCAGAGACGACACTGGCCGCCAAACGCCGGTCGACCCCCTCGTCGGGTGCGGTCGGACGGGACCACGGTAACGCCCTCGGCGAGGTGTTCGAGCGGGAACTGACCGACAGACAGCGTCAGGCGCTCCGTGTCGCGTACCACGGTGGGTATTTCACGTCACCGCGCGGGAGTTCGGCCACCGAAATCGCCGACGCACTCTCGCTCACACAGTCGACGTTCTCGTACCACCTCCGCAACGCCCAGCAGACGCTGTTCGACGACCTCTTCGATCACCGCTGAACTACGACCGGCGAGATCACCGTCTGAGTATCACTCCTGATACTCATACCGGTATCTAGAGCCTACTCTTATACTGACAATTCTTGAAGTATCTCTCATGCTTCAGAAAATCCGACTCGACGGGATCGATCTCCGTCCGAAACTCATCGCAGCGTTCGTCGTCGTCGCCGTCCTCGTTGCAGTGACTGGTGTCATCGGCTACCAATCGGTCACGACCGTCGACGCGAAGACCCACGTCGTCGCCGACGACGCCGAGAAGGTCGATGCGACCATGGAGATGCTGGTCGCAATCGAGACCCAGCAAGCCGCCGTCAACGCCGCGCTGGCTGGTGACCCGAACGCCAGATCGGCGTTCGATGCGGCCCAGTCAGAGTACGAACAGTGGGCCGGAACTCTCGAAGCACACCACCTGACCGACGAGGAGCGTGTGGCGTACGAGTCGCTTCAGTCACGTCACGAGGAGTACACGGTCGTCGCCGAGGAGCTGTTCTCGGCGGTCGGAGCGGGTGAGACTGCCCGGGCCGAACGGCGACAGCAGGAGCTTTCCCCGCTGATCGTTTCGATGCGCGAGGACGCACACACACTCGAAGAGCTTGCGAATCAGGACAAAGCGGAGGCGGTCGCCGCAGCCGATCGCACCGCCGAGACTGCACAGCTGGCCGTGATCGGGCTGTCGCTCGTCGCGTTCGTCGTCGCGATCGCGATCGGACTCTTCGTCGCCAACCGGATCACGACGCCGATCGAACAGCTCTCGACCGCGGCCCAGGCCGTCAGCGAGGGGGATCTCGGAACGGAGATCCAGGACCACCTCGAAGACGACGAACTCGGTCGGATGGTCGACGCGTTCGCCACGATGCAGGCCGACCTCCGTGGTGTCTTCGACCAGATCTCGATCGCCAGTCAGGGGCTCAAGGCGGGGGACCTCGGCTGGGAGTTCGAGACCGACTATCCGGGCCGTTTCGGCGCGACCGTCGCCGATCTGGAGACGGGGGCCGACGAACTCGCCGGCAGTTTCGCGGCGATCCAGCGAGCCAGTCGCGACCTCCAGCGCGGCGATCTCGACGGGCGGATTGAGACGGACCGCCCCGGCCAGTACGGCGCCGTTCTCGACGATCTCGCGACCGGGACCGACCAGCTTTCCGAGAGTTTCACCCAGATCTCGACCGCCAGTCAGCACCTCAAGGAGGGGCGACTCGACCCCGGCATCGAGACCGAGTATCCCGGGACGTACGGTGACGTGCTGTCGGACCTCGTCGCCGGACTCGACCGATTCAGCGCCAGCGTCGAGCGGGTCCAGGCCATCGCCGACGAGGTGGCGGCGTCGAGTCAGGGGGCCGCACAGAGTACCGAAGAGATCGAGCAGGCGAGCCAGCAGGTGGCCCAGTCCGTCGAAGAGATCTCGCACGGGACGGACACCCAGAGCGAGACGCTCGACGAAGTCGCTGGCGAGATGAACGACCTCTCTGCGACCGTCGAGGAGATCGCATCGTCCGCCGAGGAAGTGACTGCGACCGCCGGAATCGCTGTCGAGCGCGGTGAGACGGGGCGGGAACACGCTGCCGAGGCGACGGCCGAGGTCCGTTCGATCGAGGAGCGCGCCGAGGAAGCGGTCACGCGCGTCGAGACGCTCGACGACGAGATGGACGAGATCGGTGAAGTCGTCGAAATGATCACTGCGATCGCCGAACAGACCAACATGCTCGCGCTCAACGCCTCGATCGAAGCGGCCCGCGCGGGGAAGGCTGGCGAGGGATTCGGTGTCGTCGCGACCGAGATCAAGTCCCTCGCGGAGGAGGCCGGGGCTGCGACGGCCGAGATCGAGAACCGGATCGCGACCGTCGAGGCGACGACGACCGACACTGTCGAGGTGATCAAACAGATGAACGACCGCGTCGACCGCGGCGCAGCGACGATCGAGGACGCGATCGAGATGTTCGACGAAATCGCGGACGCCGCTCAGGAGGCCGAGAGTGGCATCACCGAGATCAGCGACGCGACCGACGATCAGGCAGCCTCCGCCGAGGAGGTCGTCGCGATGGTCGACGAACTCTCGACCGTCAGCGAGGAGACCGCGGCCGAGAGCGGCAACGTCTCAGCAGCCAGCGAGGAGCAGGCGAGTTCCCTCTCCCAGATATCGAAGACTGTGCAGGGGCTTTCGACGCTGGCCGACTCCCTCCACGACGAGGTCTCGGCGTTCGAGACCAGCACCGAACACGACCACGACATCGAAGCCGTGTCGGCCACGGATACCAGTACCACCCAGAGCCGGGCCGAAACCGACGGCGGGACCCGCGACGACTCCCCGCTGACCTGAACCGACCCCGACGGCGACATCGTCGGGTTCGCCACGCTCTCACTCGTTCACGAAGGTCTCGCTGGCGTGTTCGAGTTCGCTGTCGGGGTCGTCCTGTGAGCCGTTCTCGTAGATGCGCCACTCGATGTCGGTGGCTTCGATGGCGTCGAAAACGGGTTCGTAGTCCACGTCGCCCGTGCCGAAAGTCGCGTGGGCCGGTTCGTCGCCGTCGACGTGGGTGTCGGTGCAGTGGACCAGTTCGATCCGGTCGGCGTGGCGTTCGATTACAGCGGCGGGGTCGACGCCGGCGTAGGTCGCCAGTCCGATGTCGAGTTCGAAGTCGACCGCGTCGGTATCCTCGACCAGTACGTCGAACGCGGTCCGTCCGTCCAGTTGGGCGAACTCGGCATCGTGGTTGTGATACAGCAGTGGGTAGTCGTACTCGGCCAGTTCTTCGGCCAGCGTGTCGAGGCGCTGGGCGGTCTCTCGCACTCGCTCGACAGTGGCGAAGTCCTCGGAGTCGAGGTAGGGAACGACCAGTCGCTCGGCCCGCAGGTCGCGGTACTGTTCGACCGTGGCTTCCTGCTCGTCTTCGAGGGCCTCGACTGGGACGTGTGCGCTTGGCACGTCGAGACCGGTCTCGTCGAGCGCGGCTGTCACCGTGTCGGTATCTGCCTCGGGGACGCGATAGGCGTACTCGACGCCGTCGAAGCCGGCGTCGGCGACGCGACTCAGGAGTTCGGGAACCGACTGGTCCATCTCGCGCAGCGTGTATAGCTGGATGGCTGTGGCCATACCCGAGCATGTGTCGGGGGGGCCTTGAGCGTTCACCCACATTGCACGTCCGCAGCCGACGGAACGAACGCCAGACCGAACTCCCGTTCGAGCACGTCGTGCCACTCGTCGGGCGACACCGACCGCTCGGTCGTCTCGCCGTCGACGGTCTCTGCGAACTGGTCGGTCGAGAGGCGTTTGTGGCCGCGCTCGGTCCCGATGGTGATGGTCGGCGCACCGGTGAACGGTGACTCGGGGGCGGTCTGGAGGTAGTCACAGGTCGCGCCGAAGTACGACAGCTTCCGGGGCTGCTCGGTCAGGTCGTAGCGGTCGGTCCACGCGTCCGTCCCGGTGGCGTCCCGCCTCTCGCCCGCTCCGGCCTCGTTCTCGCGGTGCTGGACGATCCGGTCGGCGTCCGGCCGGTCGCTGTCGACGACGCGCCAGTCGATGCCGGCGTCGGTGACGACGGTGCCATCCAGCGGGAGCGGGCGTCGAAGCTTCGGCAGGCCAAGCCCAACGTCGACGACGTAGCGCCGGATCCCCTTCGATCGGCTTTCGGGCGCGATCTCGCTCGGTCCGACTGTCCGTTGGTCGAGCGTGACGACGATGCTGTGGTGGTTCGCCGGTGGCGTGCGGTCGCCGTCGCTGATCACCCGTGCGGCGACCCGTTCGGCGTCGAAGCCCAGTTCACGCAGGAGCCAGGTGAACGCGCCGTTGAGTTCGAAGCAGAAACCTCCGCGACGGCGTTCGACGATCTTCTCGTAGCAGTCGTCGAGCGCCAGCGAGACGCCGTCGCCCTCGCGGTCACCGTGGGGATCGCCGGTGATCGCCAGCGTCTCGAACGGGACGGTCGTGACGTGGGCGCGCTGGAGTTCGGCGAGCGTGGCGAGCGTCGGCGCTCGGGCGTCGTCGGCGTCGAGTCCGACCCGGTCGAGGTAGGTACCGGTATCCATCCCCGTCAGTCCTCTCCGGCGACCGATCGCTCCGCCGCACTTCTGTCGCTTCGATCCGCGACGCACCGGCGCTCGCTGTCGACGACCGAGAGGTCGCCGTCGACTCGGACGACGAGGCGCTCGTCGCCTTCGACCATCTCGACGCGGAGTTGCCACGGGTCGTCGTCTTCGACGGTGACGGGGTGGTCGTCGACACACCACTGGAGTCGCCAGTACGGCGTCTCCGAGAGGTCGACGCCGTGGTCCTCGTAGAAACTCACGACGGCCGACTGATCGAGCAGGCCCAGTCCGACCGCCGAGCAGAGCGCTTGGGCGCACTGGCGACAGCGGTGGGTCGCGCGTACCGAGACGCCGAGACAGCACGTCTCGCCCCGTTCGATGGTCGTCGTCATCCGGCCGTTACACTCAGGGCAGACGCCGTCCTTGGCGAGGCAGTGCAGGTGCCGGACCCGCTGGTCGAACGCCCGCAGGACCTCGGCGTCGGTGCGCTCGTGGAAGCCACCGGGTGGGAACGGGTATTCGCCGTGGCCGTGCCCGCAATCGGGGCATTCGATAGCCAGCATCTCCTCGGCGTAGTGGGCCGATAACGCCGCGCCACAGCGCACGCAGGGATCGTCGATGGCGACCTCGCGTTCGGGATGCTGGGTGAACGAGCCGGCCAGGATCGCCTGCACGATGCGCTCGCCCGCGGTCCTGAGTTCGTAGCCGTCCCCGCGCTTGCGGACGAACTGGTCGGTCAGCTTCCCGAGGTGATAGTTGAACTGTGCGCTGTCGGCCATCCCGACTTCGGCCCGAATCTCGGAGAAGGCGGCCGGTTCGTCTAGTCGCCACAGTGCTTCCAGGATCGAGAGTCGCGACTCCTGACCGACGATGGCGAACGCGTCGGCGGGTGCGAGACAGTCCTCGCAGTCCTGAAGCTCGTCCGTGCTGCTCATGGTTGGGTGGTTGTCAGGTAGGTAGTAAAGCCTTCGCAGAACTGTGTTTTTGTAGAGAATCTGTCATATTTGCGCGTGGGTCGCCAGTCCCGTAACGGGCGATTTATCTCCGGTCCGTTCGACGGGTCAGCTATGAACGTCAAGTCGCGCCACCATCTCCGGGCCGACGAGATCGACGCGATCACGGACTCGGTCGCTGCGAGCCTCGGTGTCGATGTCGAGGCTGACACCTTCGAAAAGGTCGCGTTCGAGGACAGCGACTGGGACGTCGTCCTCGTCGACGGGGACCCGCTCGTCCTGTACGTTGAAGACGAACCCTTCCTCACGGTCCAGGGTCTCAACGCCTTTCCACCGGAAGCCCATGTCGTCACCGTCGACGCCGGCGCAGTGTCGTTCGTCTCGGACGGCGCGGACATCATGCGCCCCGGCATCACGGAGGCCGACGACGACATCGAAGCGGGCGATCTGGTCGCCATCAACGAGGAATCCCACGGGAAGTTCCTCGCCGTGGGCCGGGCCAAGACCGGCGGCGACGACATGGTCGGTGACTCCGGGAAAGTCGTCGAGTCGATCCACCACGTCGGTGACGACTTGTTCGAGTTCTCGGTGTAGAGATCGGCATACCGCGCCGAAGGCGCGGTTTCACCGGTCCGAACAGCGTGAGGACCGGCCGTTTTCATCGACGTTTTTCGAGGAGTGGTGTGCGAGCGCAGCGAGCACACTCGACGATGAAAAAGGTCGTCGGGCAAGGTCGTCGAGTCGATCCACCACGTCGGTGACGACTTGTTCGAGTTCTCGGTGTAGGCGGTACTCGCATCCCGAGCGAAGCGAGGGTTCACGGGACCGAGCGGAGTGAGGTCCCGCCGTTTTTCATCGACGTTTTTCGAGGAGTGGTGTGCGAGCGCAGCGAGCACACCCGACGATGAAAAAGGTCGTCGGGCAAGGTCGTCGAGTCGATCCACCACGTCGGTGACGACTTGTTCGAGTTCTCGGTGTAGGCGGTACTCGCATCCCGAGCGAAGCGAGGGTTCACGGGACCGAGCGGAGTGAGGTCCCGCCGTTTTTCATCGACGTTTTTCGAGGAGTGGTGTGCGAGCGCAGCGAGCACACCCGACGATGAAAAAGGTCGTCGGGCAAGGTCGTCGAGTCGATCCACCACGTCGGTGACGACTTGTTCGAGTTCTCGGTGTAGGCGGTACTCGCATCCCGAGCGAAGCGAGGGTTCACGGGACCGAGCGGAGTGAGGTCCCGCCGTTTTTCATCGACGTTTTTCGAGGAGTGGTGTGCGAGCGCAGCGAGCACACCCGACGATGAAAAAGGTCGTCGGGCAAGGTCGTCGAGTTGATCCACCACGTCGGCGACGACCTGTTCGAGTTTTCGGTGTAGAGATCGGCATACCGCGCCGAAGGCGCGGTTTCACCGGTCCGAACAGCGTGAGGACCGGCCGTTCTACTCAGGAGAGTGTCCGGAGCGAAGCGAGGTTCACACGAATCCTACACTATCATTCGTGACTTACCAAACGTGGGAGGGCGAAGGTTTAACCCCGTTATACAGCTAGAATCGGGCGTGGCGTCCCCGTTCGAGATTCTCGAAATCGACGACGGCGCGAGCGACGAGGAAATCGAGCGCGCCTACCGTGAGCGCATCAAGGAGACCCATCCAGATCACGGCGGCTCACTGGAAGCGTTTCAGGCGGTTCGGGAAGCCTACGAGCGGGCGCTCGCGGGCGAGTGGAACGAGCCCCAGAACGGCCATCGCGAGGACGACCGCGAGACAGAGACATCGGGACCGATCCAGCCCCGCGTCGAGTACCTCGATTACGAGGTGCTCGATGACTTCGGCTGGGCAGTCGACGACGAGGACCTCTTCGAGAAGGCGGCCGCCGCAGACCTCTCGGAAGCGGACTACGGCCACTTCTACGTGCAGCCTCGCGAATCCGTGCTCGAAGCCGCCGAGCGCAACGGCTTCGCGTGGCCCTTCGCCTGCCGGGGCGGGGCGTGTGCGAACTGTGCGGTCGTCATCGTCGAGGGCGAACTGGCGACGCGCGTCGACCACGTCCTCCCCGACGAGATGGTCGAGCGCGGGTTTCAGCTCTCCTGTAACGGCATCCCGATCTCCGACGAGCTACAGCTACTGTACAACGTCAAGTCGATGCCGGAACTGGAGGACCTCTTGCTCCCGCCTCGCCCGTTCGAGCAGGCCCACTCCGACGACTGATACGGATGGTTGTAGCGATGTACCGGTGAGCGTACCCCGTAGCGATGCTCACCGGTACGCAACGACAACGCTCCGTATGAGTCGGTTCACTCGCCGTCGCCGTCGTCGGACTGCTCGTCTTCGTACTTCGAAAGCGCCGTCTCGTAGCTCTCGCGAGCCAGTTCGAACGTTTCTCTGAGGTCTGCAATCGGGGTCTCGGTCGCGTCGACTCGGAGGTCGCGCCAATAGGGTTCTGCGGCTTCGTCTTCGGTGGTCGCGACGGCGAGGGCCCCACTCTGGACCGACAGTTCGGTGCGCTTGTCGCCCCCCGCTTCGTGGCCCGCTTCGAGCGCGTCGATCAGGCGCTCTGCCAGTGGCGCGTCGTCGTCGCGGCCGGCTTCGTAGGCCGCTGCCGTCTCGTCGATCACGTCGCGACCCGTCAGGAGGTTTCCGGCGACGGTGTAGCCGTCGCCGATGACATGTCCGAACCACTCGCCGCAGTCCTCGCCGGAGAAGGCGAACTCACCGTCGGCATCGACGCCGTGGAGCTGGCGCTCGGGCTTGCCCTCGTCAGTGGCGAGCAGCGCTTCGAGTGCGTCCGCGACCGCGAGTCCGTCGTCGATGTACTCGATGCCACGTCGCCCGAGGTCGACGTTGACGTGACTCTGGGTCGCGACCGCGCCATGTTCGCTGACGAACGGACAGAGCGTCCCGACCGCCGCGAGTCGGGTCGTCACCGCGACGCCAAAGCGTGTCTGTTCGTCGCCCTCGTCGTCGGTGTAGTGCTCTCTGACGCAGATGCTGAACGTCACGGCAGTACGTTGGACGGGAACGGCAAAACTGGTGGGGCCTCTGATCGACCCAGTCTCGGCCGTTCGGTGTCGGTGCTTACCGAACGCGTGTTTCACGACCGGTGCGGAGAGCCGCCGTCACGAGGGACCGCGACTCTGTTGGAACAGGAGTGTCGCTTGCGACGCGGTCGAGAATCCCGTCATTCATAGTTCGTTCCATCCTACGCGTCGGTAGTGCCCTCCATTCGACGGATGCTCGGCGGCGAGACGAGCCGTCGAACCGAACTCCTCGGTGTCGTCGCTGCGAACGCGGTCCCGCTCGTCGGCGTCGTCGCGCTCGACTGGAGCGCGACCGCGCTGCTCATGCTGTACTGGCTCGAACTCGGGGTCGATTCGTGCTGGGCGCTCGTTCGAGCGCTGTTCGCCGGTCGCCCGCCGGACCTCGAAGCGGACGCCTTGCTCGTCGGGCCACTGGCGGCGCGACAGCCGACGTTCTCGATTCCGGGTACCGATCTGGTGGTCTCTCTCGTGACGGTCGCCAGACTCCCGGCCATCGTCCCGATCTTGCTCGTCGTCTGGCTCCTTGCCGGCGCGCTACTCGTCGGCCCGCTGCCCGCGGCCAGTTCCGACACGCTCGCGTCCGTGATGCTCGCGACCATCGCCATATTCGTGACGACCGGCGCGACGACGGTACGCAGCTACTTCCTCGATGGCGACTACCGCGAGCACAACGCACGAACGGCCGTCAGCGGGCTGTTATTCCGCATCTGTACCGTCTTTGTCGGTGCGCTCCTCACGCTGGCGTTCATCACGGCGGCGACCGAGGGGCCGGACGCAGAGATCGGCAGCCTCGATCCCGGTGTCGTGGGGCTACCGCTGCTGGTGATGATCGTCCTGTTCAAGTTCACGTCCGATTATCTGGGTGTCTACAGTGATCGCCTCGCACTCTATTTCACGTCCTACGACCGCCAGTACGGCTGGCAGGCCCCGCCGCCGGAACCGAGTCCTATCGACGAGACGCTGCCGGACGCACCCGAGTCCGTCCGACCGGTTCGCTGGGGTCGGGTGGTGGGTGGCCTGATCCGATTTGCGGACCATCCGGGCACTGCCTACATCGGCGGACTGGGATTGCTCGTGGCGGGCCTGTTCGCGCTCGGACAGGCGTGGCTCGTGGCTGCCGCGCTCGTGGCGGTCAGCGTCGCCGTGCCCATCTGCCTCCTGTGTCTGGATCAGCTATTCAGGTACGGAGCCGTCGAGTATCGTATCGCTCCCGACCGCGATGCCATCGTCGCGTACGACCAACTCTTCGAGACGCCACTCTGGCACATCGAGTCGTGGGACGAGCGCGGCGTTCGTGTCGTACGGACCCCGGTCGATAAGCTACTGGGCACCGAGACGGTCGTCATCGACCACGGTGAGGGCGAGTTTCGTCTGCCACATCTGCCCGACAGCGAGCCGATACTGACGGTGTTCGATCGGGAGCCAGCGCGGCCCGATTGACTGACGGACAGCGCCTTCTCCGTGGGCGTCGTCCAGCGGTTTACGCATCGACCCCGAACTCGTCTAACACGTCGGCGACGAGGTTCGCTTCTGCTTTCTGGAGGTGGTCGCTGGCTGTCGGCGGCGCACAGCCCAGTTCGGCGGCGATGTCTTCGTGGGTCGCCTGCCGAGGTCGGTTGTAATAGCCGAGTTCGAACGCCACCGTGATGGCTTCGCGCTGCCTGTCGCTTAGCTTCGCCACCGGATCGTCGGCCTGCCATCGGAGGCGACCGATCTCGTCGATCTGTACCTCCACGCCATCGGGGGCCGCTTCGAGTGCGCGCTGGAGTGGCGCAGCGTCGCCGACTACCCGCGCCGACATGGTCCGGTCACGATAGACGATCGGTTTGCGGACGATGATCCCCGCCTGCCTGCTCGCCCGGTGGATGGCGGCGAACAGCGGCGTCTCCAGTGGTCGCATGACGACCAGCACGTACGTCCGGCCCTGCGTCGTCTCCGACAGTTCCACCGACTCGATGCCATCGGTGTCGGCCGCCCGGTCGGCAAGCGTCGCCGGATCACCGTCGACGGCGTACAGGATCGTCGCCTGTTCGCCGGTCGTCATGCTCCAGTCGACCAGTCGGGTCTCTTCGATGGCCGGCGAGTCTGCCAGCAACTCGAAAAACTCCGGTGTCCGGTCGTCGTCGACGTGGACGGTCACTTCGAGGTGCTTCACGACTCCGCCATCGAACGAGGGGGGATTAAAGCCCACAGACATACCTCACAGAAGTCCCATTCCGCGGCGGATCGTAGCACGGTGCAGTGATGGACTCCGAGACGCAGTCCGGCGAGCAGGGATCGACTGCCGACGATGACACACCCCTGCGAACCGGTCGCCCGCTCGTCGATGGTGCCCCGACCGACGGTCCGGCCCTCGAACTGTCCCCCGACAGCGCTGCCGGCACCCTCCTCCGACAGTCACCCAGTCCGCTCGTGTCCGATCCCGTGACCAAGACGTGGGCGACACTGCTGGAGCGGCCAGCGTCGGGGCACACTGATCGCCCCGTCCTGATCCAGTGGGTGTCCCCGGACTCTCCCGCGCCGCCCGTCCATCACCATCCGACGACGGAGACGTTCCGGGCGCTCGAAGGCACCGTCACCGTCGTCTGCGATGGCGACCCGGTCCAGCTTCGCCCCGGAGAGTCACTGACCGTCGAGCCAGGGCAACCACACACGTTCCGCAACGATACTGACGAGACCGTCGCATTCAGAGCCGAACTGCCGTCGATGCAGACGGTCAAAGGTCTCTACACTGTCTGGGCACTGGCCCACGAGCGGGGACCCGACGAGGATGGCACCTATCCCGGCCCGAGGCCGGTGCAATCGCTCGTGGTCGCCGCTGACCTCGCCGACGAGACGACGATGACGGCGATCCCACTGCCCCTCCAGCGACTCCTCTGGGCGACCGTCGGGCGGGTCGCTCGCATCGCAGGCACGACCGGCATCGACGACGCCTTCCTCGACGCTGCGTTCTGGAAGCGACACGTCGAGCAGCCATCGTGGGGGGGCGAGTGATGTCGCGTACTGCCCCGTCGTTGCCGACCTTCGAGCGTGGACTGGCGGTTCCCGTCGCCGCGTACCTCGCCGTGATCGGCGTCCTGACGGCTCTCATGTTCACAGTTCAGACGCCCTCGCCTCCGCCCGTCTTGGGGATGGCCTGGGGCGTGTTTCTCGCCGTCCTCGCTCTCGGTGCCGCCCGTCTGGAGGGCGTCTCACCACGCTCGCTCTTCCCGTCGGCTCGCACGCTCGGTCCCGTGCTCGCGATTCTCGTCGCGTTCTGGGGCGCGTACAATCTCGCCGCGTACGCGCTCGCTCTGGTTGGCGTTCCCGGCTTCGATGCCGCGTGGTCGCGAGTCGCTGCCCATCCACTCCCGTATCTCGCGGCGCTGCTCAGTTCCCTCCTGTTTACCGCGATCCCGGAGGAACTGCTGTTTCGGACGTACCTCCAGCAGAAGTTCGTCGCGGTGGCCGGTGGCGACACGCGCCGTGCGGTCGCGCTCGGCGTCGGTGTTGCGGCGGTCCTGTTCGCCCTCTTCCATCTTCCGCGGTGGTTCCTCGCGTCCGGGCACGGGATCGGGTCCCCGCTGGCGATGCGGCTCGCTGGACTGACCGTCATGGGTCTCACTTTCGGGCTGATGTACGTGCTCACCGGAAACGTCTGGCTGGTCGCGCTCTTCCACGCGACGATGAATCAGCCACCGGTCTTGCTCTCGATGGAGCTTCCGTCCGAACTCCACCTGATCGTCGCCCTCGTCGAATCTGTCGCCATCCTCACGATCACGTTCCTCTCCGGGTACGTGGCCGAAACGGACGGGCTGGCGCTCGCCCAGCCCCGAAACGAGGGCGCGTCCTGAAAGCCGACTCAGTGACCACTCGCCTGACTGCCACGACAGCCCAGCCGTGTGAACGCCGTACTCGTGGCTCCAGCAGCGACGTGGTCCGTTACTGCGGACGGTGTGCTCGGGGTGGCTCGATACGACCCGAACGTGCAGACGAAAAAGGGCGTCTGACGCAAAGCATAAACCACCGGAGACCGCCACACAGGGTATGGGACTGATGAGCAAGATCCTGGGCGAGTCAGGGTCCTCACGGGTCACGGAAGATTACGTCGAGCTATCGGCCGACGATCTCGAAGCCGGTGTCGAGGCCACACGACAGGTTCGGATCGCCCGCATCGGCGACAAGCAAGACGTCATCGAGATCAAGGACGCGGTGTACGACGGTGACATCGTCGTCGCCGACATCACGCGCCACAGCACGCAAGATCGGACGATGGAACAGATCACGGACGAACTCAAGCGGGTCGTCAACGAGGTCGGTGGCGACATCGTCCAGAAAGACGACGACCAGCTCATTATCACGCCCGCGGGCGTCGGGATCAGCCGCGAGCGCCTCGGCGAGTAGTTCGGCCTTCTCCTGTATTTTCTGTCACGCCTCGGCCACGTCAGCGACCGTTTCGAGAGCGTTAACTGACTGGGTAGTCAGGCTAGTGCAATGACTGATCCTGCGATCCGCGCCCGTGAGCTGACGAAGCGCTACGGCGACGTGCAGGCACTCGACGGCCTCAGCCTCACTGTCGAGGCCGGGGAGTTTTTCGGCCTGCTCGGACCGAACGGCGCGGGCAAGACGACCTTTATCAACACGCTCGTCGGTCTCGTCCACGCCGACGGCGGCGAGGCGGCCGTGTTCGGCTACGACGTCGAGGACGACTATCGCGAGGCCCGCGACGCTATCGGCGTGGCACCGCAGGAGTACAACGTCGACCGCTTTTTCCCGATCCACGAAGTCTTAGAGCACAAGGCGGGCTATCATGGCGTCCCCGAGGCAGAAGCCGAGGAACGGGCAGCCGAGGCACTGAAGACGGTCGGCATCTGGGACAAACGCGACACGCGCTTCGACTGGCTCTCCGGCGGGATGAAACGCCGGTTCGTGCTCGCGCGGGCGCTCGTCTCGGACCCGGACCTGTTGATTCTCGACGAGCCGACGGCCGGCGTCGACGTCGAACTCAGGCGCGACCTCTGGGAGCTGATCACGGATCTGAACGACGCCGGAACGACGATTCTGCTGACGACTCACTACATCGAAGAGGCGGAACGGCTCTGTGATCGTGTGGCGATCATGGACGACGGCCGGAAAGTCGAGGTGGCGACGCCAGACGAACTGATGGCACGTGGCAGCGACACCATCGAGGTCGGTCTCGAATCGCTGCCGGCGACGCCCCCGACACTCGACATCGACGGCGTCCAGAACGTCCGCATCGAGGACGGCTACCTGCTGGCGACGGCGGCCGGCGGGAGCACACTTGCCCCCCAGATCATGCGCGACCTCGAAGCGATGGGCCACACCGTCACGTCGCTGGACGTGCGCCGGGCCTCGCTCGAAGAGGTGTTCGTCGACATGACGCGGGCCGATCAGGGCGGCGACGACGCGGTCGAGATGGAGGCCCAGCCATGAGCGCGACCGGGTTCAAGACCCTGCTCAAGCGCGAGATTCTGCGGTACGTCCGTCGGCCGCGAAACACTTTCTTGCCGCCCATGATCACGAACGTCCTGTACTTCGCCGTCTTCGGCGTCGTGCTTGGTGGGACCATCGAACGTGGCGGGAGCGGCTTCGAAGGCGGCTACACCCTCTTTATTCTGCCCGGACTGGTGGTGCTTGGCACCATCTCGAACGCCTTCGAGAACGCCTCGTTCTCGATCTTTCACGGTCGCTGGAACGAGTACATCCACGAAGTGCTCACCTCGCCGCTGTCCCACACCGAGATGGTACTGGCCTACGTCACCGCTTCGGCGCTGCGGGGCCTGATCGTCGCCGGCATCATCTGGGTGATCGGCATGATCTTTACGCCGGTCCAGGTCGCCAACCCCTTCTATCTCGTCGCGTTCATGCTCGTCATCCCGACGCTCTTTGCGGGCTTTGGCGTCATCGGCGGCCTCTGGGCGGAAGACTTCGACTACCTGACGGTGCTGACCCAGTTTATCATCCGCCCGCTGGTGTTCTTCGGCGCGGTGTTCTACCCGCTGTCGGCACTCTCGGGCATCTGGCTGCAGGCCTCCCTCCTGAATCCGATGGTGTACATGGTAAACGGTGTTCGCTACGGCGTCGTCCCCGGCGCGGCCGACATCGAACCGAACACCTCCCTGATCGTGCTGACGGCGCTGACGGTGGCCGTAATCGCCGTCGACATCGCCCTCGTCCGGCGGGGGTACGGGCTGGTCGAGTAGGCGACCCCCAGTCGTTCCGAAGACGCTACGTCCGGCGGTCGCCACAGCTGTCTTCCCGAAGATATTTAGTCACTCCACAATCAGTTTCGTTTGAACCCCGTTACCTTGCCCTCCATGCAGGGATCGAGGGGTCGCCAGAGATATCCATGCAACAGAGAGTCCTTTCACTGGTCCTCGTCGCCGCACTGATCGTCCCCGCCGCCACCAGCGGCGCGGTCGTGCAGTCGGCAACGGCGACCAGTGTGGCCGAGGAGACAGCATCGACACAGCAAACGAGTGAGAACTACACGCGACTGTACGTCGACGACCAGTACCGCTCGCTGGAACTCAAGCCCGGCGAGAGCGAAACGCTCAACGTCACCGTCGAGAACGGTGAGGACGAGTCGGTGACGCTGTCACCCCACCTCTACGTTCCCCAGCTGGGCCGCCAGCCGGTCGAGCAGTCGTGGGTGACCATCGAGGGCGGCAACATCACGCTCGACGCCGACGAAGAGCGGACGGTGACGATCACCGTCGACGTGCCCGACGACGCCGAGATCGGTCGGTACAGCGGCATCGTCGCCTTCACAGACGAGCGGATCAGCTACCCCGGGCAGCCGGTGCGCCCGGTCCACATGGCCCAGTTCTCGCTCGAAGTGTGGGAGGAGCCGACCGTGACGATCGAGAGCGACGAATGGCTCTCCTCGCAGGTCCAGAGCGGCGAGACGACCACGCAGGAGATCGTCATCAGCAACAGCGGCGAGGAAGCCGTCCCGCTGAACCCGACGATCAAGACCGAGCGTCGATCGTCCCACCGGATGGGTGGGGAGCCACTCGACAAGTCCTGGTTCGAGATCGACGCCCCGAGCGAGATTCCCGCCGGTGAGAGCGCCACCGTCGAGGTGACGATCCGACCGCCGTCGTCGGCCGACCGGGGCCGTTATAACGCCGAACTCGATCTCGGCGTTCGCGATCCGGCCCGTCCCGACGACTCGAACTACTGGCAGCAGATCCACGTCGGCTTCCAGGTCTGGGAACAGCCAGACGAGGCCTTCGAGACAGATGTCGCCGTCGCCAACGGCACCGAGTCGATGACGCTGACGCTGTCGACCCGCCAGCAACCCAACACCGAGCGGACGACGCCGCCGTCCTTCGACGTGACGTTCGTCGCGCCAAACGGGACGACCGTTACGCCCGAGCGCGTCCAGCAGTCGACGAACGGTCACGTCGATCTCGGTCGCTCCGACGAGCGACAGAACGGTGACTCGCCGTACGCCAACAACGGCGAGGACCGAGAGATCACCTACCGGATCGACGATCCCAGTGAGGGCGAGTGGACGGCACAGATCATGCCCCACAACGCCATCCAGTTTGGCTACGAGATCACGCGCAACGAGTCACGGTAAGCCAACCGCTCACGCTTTCTTTTTCGATAGGAAAACGGCATCCCGGTGTGTCCGGCACGCCGTCCAAACTATGACAGGGCCGTGGCGGACTGGCCCTACCTGCGCCAGTCAGCCACGCGCCTCGCGAGTCTCGCTCGCGGCCCGGATACTTTCGATCGTGACTGCAGTCACGACGCTCCGCCTCCGGTGTGGCGTATGTTAATAATTGACATGCATGTACTTGAACGTATCGCTGGTCGCCACTGTCGGTGCCGATGAGCGTCGAAGGTCAGGAGAACAGAGAGCTAGACGTTGTCAGGGGCCTCGGCGTCGTCCTCGACGGAGCGTTTCATCGAGTCGCGCCGGGCTTTGGCGTCGCGGCCGGTCGCCTCTTCGAGGAAGTCGTTCTTGGCGGCGACGGCGTCCTGTGCCGCGTCGGCGTTCCCCTCGGCGATGACATCTTCGGCGTCACGTTCGTCGATGTGGAGCGCGAGCTTGTTTTTCTTGCCGCTGTACTCGACAGTGCCGGCCACGACGCGCTCGAAAACGGGATTCTTCGGGTCGTCGACGACCAGCAGGTCGCTGTCTTTTCGTTCCTCTGTGTCGGTGATCTCGCCGAAGTAGTCCTCGACGAACGCTTCCATGTCGGGAACGCGGTCTTCGAGGTGCTCGCCGCGACGCATCTTGTACTCTCGCATGGAAGTCGATTTGTACTGGCCTTGCCTTACTCTTTTCGCGTTTCGTCTTCTGGCTCGTGGACGAGGTTGCCCCGGCGACACTCGGGGCAGAAATCGCCCCGGCGCAGCGAAGAGGACTCGACTTCCGTCCTGAAGTCACACTCGGGGCAGCGGAACTGTCCGTCGGGGACCGTCAGCGTCGTCGCCTCCGTCGCCTGCTCTTCCTCGTCGTCCTCGTCGATCGAGCCGATGGTGTCTGGCTGCCACTCGTCGTCGCCCGTATTCGGCTCTTCGGGCCACTCTCCGGGCTGGCGACCTTCGTCGTCGCCGTGCTCGGTGTCCTCGTCGATGATGACCGCGTCGTCCTGTTCGTCGCCGTCGTCGGTCACCGGATCGGCCGTGACGGTGCTCTCCTCGATGTCGGCGTCGACGGTCGGATCGGCCAGCTCTTCGTCGACGGCGTCGTCGCTGTCAACCGGTTCGTCGGACTCGGCGTCGATGATCTCGGCGCCCGTGTCGGGTTCGCTTCCCTCCGGTGGTGACGGCGTCGTGTCGTCGCTGTCGTCGCTGCCGTCGCTGTCGTCGCTCGTCGTGGTGTCTGTCCCACCGACGATCTCCGAGGCCGACAGTTCCTCGCCTGCGGCCGCCAGTTCTTCCTCGTCGACGCTGTCGGCCGTTTCGTCGCCCACCGACGCCTCGTCGCGGTCGAGTTGCGCCTCGTCGTCGGGCGTCTCGATCGACGTTACCTCTTTGTTCTCCGAGACGACGCGTTCGCTGCCACAGCGGTCGCAGGTTTCGATCTCGCGAATGGTGATAACCACCTCGCTGCCCTGCTCCTCGCGGTCGCGTTCGACAGTCGTCTCTCCGTACGCGTGCCCGAGCACGGAGCATTTGAGACCCATTGTCACGACATGGCCCGCTCCGAGTGATAAGCCTACTGCTTGGGGAGACGGTCGAGGTGGTTGTGTGATAGTGGTCACGTACACACAGCGTCGCGGTCGGGCACTCGGTAGCGGCCGTGACGAGGGATAGACCCAAGAGGTCGCCGCGACTACGATGACGTATGAGAGCGAAGCCGGAGTATCGCGACCGGCCCGACACGGAGGTCGCGGTGCTTGATGCCCTCGCCGACCGTCCCGACGACGGGATGACGGTCTTCGAACTCCGGTCACGGGTCGACGTCGACATCGACCGTCTGGAGGAGGCCCTCGCCGCACTGAAGGGCGACGGCCTCATCGAAGTCACGAACAACGGCGACCGGACGGAGATCACACCGGAGTCAGGAGTGGTCGGTCCGTACGATCCCGAAGCGGAGGAGTCGATGCTCGACGCGATCAAACGCCGCCTGCCGCTGTAGCCGCCCGCCCGCGACAACATTTACTTGACCGGCCTGTCAGGAACGGACATGGACACGGAGAAAGCGAAGATGCTCGCCGGGGAGCTGTACGATCCCAGCGATCCACGGCTCGTCGAGGAACGTCGGCACGCTCGCGAGGTGCTCCGCGCGTTCAACCGATCCGAGGGTCCCGTCGCCGACGCCCAGCACCACCTGCAGGACCTGTTCGGGTCGGCGGGCGAGGACATCTTTGTCGAACCGCCCTTTCGCTGTGACTACGGCTACAACATCCGGGTCGGCGACGACTTCTACGCGAACTTCGACTGTGTCGTCCTGGACGTGTGTCCCGTCACGTTCGGCGACGAGTGCATGCTCGGGCCGGGCGTCCACGTCTACACGGCGACCCACCCACTCGACGCCGAGGCACGTGTCGCCGGTCGTGAGTACGGCAAGCCAGTCACCGTCGGCGACCGGGTCTGGATCGGCGGGCAAGCAGTGCTCAACCCCGGCGTAACCGTCGGTGACGACGCCGTCATCGCCTCCGGTGCGGTCGTGACCGAGGACGTGCCCGACAATGTCGTCGTACAGGGCAACCCCGCGACGGTCGTGAAAGAACTGGACGAGGAGTGACTCGCTCAGTGAGTCGTCTCGTCTGTAAACAGCGAGTCACTCCGACGAGTAACGACGCGGTCAGACGACGGCCACCCCGCGCGGGACCTGGTGATATTCGGTGTCCCACGCCAGTTCGAGCTGGTCCCACTGCCGTCCGTCCTCGCTCGTGAACACACCGTGGTTGGTCAGTGCGTAGAACCGCCCGTCGAGTGTCCCGAGCACCGGCCGGGCGAGTCCCTCGGGACCGGGAAGCCCGGTCATCGCACGCTCCCAGCCGCCCTCGACGCGGCGATAGACGGCGGACTCGCCGTCCGTGCGATGGGCCGAGCGGGCACCGCTCGCGGCCGAGACGACCACGTCGTCGGGGTCGGTGCCCACGGCGAGCCCCCAGACGTAGCGATGTTCCAGCCCGTCCTGCGGGGAGCGCCACGTCTCACCGCCGTCGGTCGACTCGGCGTAACCGTCGCCGGCGGCGGTGTACACTCGCCCCGGCGCGTCGGGGTGGGTCGCCAGCGTGTGGTTGTCCCGCCGTGCCCCCTCGGGATGGTCGAGCCACGTCTCGCCGCCGTCCTCGCTACGGACGAGTGCGCCGGCCTCGATGGCGACGTACAGCCGCTCCGGATCGGCGGGATCGACCGTGATCCAGCGGACGTGGTGCGTGTGAGGCCGTGGCGGGAACGACCAGCGCGACTCGGAGGGGAGGTCCTGCAAGCCCGGTCGCTCCGTCCACGTCTCGCCGCCGTCCGTCGAGCGATACACCCGCGACGGTTCGGTGCCCGCCCAGATCACGTCCGGGTCGTGGGGGCTGATCGTCACCGCCGTCACGCGGTCGTCGGTCGCGAGCGTCGTCGTCCAACTGTCGCCTCCGTCGGTGCTGTACTCAAGCCCATCGTCGACGGTGCCGACGAACACGCGTTCGGGCCGCTCGGGCGACGCGGCGACACAGTCCAGCGCGCTCGCCACCGGGCGCTCGTGGGCCAGCCAGTCGTCCTCCCGGATCACCAGCAGCCGGTCGTCGAGTGCGGCGTAGAGTGTCGTCATACGCTGTGGCTACGATGGCCGGGCACAAAACCGCTCCCCGGCTCTGCAGCTAGCATTCAGCTAAGAAATGCAGAGAAGCGATGTTGAGGAATCGAAAGCCCTCGCAGCGCTCGCCCTTTCATCCGCCAGGATTCGGATGCGGATCCGTCTGAACCCTTGGTGGATGAAAGGGCGAGGCTTGGTCCGAGGGTCTGCGACGGCACTATCCGAACGAAGTGAGGATATCCGTCACAGACCCCCGGAGCATGCCGAGGGCTTTCGATGCGTCGTCTCCAGTTTGGACCGCTTATCAGAACACTGCGCTCCGAACCGGACAACTGCGACAGTCCATCTCTCATACGGACGGTTGTAGCGATTGACCGGTGAGCGTCTACCCCGTGGCAACGCTCACCGGTAAGCAACTACAACTTTCCGTATCAGACGTACCGCAGGCCGACCATCACGAACACGATCGAGAGCTGCATGAGTCCCTGAATCCCGCCCAGCCGCGCGTTTCGAAGCCCGATTTCGCCGATCAGGTCGGTGTCGGGCTCGGCGGAGGCGATCTGTCGGTAGATCCTGATCTCGCCGGGGAGGATGACGCCAAAGCCCTGTAGACCGAGCAGCGTGACGATGCCGAGCGCCGCCAGAATCCACGGCGAGGTCGTCGTCACCATCGCGGCCAGTGCGGTGCCGGGCAGCGTCGTCGCGAGGTACGCCCCGGAGCCGACGAGCGCGACGCCGAGGACGGTCAGCGTACGGCGGTCGGTCAGTGCGTCGAACTGGGAGCCAAGCAGGAGGACGATCGGGACCGTGTTGACGGCGGTGAAGACGGCGAGCCACTGCTCGGCGTAGGCGAACGTCGTCACTTTCAGCGCCAGCGTGATCCCGCCGGCGATGGTGACGAGTGCGAGCGACGGCATCAGGAACGTCATCTTCGGCGTGAATCGGCCGAAGAAGTCGGCCCGTTGCTCCGGGTCCAGTCCACCGACGACCGGCCCGAGGACCGCACCGATGAACAGGTCGATCCCCGTCCAGAGGACGCCGGCCATCACGTGGACGTATGTCAGCGCCCGCACGTCGTTGCTCGCGAGCGCGCCCGCAAGCGCCGCCAGCGGGACGACGACCGCCCCGACCGCGAATGCCTTGTTCGCCTGCTCTGCGAGTCCACCGAGACCCCACGCTGGTGTCTCCACTGTCGACTGTGCCATGGGCGTGTTCATCGGTCAAACGGTGAAAAAACCACGTGTCGCCGACGACGGTACGAAGCGTACAAGGCCGTTGTCGACAACTGTGACACCAATGGCAAGGATCGAGCGGCTTACGGTCTACCCCGTCAAGGGGCTGGACGGCATCGACCGCGAACAGGCCGCCGTGACGCCCGGTGGGACGCTCGCCCACGACCGCGAGTTCGCCTTTTTCGACGACGACGGCGAGGTGCTCAACGGCAAGCGGACCGACCGCATTCATCGCCTCGACACCGACTTCGACCCGTCGACGGGCGAACTCGTCGTCGCGTTCGACGGCGAGCGCAGGCAATTCGACCTCGCCAACGACGCCGACCGGGCCAGCGCGTGGTTCTCGACGGTGTTCGACAGCGACCTCCACCTCGAACGCGACCGCGAACTGGGCTACGTCGACCGCCGGGAGATGGGGCCGTCAGTGGTCTCGACGGCGACGCTCCGGGAAGTCGCGTCGTGGTTCGACGCGCTCACGGTCGACAGCGTGCGCCGACGGCTCAGAGCGAACGTCGAGGTCGCCGGTGTGCCGGCGTTCTGGGAGGACCGCTTCGTCGGTGCGGACGCCCCGTCGTTCGCCGTCGGCGACGACTCGCCAATCAGATTCGAGGGGGTGACGCCGTGTGGTCGGTGTGTCGTCCCCGAGCGCGACCCCGACACCGGCGAACCGACACCGTCGTTCCGCGAGCGCTTCCTCGAACGACGGGAAGCGACGTTTCCGGACTGGGCCGATTTCGACGCCTTCGACCACTACTACACGCTCATGCTGATCGCCGCTGTTCCGGAGCGCGACCGAGAACAGACACTCGCGGTCGGTGACGACGTGTCCGTCGTCGACTGATACGGAGTACGAGCGCCGGTCGCTGCCCTACGCCGTCGTGCCTTCGGTGACGGACGCCGGGTCGCTGTCCGGTTCGGGTAACGTCTCGCCACGGACCTTCTGGAGGGCTTCTTCGGCGGCTTCGCGACGCTCGCTTCGCTTCTCGGTGTTGCCTTTCCGCGACGCCGTGGCGAACCCGGCGAGCCACTCGGCGGCCTCCCAGTAGGTCGTCGCCGTCACGCGGCCACGGCTGTTACGCTCGCGGATCGCATCGCCGTCGGCCAGTCGCTGCCCGGTCGTGAACGTGTCCGTCGCCTCGCCGAACTCGTCACAGGCTTCGGTAAATGCCGACCCGGCCAGTCCCCAGTTGCCCGACTCGCAGTGTTCGAGACCACTGGAGAGATAGCGCCGTCCTTCCCGGTAGTGTGCGTAGCCGACGCGGTAACTCCCCTGTGCCGACCGATCGGGCGTGATCGACCCGAGCTGGTCGCGCAACTCACGGAAGTCCGGCATCCCGCCCGCGTGCGATGCGCGCCACTCGTGGACGACGACACCCCGGTAATCGACGACGAACACCGCGCGCTCGGCCAGTGGCTGGCCGCTCTCACCGGTCGCCGCCACGTCGTAGTCCGCGGCGACCGCCCCATCAGGGTCGCTGACGAGTGCGACGTCGACGCCCGCCTCCTCGGCGAAACGCTGATGACTGTACACCGACTCCGGCGCGACGCCGATCGCCGTGGCGTCCGCCTCAGTCGTCAGTTTTCCTATCGCGCGCAACAGTGCGGCGCTCTGCCCGGCCTTCGGTCCGAAGTTCGAGGGGTAGAACGCGAGGACCACCACCGACTCCCCGACACGTGAGTCGAGGCTTACTCGTTCGATCTCTCCCGCGACGACCCCCGGTCGCGAGAACGGTATTGCTTGCTGCTGACCACCCATTCCTTGTCACCTAGTAGGTAGCTAACACGTTCCTCATCATGAACCTTTGGTTCGATACGTCAATCATCGATCCAAAAGCCACAGCAGTATCGTCAGTGCCGTTGCTCCGACGAGGGCCAGCGCCAGCAGGCTGAAGGCGAGGCCGAAACTGGCGACCTCCGAGAGCCAGCCGACGACCGCTGGCGCGACCGCGCCGGCCCCCATCAGGAGCGTGCGGACGACGCCGAGACTCCCGCCGGCCACGTCCTCGGGGACGACCGTCATCAGATACGCGCCTCTGACCGGCCGGTAGCCGTGTGCGCCAAGCCCGAGCGCCACCACGGCCCCGCCCAGCACGAGCGGGCCAGCCGTCGCCGACAGCGCGATGATCCCCACAAGCCCCGCTGTCGCGACCGAGAGCGTCAGGACCAGCACGGGGGCCGTCCCGACGCGGTCGCTGGCCTCGCCAGTGACGAGCTGGACGAGCGAGACGACAAAGAGCGCGCTAAAGAGGAGGTTCGCCGTCGCCATCGAGAGGACACTTTCCTCGGCGAGATACAGCGGCAGGAACGCGACCGTGCCGTTGTAGGCAAACGAAAACAGGATTGTCACGGCGACGAACGCGCTGAACTGCCACTCGCGGAACAGCCGCAGGTAGTCACCGACCACGGCACCGTCGCTCGCTGCGCTCGTCTCGGCTGTCTCGGTATCGGGCGACTGGGCCGAAGGGAGCCGTTTCGGGACGCGGTGGACGAACGCCGCCGCCAGTCCGACGGTCGCCAGCCCACCCGCGAGAAAGACGAGTCGCCACGACGCGCCCGCAACGAACGCGACGCCACTGACGGCGACGACTGCGGCCGGCGCGGCGACGCCCCCGAAGGTCCCGAACGTGTCGAAGACGCCCAGCGCGCGCCCGGTCCGGTCGGGGTAGACGCCAGAGAGGAGGCGGACGGCGACGGTCTTGTACGCCCCCGTACCGGCCCCCATCAGCACCATCGCAC
Organism: Halomicrobium sp. HArcht3-1; assembly: GCF_058933345.1. Lineage (NCBI taxonomy): Archaea > Methanobacteriati > Methanobacteriota > Halobacteria > Halobacteriales > Haloarculaceae > Halomicrobium > Halomicrobium sp. HArcht3-1. The sequence goes on along the minus strand of NZ_JBZYDM010000005.1, from coordinate 226,671 downwards.
CCGCGAGCACCCAGAACGGCGCGTCGACCACGAGGACGAGCGCCCCCGTCGCCGCCACGGCCGCGCCGGCAGCGATCACCCGAACTGATCCGAGCCGGTCGGCCAGCGCGCCGGAGGGGAACTGCATCGCCGCGTAGACGAGCATGAACCCTGTAAAGGCCGTTCCGAGCACCGTTCGCGAGACGCCGTAGCTCTCGCCAAGTGTTCCGAACAGCGGCGGAAAGGCATAGCGCAGGAACTTCCCGAGGAACCACAGCGACGCCGTCAGCACGAGCGCGTCGAAGCGAGCCAGCCCACGGAGTCGCGTGGCGAGCGTCACAGTTGCTCCAAGGCCGGGTCGGACGGAAATACGCGTCGAAGCCGGCCGGGCCTACCCCGTGTGCCAGTAGCGCCAGAGACCGACGACCACCATCGCACCGCCGAGTACGATCATCACCGTGGCGAACGGTGGCCGGACCGCCGTGGTACAGTCCGCGAGTCCGCCCCGCGCCGTGGTGAAACAGACGCTCTCACCGATAGCGAGTGCGAGTAGCAGGAGGCCGGTACCGACGAGCGTGATCGTGAGCAAACGCCGGGTCGCCACTGTCCGCCGTCGCGAGAGTTCGTCCCAGCGCTCGCGGACACGCTCGTGTTCCCGGTCGGTGCCACGCTCCATGTCCGATCACACTTCGGTGTGCTAACACATACCACTTCCGCTGTGAGCGGAGACTGTCGGAACACAGGTCGGTCCACTTTTTTCGTGGTTCGATGTCGCTGACCCAGTCCGTCAGTCGTCGAGCACGGCGGATGAGGACTCAATCAGTCGTCGTCCGCGGCTGGCTGGGCCACGTCACGATCGGCGCGCGGTCCCTCCAGATCCACTTTCGGCAGCAGATCACGGAGGTACTCGCCCGTGTAGGAGTCGTCGTCGCGTGCCACTTCCTCCGGTGTCCCTTCGGCGACGATGGTCCCGCCGTTTTCGCCGCCTTCGGGACCGAGGTCGACGATGTGGTCGGCGTTCTTGACGAGGTCGAGTTCGTGCTCGATGACGACGACGGTGTTGCCCTCGTCGGTGAGGCGGTGGAGCACGTCGATCAGTTTGCGCTCGTCCTCGTGGTGCAGGCCGGTCGTCGGTTCGTCCAGCAGGTACAGCGTCTCGCCGGTGTCTTTCTTGCCCAGTTCCTCCGCGAGTTTGATCCGCTGGGCCTCCCCGCCCGAGAGCGTCGTCGAGGGCTGGCCCAGTTGCATGTATCCGAGGCCCACGTCCTTGAGGAGCTTCAGCCGCCGCCTGATGCCGGTGTGGCCCTCGAAGAACTCGTAGGCCTCCTCGACCTCCATGTCGAGCACGTCGGCGATGGTGGCGTCCTTGTAGGTCACGTCGAGGGTCTCGTCGTTGTAGCGCGCACCGTCGCACTCCTCGCAGGGGACGTACACGTCAGAGAGGAAGTTCATCTCGATCTTGACAGTGCCCTGTCCGCCACAGGCCTCACAGCGCCCGCCCTTGACGTTGAAGGAGAATCGGCCCTTCTCGTAGCCCCGCTGTTTCGAGAGGCTGGTCTCGGCGAACAGTTCTCGGATATGATCGAAGACGTTGGTGTAGGTCGCGGGGTTCGAGCGTGGTGTGCGACCGATCGGCGACTGGTCGATCAGCCGGACGGTCTCGATCTGATCGATCCCTTCGATGTCGTCGTGCTCGCCGGGGTTCACGTCGGTGTCGTTCATCCGACGCACGAGGCCCTTGTACAGCACGTCGTGCATCAGGGTCGACTTCCCGGAGCCAGAGACGCCCGTGATCGCGGTGAAGTTTCCGATGGGGAGGTCCACGTCCAGATCGGCGAGGTTGTGCTGGCGTGCGCCGACGACGGTGAGTGCGCCGTCGCCGTCCCGACGCTCCTCTGGGACCGGAATCTGGCGCTCCCCGGCCAGATAGTCGCCGGTGACGCTGTCCTCGCAGGCGATCACCTCGTCCATGTCGCCGTTGACGACGACCTCGCCGCCCCGTTTGCCCGGCCCCGGACCCATGTCGATGATGTTGTCGGCCCGGCGCATCGTCTCCTCGTCGTGTTCGACGACGAGCAGCGTGTTCCCGAGGTCGCGCAGTTCCGCGAGCGTGTTCAGCAGGCGGTCGTTGTCGCGCTGATGGAGACCGATCGACGGTTCGTCGAGCACGTAGAGGACGCCGACGAGGCCGCTCCCAATCTGCGTGGCGAGCCTGATACGCTGGCTCTCACCACCCGAGAGCGTCGACGCTTCGCGGTCGAGCGTCAGGTAGTCGAGACCGACCTCGCACATGAACCCGAGGCGAGCGCGGATCTCCTTGAGTATCTCCTCGGCGATCTTGGTGTCGCGTTCGTCCAGTGACTGTTCGAGTCCCTCGAAGTGTTCGAGGGCGTCGCCGATCGAGAGGCGATTGACCTCGGTGATCGACGTTCCTTCCACGAGGACGTTCCGGGACTCGGCCTTCAGACGCGACCCCTCACACTCCGGGCAGGTCGTGACGGCCATGAACTCCTCGATGTGCTCGCGGGCGCGGTCGCTGTCGGTCTCGACGTGGCGGCGTTCGAGGTTCGGAATGACGCCCTCGAAGCGCTCGGTCTTCTCTCTGGTCCCGTTCTTGGTGCGCCACTCGAAGTGGACGAGCGAGTCCGTGCCATAGAGGAACTGGCGCTGGATCGACTCGTCGAGGTCCTCGAAGGGCGTGTCGAGCGAGACGCCGAAGTGGTCGGCGACGTTGTCCAGCTGTCGGGAGTAGTAGGTCCGGTCGTAGCTCCACGGTTCGAAGACGTGTTTGAGCGGCTTCGAGGGGTCTTCGATCACGAGGTCCTCGCTGACCTCCTTGGTCTCGCCCAGCCCCTCACACTCCGGGCAGGCCCCGTGAGGGCTGTTGAAGGAGAACGACCGCGTTTCGATCTCGGAGATGTCGATCCCGCAGTGGGTACAGGCCAGATCCTCCGAGAACTCGACGACGAGGCGGTCGCGGTCGCTGTGGTCCTCGCTGTCGCCGGTGCCCGCCAGATCGCCGGTAGAGCGGGCGGTCGCGCCGCCCAGTTCGGTATCCTCGGGTGGGTCGGGCAAGATTACCTTGATGATGCCCTCGCCCTCTTCGAGTGCGGTCTCGACGGAGTCGGTGATCCGCGAGCGAGCCTCGTCGCTGACGGTCACGCGGTCGACGATCACGTCGATCGTGTGGTCGTAGTTCTCGTCCAAGTCGGGGTCGTCCATCGTCAGGTCGTACGGTTCGCCGTCGACCTCGACGCGGGCGTACCCCTCGCTGGTGAGGTCGGCAAAGAGGTCCTCGAAGGCTCCTTTCTGGTCGCGCACGACCGGTGCGGCAATCTTCGCACGCGTCCCCTCGGGGAGTTCGAGGATGCGCCGGACCATGTTCTGGGCCGACTGTTCGCCGACCTCGCGGCCACACTCCGGGCAGTGGGGCGTGCCGATCCGGGCATAGAGCAGGCGCAGATAGTCGTGGAGTTCGGTGACGGTCCCCACAGTCGATCGGGGGTTGTTGGCGGCGTTCTTCTGGTCGATGGAGATAGCGGGGGACAGGCCTTCGACGGTCTCGACCTGTGGCTTGTCCATCTGGCCGAGGAAGTTCCGGGCGTAGGCCGACAGCGATTCGATGTAGCGGCGCTGACCCTCGGCGTACACCGTCTCGAAGGCCAGCGAGGACTTGCCCGATCCCGACAGTCCCGTCACGACCGTCAGTTCCTCCCGTGGAATCTCAACATCGATGTCCTTGAGGTTGTGTTCCTCCGCACCGCGGACCTCGATGTACTCTCTTGTCATCTATCGCCCCCTGAGGACTGGGGGCGTGAAACGCTGTCGGTCCCGCCCGACCGGCAAGTGGCAGGAAGCTTATGCCGGTACCGCTGCAGGGCCGATACATGAGTATGGGTGTGGCCCTCGACATCGCAGGACTGGATCTGACCGACGACAGCTATACCGTCGAGCAGTCGTTGATCCGCAACAAGTACAAGGCGATGGATCAGGCCGGCAACGTCGTCGTCCGCGGGAAACAGAAGATGCTGAAGATGAAAGAGGAGTTCCCCTTCGTCGACGGCGACGGCAACGACGTGTTCACCGTCAAGGCCGGCGGGATCATCGACGTGGCCGGTAACTACGTCCTGACCGACGCCCAGACCGGCGAGGACCTCGTGATCCTCGACAACGACTTCTCGATCCTCCAGGACACCTGGCGGATCAAAGACGCCAGCGACCAGCGCGTCCTCGCGAAGATCGACTCCCGGGGCGCTGGGGTAACGCTCGCCCGCAATCTCCTGCCGTTTGGAGCCTTGATCCCGCACAAGTACGAGATTACCGACGGCAACGGCGACCACGTCGGTTCGATCGACGGTCAGTTCTCGTTCCGCGACCGCTACGAGATCACCATCGACGACGCCAGCGACGTGCCCAAAGAACCGATCGTCGCCGCCGCGATGGTCATCGACGCGATTCAGGGCAACTGAAAGCATCGCCTCTCGAACGACAGCACAACGCTTCTACGTCGTCGGTTCCCAGTTAGCGTATGCGCCGCCGGTCGGTCCTGCGGAGTCTCGGCAGTGCACTCGCGCTCGCCAGCGTCGGCGTCGCTGGTGCCCATCCGACAGCGACGGGTAACGGGACCCCACCAGCTGAGACCCCCGATAGCCAGCCGCTGGGAACCGTCTCGGTTCCCGATACTCGCGAGATGGTCCTCGGCGACGACCGGACGACTGCCTACGTCGCGACGGTCGATGGCTTCGCCGTCGTCGACGTTGCCGACCCGACTGCCATGTCGGTACTGGCCCGCCAGCCGGTGCTTTCCGAGCACGAGGACGGCCCACTCGGTGGCATCTGGGACCTGCACGTCGACGGCGACCGCTTGCTCGTCGCCGGCCCGGCAAACGGTCGTGCGCCGCTGTGGGGCTATGGCTACTTCGACGTGTCCGATCCGGCCAGCCCCGAACAGATCGGGGCTCACGAGACCGACTTCTACGCACACAACTGCTTCTTGCAGGACGGCGTCGGCTACTTCACCGGGGGCGGGATCGAGGGGAGTCCGCTCGTGGTCCTCGATGCCGCGTCCGGCGCGGAACTGGCTCGCTGGAGCGTCCGCGATGCCGACGGCCGCTACGCCGACCTCCCGTTCGGTATGATCAATCTTCACGACGTGTGGGTCGACGGCGAGTACGCCTATCTCGCCTACTGGGACGCCGGGACGTGGTGTCTGGACGTGTCGGACCCTGCCGATCCCACGCTCGTCTCGCAGGTGCGGGGACGGCCCGTCGAGGAGCTACTCGACATCGAGGACTACAGTCGCGAGCGCACCGAGCCGCCGGGGAACGACCACTTCGTCACCGTCGACGAGTCGGGCGACCTGCTCGGGATCGGCACCGAATCGTGGGCCGTCGACCAGCGCCCGCCGGGCGGTCCCGGCGGCATCGCGTTCTACGACGTGTCCGACCCCGGTGCTCCCGAGCGGTTGGGCGAGATCACACCGCCGCCGACCCCGGACCCGACCCGCGCGGGCGTCTGGACGACGAGTCACAACTTCGAACTGATCGAGGGGCGATGCTACGCCTCGTGGTATCAGGGCGGGGTGACCGTCCACGACGTGAGCGATCCGGCCGACCCGGTCGAACGCTTTCGCTGGCGTGACGCCGACCGCGGGAAGTTCTGGGCGGCACAGCTTGCCGCATCGGGCGATTTCTTCGTCGCGGCCAGTATCGGTGCGTTCGGCAGAAACACAGACGAAGCGGACTCGCCGCTGGAAGCCGGCCTGTTCGCGTTCCCCGATCCGTCCGAGGGGGCGACGCCGGTGACGACAGCGGCGTCAGCCACGACGACACCGAGCGACGGTCCCCCGTCACCGGGACAGGAACCGACGCCGACGAGCACCGAAGGCGCGGGTGCCACCGGTGACGGTCTGGGTCTCGGTGCGGGACTGCTCGGACTGGGTCTCGGTGCGTGGTACCGGCGTCGGTCGAAGTAATCGGTTTCCCGCTACTCCAGCCCGTGCTTGACGGCAGCGGCGACGCTTCTGGCCTTCTCGGCCAGTGCCTCGGAGACGTGGCCCGCCGCGACCGCGGCGTCGAGTTCGTCGTCGTCGACCCGTTCGACGGTCCCGTCGGCGTGCTTGACCACGTCGACGTGGAGGTCGACGTAGCGGATCGCATCGGGGAACACCTCGACGGGCGTACAGACGTTGACGTAGGTGCCGCGCTTGGTTCCATCCGTGCCCTCGTAGACGGTCGGATACCACCAGCGCCCTTCCTTGACCTTCGTCGTCGCCACGTCGCCGGCCTGCCGGTCGACGCCCAGCGCGTCGTACGTGCCGCCGGGCGACATCTCGCGCTCGACGGTCACCGTCCCGTCGGCGTCGACCGACTCGACGCTCGCGTCGCCCAGCGTGTAGCAGTCGCCGTTTGGCTTGCCGTGATCGAGGCGAACGCTGTCACCAGCCTGCGGGCCGAACTGGGCCGTGACGGCCGAAAACGGGAAGTCCTGCTCGTCGGTCTGGAACCCCGCGGCGACCGCCTCGGCCAGATCGACGCCCGCCGATGCGCTCCGAGAGCCGGCCTTGATCCGGTGGTGGCCCGGCATCGTCCGGGTCACGTCGGCACGGACCTCGTCCAGTGCGAAGCGTCCCTCGCGTCCGAACCACACCCACGCCGTCGCTTCGGGTGCAGCGTAGCGGTGTGGTGCTGCGTCGAACGGTTGGGGGGCGTCGGCCAGTGCGTCGTCGACCGTTTCCGCGCGCTCGTTCGCCCGGTCGAGCGCGTCCCCGAGTGCGTCGAGACCGGCGTCGTCGCTGTGTCGTCCCCACGAACTGCCCCAGCCGTCACGGGGATCGGCCGGGAGGATGTCGGCCAGTTCGGGACCGCCGTGGTCGGCGCTGCCCCCGCGCACGAGCGTCAGGAGCGCGCCGTGTGCTCGCACGGTGGTGTCGAGTAGCGGTCGGTCGTCGTCCCACGGCGCTGCTGGCTCGTCGACCTGCACGCGCAGGCGGTCACCCGTCTCGATCCGCTCGTCGGTCTTCGAGAAGGGGAGGTAGCCCTCGCCGTCGCCCAGGTCGACGATGGCCCCGCCGCTCAGTGTCTTGGTCACCTCGCCGGCGTAGAGTGCCCCGCGTGGCGTCGCGTCGGCCCAGACGAAGGTGTCTCGGGAGAGGTCGCCGAGGCGCTCGGCGACGACCTCGACGGTGTCGGGATCGCCCGTGATCTGGACGCCCTGTCGGTCGCCGGTCGTCTCGACCGTCGCCGTTGCGGGGTCGTGGGGCAGATCGGCGTCGAAGCGCTCGACGATCGGCGGCGAGGGCTGGACGACGCCGGGATCGTCGCGCAACAGTTCGGTCAGGGCGGTCGTGTAGATGCCGCGAATCCGCAGTGTCATAGCGGCTCTTTGTCGTGGGCGAAGCGCACGCGGCCGTCGACGGTCGGCCCGAGCGTCAGTTCGACCACCCCGTCACCGAGGACACGTCCGCCTTCGACCGGGACGCCCCACGAATCGAAGCGGAGGTAGCCGCGGATGTCGTCGGCATGGGTAAAGAGATCGAGGTAGTCGAGGGTGTGTTCCTGTACGTCGCTGGCGCTGTGGGCCATCTCCATGTCGGAGTAGATCGTCTCTCGGTCCGCGAAGAACGCTTCCAGATCGGCGGCCGCTGCGTCGGTGGCTTCGACGACCGCCGCCGAGGCGTCTGCGATCTCGTCGGTCGAGAGACCGGCCCCACGCAGTGCCTGCTGCTCGCGCTGGCTGAAGTGCATAGCGGCCGTTGGCGACGGATCGGTGAAAAGTGCGCGGGTCTGGCTCAGAGTGCGCCCATCATGAACAGGGCGTTGAGTGTCAGGATCAAGATTCCAAAGAGGACGCCGAAGGCGACGACCGACCGCGGGTCGAGCCGGATCGTGTTCTGGTCTTCCGCGTCGAAGTACCGAACGAGACCGGCACTGGACATCAGTCCGCCGCTGTCGCTGCTGCTCATACCTCTCTCTGGTCGGCCGGCCGGAGTAAGCCTTTCCCTTCGCGTCCGCTGTGAAAATCCTTATCTGGCCTGCCCAGTTACCTTCCCAAGAGTACCGATGACAGTTACGCTCAAGGACTTCTATGCCGACTGGTGCGGTCCGTGCAAGACCCAGGATCCGATCCTCGAAGAACTCGAAGCCGACTGGGGCGAGGTAAGCTTCGAGAAGATCAACGTCGACGAGGAACAGGACGTCGCCAACGAGTATCAGGTCCGGTCGCTCCCGACGCTAATCGTCGAGAACGACGACGGTATCGTCGAGCGATTCGTCGGCGTCACCCAGCGCGAAGACCTCGAAGACGCCTTGCAGCAGGCCAGCGCGTAAGCCCGACTTCTCACGATTTCGAATAGCGTTTGGGAACGAACGCGAAGCAAACAGAAAACGCTCAGTCAGAGACGGCTGCGTCGGCCTGTTCTGCGCCGGGGTCGGTGATTTCATAGAGGTTCTGGCGCGCGTCGGCGAAGTAGACGTCTTCTTCGATCACGCCGACCTCGTCGAGGCGTTCGAGTGCGTAGCGGACGGTCCGTGCCGAGAGCATCGACTCCTCGACGATCCCCTTCTGGGTCAGGGGGCCGTCGTACTCCAGAACCTTGTACACGAGCTTTGCGCTCGGTGGAAGGTCCGAGATGGCCTCCCCGTCGGATTCGGTCATCACCTGTGTCGAGTGGCGCAGGCTCCATAAAGATTGAGGAGTTCCGTCGAGCAACAGCCCGCTCACGGCCGTCGCTGGGCGTCCGCGCGGGCGTATCCGAACCGGGCGGCTTTTGGTGCCGGACGGCGGACCGAACGGTATGGCAACGGACACGGTCGAGGGTATGAGTTCGCACATGCGCGGACTCACCGTCACGACGCTCTCCGCACTCGCAGGGCTGGGTGCCGGCGTCGCGACCAACGAGATAGCGGCCAGCGCGACCGATCAGATCGGTATCGCCGTCCTCATCGCAGCGATCGTCGTCCAGTTCCCGATTCTGAAGGTACTGGGCGTCGACATCGACGACTTCTCCACGAAGGACTACCTCTTCGTCGCGTTCATGACGTTCTCGCTGTGGTTCATCTCGTGGGGCATCCTCCTGACGACGGAGACACTCTAATCATGGCCGAGGACAGTATCGCGGTCGTCGACCTCGATCGATGTCAGCCCGACCGCTGTAACTACGAGTGCATGAACTTCTGCCCGCCAAACCGGACGGGCAAGCAGTGTATCGTCAAACGGGGCGACGCCTACGACGAGGGCGAGGAGTACGCCGGCAGTGACGATCAGGTGTGGATCTCCGAGGAGATCTGTCTGGGCGAGACCTGCGGTATCTGCGTCGAGAAGTGCCCGTTCGACGCGATCGAGATCATCAATCTCCCGCAGGAACTCCAGGACGAACCGGTCCATCGCTACGGCGAGAACTCCTTTGCCCTCTATGGTCTGCCCGCACCACAGGAAGGGCGCGTGACCGGTATCCTCGGCCCGAACGGGATCGGGAAGACCACCGCGGTCCACATCCTCGCCGACGAGATGACGCCCAACCTCGGGCGCTTCGACACCGAACCGGCCTGGGAGGCGGTCATCGACGAGTACCGGGGGACCGAACTGCAGGACTACCTCGAAGACCTCCGGGAAGGCGACGTGACTGTCGCCCGCAAGCCACAGTACGTCGACCAGATCCCCGACCAGTTCGACGGCCCGGCCCGCCAGCTACTCGAACGGACCGATGAACGGGGTGCGCTGGACGAACTAATCGAACGGACCGGCATCGCCCCCGTCGTCGACAACCACATCGACGACCTCTCTGGCGGGGAACTCCAGCGGGTCGCCCTCGTCGCGACGCTGGCCCGTGACGCCGACTTCTACTTCCTCGACGAGATCACTCCCTATCTGGACATCGGCCAGCGCATGACCGCCGCGCAGTTGATTCAGGAACTGGCCGAAGACGAGGACCGCTCGATGCTGGTCGTCGAACACGACTTGGCGATCCTCGATCTGCTCGCCGATGCTCTGCACGTCGCCTACGGTGAACCCGGCGCGTACGGTATCATCACCAGCCCGAAATCGACGAAAAACGGCATCAACGAGTACCTCTCGGGCTACCTCGAAAACGAGAACATGCGCTTCCGCCAGCAGGAAATCGAGTTCGAGGAACACGCGCCCCGTTCGAAGTCGACAGGCGACGTGGTCATCGAGTACCCCGACATCACGAAGTCCTACGGCGACGGCGAGTTCGCACTCGAAGTCGAGGGCGGAACGATCCGCGAGAGCGAGGTGCTGGGCGTCGTCGGTCCCAACGGGATCGGGAAGTCGACCTTTGCGAAGCTGCTGGCCGGCCGCCTCGAACCGGACGAGGGCAAGATCGACGCCGATCTGGACATCGCCTACAAACCCCAGTACATCGAGATCGACCAGCCGATGCGGGTCGACGCCTTCCTCTCGTCGATCACGGACGACTTCGGCTCGTCGTACTGGACCACCGAGATCGCCCAGCCCCTCCAGCTAGACCGCGTGATGGAGCAGCAACTCACCGACCTCTCCGGTGGGGAGCGCCAGCGCGTCGCCATCGCGGCCTGTCTCTCCAAAGACGCCGACCTCTATCTGCTGGACGAACCGTCGGCCCACCTCGACGTGGAACAGCGCGTGCTCGCGACCAGCGCCATCCGACGCTACGCCGAGAACCACGACGCGACGGCGATGGTCATCGACCACGACATCTACATGATCGACCTGCTGTCCGATCGCCTGCTCGTCTTCGACGGCGAACCCGCACAGCAGGGCCACGCCAGCCCGCCCGTGGGCATGCGCGATGGAATGAACGAGTTCCTCGCGAACCTCGACGTGACCTTCCGCCGGGACGAACGCACCTCGCGCCCGCGGATCAACAAGCCCGGCTCGCAGCTGGATCGAAAGCAGAAGCGAGAGGGCGAGTATTACTACGCGCCGTAGGCGGTCGTTCCCTGCGGTCACGACCGCCGGACAATCGAGCGGGAGCGACTGAAAGGAGCGACACGTGAGGGCGGTGTTCAGATAAGCAACCTCGGTCTCCGAGTGGCAGACACCGAAAGCCCTCGCACAGTTACGGTCCCGGGACCGCCGCTGCGCGCCGTGGGTGCTTGCGGGGTCCGGGTTCCCGTAACTGCGCTCGCCCTTTCACCCACCAGGGTTTAGACGGCTAAACAGCCGACTCCTGGTGGATGAATGGGCGAGGCTCGGTAACCAGATCTGCGGCGGCACTATTCGACCAGAGGGAGAATATCCGCCACAGATCTGGCTAGCGAGTCGAGGGCTTTCGGTGCCTTGGACTGTCCGTACTTGATCTCTTATCTGAACACTACCCGCGTGAGCAGGGCGGTCGTTAATTCGAACGGGGGAGATCACCACTACTCTCCAACCGACACATCGATACACTATTGCCCGAAAGCACTCTCCGTCTGACACAACTGGGATTTGTTCGATGCGTGGTGCCCGATTGACTGTGCGAGACGTTCGCCCCGCCCGTCTGCTCCTGTCGTGCGCGTGCACGGCGGTCCTTCTCGGTGGGTCGCTGTTCGTCACCTTCGGGACGGAGTGGGGGTGGGAACGACAGTTCTTCCGCGGGGTCGTCCTGCTCTCTGCGCTTCCGCTCGGTGTGTCGGCGCTGGCGCGCTTCCGGCGGTACCGTCGTCCGGCCGCGCTCTTGTTCGTCGGCGTGCTCGTGTTCTGGATCGGCGTCGCTGGGGGTGCGTGTCGAGAGCCGCTTCTACCGGATGCGACCTGGCAGTTCGTGTACGACTGGGGCACAAACGCTTTCTACTTCGGGTGGCCCCACGACACGCGGCTCGGATACACGTGCTTCGGGGAACCGAACCGGCTGCTCGCGATAGTTGGCTATCTCTGTACGACTGCCGGGACGGCGCTGGGTCTCGGTGCGCTCGATCCAGCCGAATGAGGGACGATCGAGAGACCGGTAGCTCTAGGACACGGGATCGGGGCCGGCCATCTCCGCGCCATCGACGGCGTCGTCGAGTCCGTCGTCGATCTCGACCCGCCCGCCGCCGTCGTCTGGAATCTCGCGGTCGCTTTGCTGGGCCTGCTCGTCCTGTGACTCGGTGACGGAGTCGCCACCGGTGACCGATCGGAAGATGTCTGAGAGTTCGTCGACGCGGGCGGAATCTTGCGTTTTACTCATACACCATGTTATTAGTTAACATGGATAATAACGGTTGTGCCTAACTAAGTTGGACTCCGATCTTGGAGCGAAGAATGGGCTGGTGGTGCGACGGACGAAGACGGGTCTCGCGGGCGTTTTAGCGTCGTTGAGCAGGCCTAACGCACCGATTTCATGCAGAAGGAGCGCCGTCGGTCAGGTCACCTGTTTCGCACAGGTGCCACACAGCGACTGTTCTTTCACGTCGACTTCCCGGACCGTCGGCGAGAAGTTCATCACACAGCGTTCGTTGTCGCAGTGTTCCAGTCCCAGCGTGTGGCCGATCTCGTGGACCACTTCCTTGCGGACCCGATCACCGAAGATGTCCCCGGCGGAGCGATTCGAGAAGCCACCGTCGGAGGAGGTCTGCAGGCGGTGTGTCGAGATGACGCTGCCACTCCCACTGAGATAGGCGAGTCCGAAGACGTAGTTGCGTCGTCGGTAGTACAGATCCTGTGGCGTGATCGCGATGTTTTTGTCGCCAGTGCCGACCCGCTGGGCCAGATCGATGAACTCCTCGGCCCGGTGCTGGTCGCGGTTAGCGTCGTATGCGCCGGAGGGGATCGGCTGGGGTTCGTGCATCGAGACCTCACAGTCGTAGACGGTCCGCAGTCCGTCCGAGGCCTCGCGCTTGACCCGTGCCGAAACGTCGCCGACCGGCACGACGTCGACGTGCATGCGAAGCCATATGGTTCGGTGTGACATAAACATCCCGCCGTGGACGACCACCGACGCCCGATTTCGGACCGACTGGCGACGTTCGAACGCGTCGTCGAGGTTGGCATTGGACGCCGCCCCGAGGTGGCCGGCGCACTCGCCGAGCGCGGCGTCGACGTGACCGCGACCGACGTGGTCGAGCGTCCGGTCCCCGATTCCGTTCCCTTCGTTCTCGACGACGTAACCGATCCAGACCCGGCCGTCTACGCCGATGCAGACGCCGTCTACGCGTTGAACTGCCCACCGGAACTTCATCGGCCACTGTGGGCCGTCGCGCTCGCTGCCGACGCCGTCTGCTATTTCACGACGCTCGGCGGCGACCAGCCGGCGGTTCCGGTCGAGCGCGAGCAACTGCCGCGTGGGGAGACGTTGTACAGAGCGCGAGCGGACGGGCCGGGGCGCGGTCGAAAAGACAAGTGAAATGACTGCCCGTCTCCTGTCCCGGCACATGAAAGTCGACGCGGTCGTGCTGGACCTCGATGGCGTGGTCGTCGACGTGGAACACTCCTATCGGCGCGCTATCGTCGAGTCCATCGAGCGGCTGTACGGCGAGACGATCGAGCGAGACGACGTGCAGTTCTTCAAGGACGCCGGTGGCTTCAACAACGACTGGGAAGTCGCCTACGCGGGGGCGCTGTACGTCCTCTCGACTGCCGAGGGTCTCGCCCTCTCGCTCGACGCCTTTACCGACCGCATCGCCGAGCGCGGCGGCGGACTCGACGCTGCGGAAGCGGTCGTCCGGGACGAACTCACGCCGAATCAGTGCGAGGACGTCTTCGGGGCGTGGGATCGGGACCAACTTCGTGACGTGTTCCAGATGCTGTACCTCGGCGCGGATCTCTATCGGGACATCGAGGGCAGTGAACCCCGGATCGTCGAACCGGGCTTTATCCACGACGAACCAGTCGTCATCGATCCCGAGACGATCGCGGCGTTCCACGCCGACTACGATGTCGGCGTCGTCACCGGCCGCCCCGCCGCCGAGGCCGACATCGCTATCGAACAGGTCGGTCTGGACGTGCCGGCGGCCGACCGCTTCACGATGGACGACTGGGAGGCCGGCAAGCCCGACCCCCACGCCTTGGTGACGCTCGCAGCAAAGTTCGACGCCGAACGGGTCGTGTTCGTCGGTGACACGCTCGACGACGTGAAGACTGCAGTCAACGCCAACGAGGCCGACGACGACCGGGTCTACGACGGCGTCGGCGTCCTCACGGGCGGTCTCAGCGGTGAAGACGGTCGCACGAAGTTCAGCCGCGTCGGGGCCGCCGCCGTCCTCGACAGCGTGAACGAACTGCCTGAACTGATCGAACCGCGCTGACGCTCTCGTCCGTTAGGCTTCGTCCTTTTCACGGATGGACCACGACTAGTCGACGATGGAGCGAACGCAACTGCTCTGGTTCGTCGGTCTCTCGGGTGTCCTCGCCGTGTTCGGACTCGCACTCGGTGTGTTGATCGTCCCGCCGACGCTGCCCGCACGGTTGTTCGTCGGCGTCCAGTGGATCGCGTTCTCGCTCGTACTCGCCTATCTGATCGTCGCGCGGGGGGATTGATCGTTCGATCCAGCGACCGTCGGCAAGTAGCGGGACTGTGGCAACACTTATTCGGCATTCGTCCCAGCCTTCGGGTATGGAAATCGCCCTGCTCGGTGGCACCGGTGATATCGGCGAGGGACTGGCACTGCGGTGGGCCAACGACTCACCCCACGACGTGATCGTCGGCTCGCGCGACCCCGACCGCGCCGAGACGAAAGCCGAGGAGTACGAGACGGAACTGGACAGCCGTGGGCGCGAGGTAACGATCGAGGGACTAGGTAACGTCGACGCCGCGCGTCGTGCGGACGTGATCGTCACTGCCGTCCCGGCGTATCACCTGACCGACACCGTCGAGGCCATCGCCGACACACTCGAACCCGACGACGTGCTCGTCTCCCCGGCCGTCGGGATGAAACGCGACGAGGACGGCTTCCACTACAACCGCCCCGGCGCGGGCAGCGTGACGAAACTCGCCGAAAACGCCGCGCCCGACGAGGTCTCGGTCGTCGGTGCCTTCCACAACCTCGCGGCCGGCCGACTGGCGAATCTCGACGCCGAACTGGACTGGGACACCGTCGTCGTCGGCGACGAGCGCGACGCCAAGGACACCGTGATCGAACTGGCCGAGGCCATCGACGGCCTCCGTGCCCTCGATGGCGGCCCGCTCGCCAACGCCGCCGAGGTCGAGGGACTGACACCGCTGTTGATCAACGTCGCCCGACACAACGACCGGATGCACGATCTGGGCGTGCAGTTCCGCTAGACCACCTTTTTCCGCGTCGGGTTCGAGTCGCGCCTTCGGCGCGCTCGAACCGCTCGCGCAAAAACGTGGGCCAAAAAGGGCCGAACGCGAGCTACGCTCGCGTTCGGGGGAATCGCGCGACCTTCCGGGTCCTGACGGACCGCTCGGTCGCGCGAATGCTCTCGGCTACGACGGCACCACGGTGATCGTCTTCCCGCCGACCTTTTTCCGCGTCGGGTTTCCTCGTTCGCTGCGCTCACTGCGGGAACCCTCGCGCAAAAACGTCGATGAAAAAGGCGGCCACTCCCTTCGCTCGTGGCCGTGAACCGCACCGGTGGCACGGATGCGGCTGACCTACGACGGAACCACAGTGATCGTCTTCCCGCCGACCTTTTTCGCCTTCGGGTTCGCTCGCGACGCTCGCGAACCGCTCGGCCAAAAACGTCGATGAAAAAGGCCGCCCCTCGCTTCACTCGGGCCGGTGAACCGCCTCGCTTCGCTCGGCGGATGCTCTCTCGCTTACGACGGCACCACGGTGATCGTCTTCCCGCGGTCGATGGCCTGTTCGAGTTCTTCGGCGATGGCACTGCCCCGCGAGACCTGGATCTCACCGCCGCGCGAGACCGTCGCGGTAAAGAGGTACTGGCCGTCGGCCTGCACTTCGACGGTGTCGCCCTGGTGGCCGTCCATCGGGATCTGGACGTGTCGGGAGGTGATCTCGGGCGTGACGATCTGTCCGGGTGCGTTCTGGCCGCCACCTGCGGAGCTACTGGCCGAGGAGCTACTGGGCTTCTCTGCGAGCGTGCGCACGTCGATGTCGATGCCAAGCCGATTCTCCACGTCGGTGATCCGGCCGCCGCCCTTGCCGATGACCTGCGAGATGTCCTTCTCTTCGACCCAGACGACGGCGGTGTCGGGACTCTTGAGTTCGACCTCGACGTGGCCGTGGGCGATCGACCGGATCTCGCGTTCGATCTCCTGTTTGGCGATGCGGTCGACGCCGGACTCTGTGCCCGGTCCACCATCCTCGTCGCCAAGCGGCACGGTGACGACCTGACGGTTGAAGGTGTAGATCTCGTAGGCTGGTTCGCCGGTCTCGAAGTCCCGGATGAGGATCACCGGTCGGGCGAGGTCCTCTGCGGTCAGGCCTTCGGGGACCTTCACCTCGGTCGTCACGTCGTAGACGGTCTCGACCTCGCCGGCCTCGATGTAGATGACGGTGTCGACGATCTGGGGGATCAGGCCCAGTTCCACGCGGCCGATCAGGCGCTGGAGGGCGTCGATAGCGCGGGTGGCGTGGACGACGCCGATCATCCCGACGCCGGCCAGTCGCATGTCCGAGAAGACCTCGAAGTCGTCCGTTTTGCGGACCTCGTCGTAGATGGTGTAGTCGGGCCGGACCATCAGCAGCGAATCGGCGGTGTTTGCCATCGAACCGCCCAGTTCCGTGTACTGGGTGATCTCGGGGCCGACCTGCAGGTCGCGGGGCTTCTCCATCGTCTTGACGGCGTAGTCGGCGTCGACGAGGAACTCACCGACGGCCTGTGCGAACGTCGACTTCCCCGCGCCGGGTGACCCGGAGATGAGGACGCCCCGCTGGTGATCGGTGAGCCGTTCGCGCAGTTCGTCGGCGTGCTCGTAGTCGTCCATCGTCGTCTTGACGATGGGCCGGACGGCGGTGATCTCCAGTGCGTCCGAGAACGGCGGTCGGGCGATGGCGATCCGGTAGTCCCGGTACTGGATGATCGTCATCCCCGGCTGGGAGAGTTCGACGAACCCTTCGGGGCTGGCCCGCGCCGCGTCCTCGATGTCGGCGGCGTAGTCCCGTAGCTCGCTCTCTGTCGCCTGCTTGTCGCGGATCGGCTGATACGACATCTCGCCGATCGATCCGCGCTTGGCGAACGGTTCGACGCCGACCTTGAGGTGGACGCTCATCGTCGCCTCGTCGAAGAAGTTCTCGATGTCCAGCCGATCGATCGTCCGCTCGATGGGGTCGAGAAACTCCACGTCGATTCCCTTCGCGCGTGCGACCTCGGCCTGCACGTCGTCGCTGGTCACGAGCGTCGCCCCGCGGTCCTGTGCCACGTCCCGAATCAGCGCGTCGATCTGGCCCTCGCCGGCCTCGCGTTTCTCGATGGCGTCCGGACGGCGACCGACGTACTCTACGTCGATCGTGCCGTCCTCGTCGAGGTCGACGAGGCGCTGGAGTTCCTCCAGCCCCTCCCAGCCGGTCTCGCGGCCGTCGTTGGCCTGTGCTTCGAGTTCGCCCACGACTGCCTCGGGGACGATCACCGTCGCGCCAGCGAAGCCGGTGCCTTCCCCCGTCGAATCGGGGTCGGCGTCGGCTTCGATCCGCTCGGACACGCGGCCATCGATGACCACGCTCGTGTCCGGTACAATATCCATACTCGGCTTTCGGGACAGGCTGTAAAAAGGGCGTCCCTCGCGGCAGGTCGACCGAGAGCGATCAGACCGCCAGATAGCTGGCGATCGCGTCCTCGTCGCCCAACTCCTCGCCGGCGATCTGGTCGACGATTTCGCCCCGTTCCATGGCGTAGCAGCGGTCGGCCATATCGCGGATGACGCCGAGGTTCTGCTCGACGAAGAGGATGGTCGTCCCGAGTTCGTCGTTGATACGGCGCATGTCGCGGCTGATCTGGTCGACGATGGAGGGCTGGACGCCCTCGCTGGGTTCGTCGAGCAGGAGGAGGTCGGGGTCGCCCACCAAGGCCCGGCCGATGGCGAGCATCTGCTGTTGCCCGCCAGAGAGCGTGCCGCCGTCCTGTCCGGCGCGTTCTTCGAGCACCGGGAAGAGGTCGTACACTTCCTCGTAGCGCGTCTCGCCGCTCGCGCTGTTGATGTGTTCGCCCATCCGGAGGTTCTCCGCGACGGTCAGGTCGGGGAAGATGTCCCGGCCCTGTGGGATGTAGCCGATCCCGTCGTTGGCGCGGGTGTCCGCCGCCGCCCCGGTGATGTCGGTTCCCTCGTAGGTGATCGTCCCAGACATCGGTTCGAGGAGACCGATGGCGGTCTTCATCAACGTCGTCTTGCCGACGCCGTTCTTGCCGACGACGCCGACGATCTCGCCCGCCTCGACGGCGAGGTCGATCTCTCGCAGCACGGGGGTGTCGTAGCCGACGGTCACGTCGTCGAATTCGAGGACCGTCATTCGTCACCTCCGTCGTCTTCGCCGAGGTAGATCCGTTTGACCGCCGGGTCGGACTCGATCTCCTCGATCGATCCTTCGCGGAACACGTCGCCCTTGTTCAGGACGGTCACCTTGTCTGCGATCTCGCCGACGAACTCCGTGTCGTGTTCGATGACGATGAACGCGATCCCCTCCTCCTCGTTGAGTCGCGTGACGCGCGCTGCGATCTCGTCGCGCTCGTCGACCGAGAGGCCGGCGACGGGTTCGTCGAGCAAGAGGAGATCGGGTTCCAGCGAGGCGGCCATGCTGATCTCCAGTTGCTGTTGCTGGCCGTGCGAGAGCGTGCTCGCCTCGACCTCCTCGTAGCCGGTGAGTCCGGCCGCGTCGATGGACTCCTGAACGAGACGCTGGCGCTCGACCCCGTCGGCGAACTGTTGAATCGGCAGCCGAGCGTTCTCTCGGACGGTCAGATCGCCGTACACGGACGGGACCTGAAACTTCATGCTGATCCCGCGATCGACCCGTTCGTTTGGCTCCAGATCGGTGATGTCGTGGCCGTCGTAGTAGACCGCCCCGTCGGTCGGTCTGAGGGTCCCGGTGATCAGTTTCAGCAGCGTCGACTTGCCTGCGCCGTTCGGCCCGATCAGACACCGGAGTTCGCCTTCGTCGATGGCGAAGTCGACCGAATCGGTCGCGGTGAAGCCACCGAAGGTCTTGACCAGCTCCTCGGTCTGCAGTAGCGTGTCGGTTCGGTCGCCAGTCGCCATCTCGGCGGCGGTCTGGCGGACGTTCGGTCCCAGCGACTCCGGACTCGATGACTCACTCATGATTCGGTTGCCTCCGTCGGCGTCTCCGGGTTCTCGACGTCAGACACGTCGAGGCGACTCTTGGATAGCTTCTCGTCGATCCACGGGACGACACCGCCCGGCAGCACCAGAATCGAGAGCAGGAGCAACGCACCGACCGCGACCAGTGCGAGCTCGCCGCCGATGTTCAGCCGAAGGTACTCGACTGCGATCGTCGCGACGACCGCCCCGAGCAGGCTCTTTCGCCCGCCGACGCTGATCCACACCACCGGCAGCGTCGCGAAGTACAGTTCGAACACCGACGGATCGATGTAGACGTTCCGGGCGGCGTACAGCACGCCCGCCAGCCCGGCCAGCGCGCCACCGAGCGTGAACGCCAGTAACTTGGCGCGCTCGACGTCGTAGCCGAACATCATCGTCCGGTCTTCGTCCTCTCGAATCGCGACCAGCACGCGCCCGAAGTCCATGTTGACGAGGACGCGCAGGCCGAGGTACGCGGCGAGCAAGAGCGCCAGCGACAGGTAGTAGAACGGGTCGACTTCGACCGTCCCCAGCACCGGCACGAACAGTTCGAGATCGTTGAACACGAACTGGAACGTCAAGACGCCCTCGATGCCCAGATTCAGCAGTGGCATCCCCGGCATCCCGTTGAAGCCGCCAAGCGGAGCCTCGCCGATGGTCCACTCGGAGCCGGCGGTCTGGGCCATGAACGTCAGCATCACCAGCGTCGAGACGAGCGTGATGATCGTCACGTACACGTCGCGCACCCCGCCGTAGAACATGAAGTAGCCGAGCAGGGCCGCCACGACGGCACCGGCGACCGTGCCGGCGAACACGGCACCCGTGATGCCGGCCGGCGTGGGGAAATTGATCGATACCACGCCGAAGGTGTACGCGCCGACCCCGAAGAACACGGTCTGGCCGAAGCTGAGGATGCCGGCGTACCCCCACACGAGCGACAGCGAGAGTCCGAGCAGGCCAAGCACCAGGAACAGCGAGAACTGATTCCCCGTACTCGCGCCGACCAGCGGGAACGCGACGAGACCGGCGAGGACGAGCGCGAACCCGATCCAGAACCGCCGGGAGTTCCCGATGGTGTTCGGCCCTTCGAGGCGCGCCCGCAGGCGGGTAATCACCGACGGTGAAGTCGTCCCCTCGCCGCCAGTCGATTCCGCGGCCATCTACGATCCCCCCTCCAGTCGATCACGCAGTCGGTCCACCAGCCCGGTGATCCCGCCCGGCAGGAACCGGAGTGCGAGCATCGCCGCCACGAGCAGTGCGATCCGACCGGCGAACTCGCCGAACTCGTCGGAAAAGAGCGCGTCGATCGGACCGAGTAGCAGGCCCGACAGCGACGTGCCGACGACGACGCTGGCACCGCCGACGACGACGGCGACGAACGCCTCGACGAGGAACTGGTCGCCCAGCGTCGGCTGCATCGACAGCAGCGGCGCGAACAGCGCGCCGGTAAAGCCCGCGAGGCCGGAGCCGATGGCGAACGTGAGCATGTACGTGCGCTCGGTGTCGATCCCGAGTGCCTTCGCGGTCTCCTCGTCCTGCATCGTCGCCCGGACGCGCGTGCCGAACGTCGTCTGGGTGAACAGCGCGTAGACCAGCGCCAGCACGCCCGCGGTGATCCCGACCAGCGCGATCCGGTAGTCGGGATAGCCCGCCGTCGAGCCGAAGGGCACACCGATCTGATCGATCGAGTTCCCGAAGACGATGCGCGCGCCCTGCACCATGATCAGGCTCAGACCGAAGGTCGCGACCATCGAGTCCGCCAGCCGGTCGTAAAAGGGCGTGATGAGGTCGCGCCCGAGGGTCCGTTGCCCGATCCAGTTGGGAACGTACCCCGAGATGATGACGCGTTCGACCACCAGTCCGAAGACCGCGGTCACGAGCGCGCCGACGAGCATCCCGATCGGGAGCGGGAGGCCGAGCTGTGTCGCCGACAGCGTCGTCGCGTACGCGCCGACGAGGATGAACTCCCCGTGGGCGAGGTTGATGACGCCCATGATCCCGAAGATGATCGCGAGTCCGATCGCCGCCAGCACGACGAACGAGACGGCGTAGTACACCCGAAACGTCAGGTTCGGCGTCGTCTGGCTCCCGAGGGCGAACAGTGCCACGACCGCCGCGACGGCACCGATGCCGTAGCGGGCCTGAGACGCTGCCTGTATCATACTCTCGGGTGGGCCTCGTGCGGGGAGTGATTCCGCACAGCCGCGGGGTCGACTTCCGATTCGGTTCCGACCGGTACCGGCAGGCCGTTCGTCACGTTACTCTGCCTCCTCGAAGTAGTCGACGGGGGTGTACTGGGTCTGTTCGTCTTCGCTGGTCAGGTCACAGCCGACCGTGTTCGTGAGGAACTGCTCGGGGATCTTCTCGTCCGAGACCGCCTCGATGTTGTGTTGCTCGTCTGCCTTCATGACCCACATGTGGTGGTCGACGTGGTGGGTCTCCGGGTCGAGTTCGATCGACCCACCTTCGGGCGCTTCGGGTGCGCGCTCGGTGCCGAGACTGATCCCGGACTCCAGTGCCTCGATGACCTCTGGCTGTTCGAGCGTCCCGGCCTGCTCGACGGCCTGCTTGTACATGTACGTCGTGAAGTAGTTGGTCTCGGCCTCCTCGTTGAGATAGGGGGCGTCGGGATACATCTCGTAGTAGCGGTCGACGAACCCGCCATCCCCGGTGTTGCTCTCGGTCGGGACCTCCTCCATGTAGTTGACACCGGCGTAGATGTTCGCCATCGCGGGCGGGTCGATCCGGCGGTGCTCGTAGCCCTGTGCCATCGCCGTCGAGGTACCGATCGGCACGTCGAGACCGGAGGACGCCTTCTGTTCGTAGAAGGCCGTGTGGTTCGCACCGACCAGCATCGACATCACGAAGTCGGGATCTGCCTCCTGAATCCGGCTGATCGTCGAGCCGAAACTCGACTCCGACAGCGGGATGAACTCCTCGCCGACGACTTCGGCGTCGTTCTCGTCGGCCAGCACCTTCACCCAGTCGGCCGATAGCTGGCCGAAGTTGTAGTCGGCGGCGATGGTGTAGATCTTCGGGCCGAACTCCTCACGGAGGTACGGCAGGACGGACCCGAGTTGCTGGCGCGCGGTCGGCCCGCAGGCGAACGTCGTCCAGTCACAGACCCCACCCTCGTACTGGGTGGTGTAGAAGTAGAGCTGTTCGTTCCGGTTGATGATCGGTCGGATCGCCTCACGAGTCGCCGAGGAGTAGCCGGCCCACAGCACGTCGACTTCCTCTTCGTTGATGTACTCGCGGGTCAGTTCCTGATAGCGTTGATTGTCCGACTGCGGGTCGGCAGTAACCGGCTCGATCTGTTTGCCGTCGATCCCGCCGTTCGCGTTGATCTCTTCGATGGCGAGCATCGACGCCTTGTACTTGGGGTCGCCGACGAGTGCGAAGTTCCCGGACTGGTCTTCGAGCACGCCGATCTTGACCGTCTCGGCGCTGCTGGCGGTGTCGGTCGTCGCGCCGTCACTGCTGGCGTCGCTGCTACCGTCGCTGCTGCCGCCACTCTGCGAACAGCCGGCCAGACCCGCAACGAGTGCCGTCCCGCTGGCACCGAGGAACCCACGGCGGCTGACAGACCGCTCGGGACTCATTTGGTATCCTCCACAAATATACAACATTCCTCAATCTCGAAGCCACTCCTACCACGTTTTCCACCATAATTGCGAACTGAAGTCAGACATTCGTCCATCATATGTTACCGTTCCTTGGATTTTCGAGATAGTAAATAAGGGTTTGCAATCGGGTCTTATAGATGTCCAAGTATCTTCCCACGTGTATTAGGACATCCACATTCTGTACAACTCTGGTGGATAATGTGGCTTTACGATTGGGAATGAGTGGTATGTTTCTAATAACAGAAAACCGTCGCTGCAGAAGACAGTCCGGGTGGTCGAGACGGTCCCGCTGATTCGTGTTACTCGCCGCCGACGGTGACGACTTTGACCTGATTGACGCCACCGAGCGCGCGCAACTGGTTCGCCAGTTCGGTGATCGAAGTGCCCGGTCCCTCGACGACCAGCGTCTCCATGCAGGTGTCGTGTGAGAGATGGATGTGCTGGACTGACGTGATGAGGTCGGCCATCTCGTGTTGGATCGACTGGAGGTCGTCGGCGATGCCGTCGACGTGGTGGTCGTGGACGACGACGACGGTGCCGTGATGGACCGACTCGTCGGCCGTCTCCCACTCGTAGGCCCCGAAGAAGTCCCGTAGCGCGTCCCTGATCGCCTCCGAGCGGCTGGCGTACTCCCAGTCGTCGACGATGTCGTCGAGATGCGTTGTCATCTCCGGCGGGAGCGTCAGGCTGATTCGGTCCAGATCGTTGCTCATGGTGCGGGCTACGACGCCGGCCGGTAAGAGGGTGTTCCACTCGCGGTTCTCCGGCGATTGGATAATACTGTAGGAAGCAAAAGTATTATTCTGCCACACCGGAATCCGTTGGTATGCACATTCCAGACGGCTATCTCGATCTGTGGGTCGCTGTGGCCTGTGGGTTGCTGTCGCTCGGAACGCTCGCCGTCGCTGCACGACGGGCAGACGGCGAACTGACGGACGCACGCGCACCGGTACTTGGCATCGTCGCAGCCGGCCTGTTCGCTGCCCAGATGCTGAACTGGCCGATCCCCGGCGGGACGAGCGCGCACTTCGTCGGCGGGGCCTTCGCTGCCATCCTGCTCGGCCCGCATCTGGGCGCGCTCTGTGTTGCGACGGTCGTGACGATTCAGGCGCTCGTGTTCGGCGACGGTGGGCTGGTCGTCCTCGGTGCGAACGTCTTCAACATGGCCGTCGTCGAGGTGTACGTCGGCTACGCCATCTATCGGCTGCTGGCCGACCACAACGAGTTCGCGGCGGCCTTTGTCGCTGGCTGGCTCGGGATCACCGCCGGCGCGCTCACCGCGGGTCTCCAGCTCGGTCTCTCCGAGGCCTTCGCCTACGAACTCCTGACGACGCTGTCGATCATGGGCGTGGGCCACCTCGTGCTCGGCCTGATCGAAGGCGGCATCACGGCGGTCGTCTACCGCTACGTCGCCGACGCCCGACCCGACCTCTTCCCGACGACGCCCGATCTGGAGGTGAGCGCATGAGCGTATCGAGTGCGGTGAGCGACGCCTGGCACAGCCAGTGGGCACGTCGCGGGCTGGCTGCCGTCGCCGTGCTGGTCGCGCTCTCGCCGCTGTTTGCCTGGGCGGCCGGACAGGTCAGCTACGCCGAACCGCTCGAAAACGCCGCCGAGCACACCGGCGCGCCGGCCCACGCGGTGACCTACAACGCCGGTCTCCTGCCCGACTACACCCTCCCCGGCATCGATCCGTTCGTCGGGACGCTCCTCTCCGGTGTCGTCGGCACTGCCCTGACGCTCGTCGTCGTGGTGGCGATGGCCCGCCTGCTCGCCGAGTGATGGAAGTACTGGACCGCACCGTCGCCGAGGTCTCCGGCCAGGCCCAGTCGTTCCTGCTGTCGACCCGTACCCCGGAGCGCGACGGCTTCCTGCAGGCCGTCGATCCCGCCGTGAAGCTGCTGGGCACCGTCGCCGTCCTCGTGACCGCCGTCGCGACCGACGACCTCGCCGTCCTCTGTGGACTGGCGGTCGTCCCGCTCGCCTTCGCACTCTCCTCTCGGCTCCCACTGAAGGTGCTCGGAACGCGCGTCGCCCTCCCCGTCGGCGCTGCGACCGTCGTCGTCGCACCGCAGGCGTTCCTCCAGCCCGGTCCCGCCGCCCTCTCGCTGGGCACGGTTCCGGTCGCTGGCCCGCTCGCGCTTACCGAACCCGGACTGACCTACGTCGCCGCGTTCGTCGTCCGCGTGGGCACCTGCGTCGCCCTGCTGTCGGTGCTCTTGCTGACGACGCGCTTCTCGGCGCTGCTGGCTGCACTCCGCCGGCTCCGGGTCCCCTCGCTCGCGATCACGCTACTGGCGATCACCTACCGCTCGCTGCTGCTCTTCTTCAGGGAGCTAGAGCGGATGACCCACGCCCGCCGGAGTCGGACGTTCGGCCGCCAGTCGCTCGGGGACGCTTGGCGTGCCACCGGCTCCTTTCTGGGCACCTTCCTGCTGCGTTCGCTCGAACGGGGCGAGCGCGTCCAGCGGGCCGCCCGCGCTCGCGGCGGCACCCGGATGACGCCCTACGACCGGTCGGCGTCGCTCGGTTTCGCCGACGCCGCCTTCGCACTCGCTATCGTCGCCGTCGTCACAGCCCGGGTGATCGTCGCGTGACCGACGACGCCTCCACCGCTCCTGGCCCAGCCCCGTCGGTCATCGACGCCGAGGGACTGACCTACCGCTACCGCGACGGCGCGACCGCCGTCGACGGTGTCGACCTCAGCATCGAGGCCGGCGAACGCGTCGCGTTGCTCGGTCCCAACGGCGCGGGCAAGTCGACGCTGCTGCTCTTGCTCGGTGGTCTGCTCGACCCCGACGCCGGGACCGTTCGCTACTTCGGTGACGAGCAGTCGGCCGACGCCGTCCGGGACCGCCTCGGCGTCCTCACACAGGACCCCGGCGAGTACCTGTTCAACCCCACGGTGCGCGAGGACATCGAGTACGGTCCCTCACAGCTCGATATTCCCCAGTCCGAGGCCGACGAGCGCGTCGCCGAACTCGCCAAGCGCTTCGGTCTTACGCACCTGCTGGATCGCCCGCCGTTCCGCCTCAGCGGCGGCGAGCAGCGCCGGGCCGCCATCGCCAGCGTCCTCTCGGTCGACCCGGACGTTCTCTTGCTCGACGAACCCCTCTCCAACGTCGACGGCGACAACGAGGGCGAGCTGCTGGCGCTCCTCGACGACCTCGCCGCCGACGGTGTGACTGTCGTCACTGCGACGCCCGACACCGACCTCGTGGCGTCGGTCGCCGACCGGGTCGTGCTGCTCGGCCGCGACGGTCGTGTCCGCGCTACCGGATCGACCCGTGCGATCCTGACCGACACCGAACGGCTCCGGGACGCCGGCCTCGCACCGCCGACCGTCGTCGACATCTTCGAGCGGGCGGGCGTCGAGGACGTACCCGTCACCGTCGACGAGGCCGTCGAGTGGCTGGGACGGGACTGACACGACCGACTGGCGAAGCCGGAGAGCCGACACGCTCAGGTGGCTTGCGGCGCTCGGTCACGGCATGACGGGCATCGTGTTCTTTCGGACGGCGAACCGGGCGACTGTCCTCGACTTTTATACCGACCGGCTCGGCTTCGACGTGTGGCTCGAACAGGAAGGCGGCTGTACCATCCTCAGCTACGACAACCTCCTCGTCGGCTTCTGTGACGCCCCGGAGACAGAGACCGACGGGATCGTTACCGTCGTCCTCGACGACGAAGCCGCCGTCGACGACCTGTATGTCGACCTCGCTGACGTGGCTCGTGGCCCGCCGGAGACGAACGACGCCTTCGACATCTACCAGTTCTTCGCCGAGGACCCCGACGGCCGAACGCTCGAAGTCCAGACGTTTCAGCACCAGACGCCACCGGTCACCTCCGACGGGGGATGACTGGGAGGGCCGGTCGACGGTTCGATCGCCGCCGACAGCTCCTTCCAGTGATACCCGGTCGATAGAAAAACCTACCTTCGATCCCCCGGAGCGGCCGGTATGGAACTGGACTGGACCGAGATCACGCACGTCACCAAAGTCGACCCGGCCAAGGAACTGCCGGCCGACATCGACCCGCTCGGGCGGACCGACGCCGTCATCGTCGGCGGTTCGGACGGCGTTACGGCCGAAAATACGCTTTCGGTCGTCGAACGGATCACCGATCGCTTCCCGGCCCTGCCGGTCCTGCAGGAACCCTACAGCTCCGATCACGTCTCGACCGACACCATCGAGGCCGCGGACCGACTGGCGATCCCGGCGGTGTACAACGGCGACCGCGAACACTTCGTCGGCAAGCACGTCGACCTGTTCACCGAAGTCGGAAACAAGCCCGAAGAACTGTTCGGCACGGGACTGCCGGTTCTGGGCGACATCATCGCATCGAAGGGGCTGGACGCGGTCGCGAAGATGGCCGACAAGATCGTCGGCGAGGGGTACGTGATCCAGAACCTCGATTCGAAGGCCGCCCACGTCTCCGGTGTCGAGGAGACCTTCACGACCGAGCAGGTCGCCGGCGCTGCGATGGCGACGGAGGCGTTCTACGGCTTCCCCATCTTCTATCTGGAGTACTCCGGGACCTACGGCGGTCCTGCCGAAGTCGAGGCTGCCGCGACACACCTCGACGACGCGACGCTGGTCTACGGTGGCGGGATCGACAGCGCTCGCCGCGCCAGCGAGATTCTCGATGCTGGCGCGGACGCCATCGTCGTCGGTGACTGCTTCCACGACGACCCCGAGCAGTTCCGGGCGACGATTCCCGCATAGAGCACTCTCCCTGTCCACCAACGCTTTTGCCCGTCTCTTCCCACCTGCCGGTATGGAACCAGACCTCGACCGGTTCGACTCGCGCCGATCCACAGTGTACGCGAAGCGGGGCGTCGTCGCGACGAGCCAGCCACTCGCAGCGCAGGCGGGCGTCCAGATCCTTCGCGACGGTGGCAACGCCTTCGATGCGGCCGTCGCCACGGCGGCGGCGCTGAACGTCGTCGAGCCGATGAGCACCGGCATCGGTGGGGACGCCTTCGCGCTGTATCGGACGGCCGACGACGAGGTGGGCGCGCTGCGAAGCTGTGGCGGCGCACCACAGGCCGCCACACGCGAGACCGTCCGGGACCGCCTCGATGACGACGAGACCGGGATGCCCGACTTCGGCCCGCTGGCGATCACGGTGCCGGGCGCAGCCAGAGGGTGGGAGCACACCGTCGAGGAACACGGTCGCCTGCCCTTCGCCGACGTGCTCGGTCCCGCCATCGAGTACGCGACCGAGGGGTACCCGGTCAGTGAGATCATCGCCGATGCGTGGGCCGTGTGTGCCGAGCGCTTCACGAGCGACGCCGGCCGCGAGGCGTACCTGCCCGGCGGCGAGGCCCCCGAGGTGGGCCAGACCGTCACGCTGCCCGATCTGGGCGAGACCTTCGAGACTGTCGCCGAGGAAGGTACCGAGGCGTTCTACGAGGGTGCCATCGCCGAGCAGATCGGTGCGGCCGTGCAGGACGAGGGCGGCTTGCTGAGGGCCGACGACCTCGACGGTTTCACGCCGGATGTCGTCGATCCCGTCTCGACGACCTATCGGGGCGCGACCGTCTACGAACTCCCGCCGAACAATCAGGGCCTGATCGCGCTGGAGGCGCTCAACGTCGCCGAGCGACTCGATGCGGGGTTCTACGACTACGACACGCCAGAGCGAGTCCACTACTTCGCCGAGGCGATGAAACGCGCGTTCCACGACGGCCACCACTACATCACGGACCCCGATTTCGAGTCCGTGCCCGACCTGCACGACACTGCCTACGCCGAGGAGCGCGCGTCGACTGTCGGTCCCACGGCGGGCGATGTCTCGGTCGGTGGGCCGGGTCTGCCCGACGAGGACAGCGACACCGTCCTGCTGACGGTCGCGGACGAGGCGGGCAACGTCGTCTCCTTCATCAATTCGCTGTACAACGGCTTCGGCAGCGGCGTCGTCGTCCCGGACACGGGCATCGTCCTGCAGAACCGGGGGGCATCCTTCTCGCTCGATCCCGACCACCCGAACACGCTCGAACCGGGCAAGAAGCCCTTCCACACGCTGATTCCCGGCCTCGTGGAACTCGACGAGGACGACTGGGCCGCCTTCGGCGTCATGGGCGGGTACATGCAGCCACAGGGCCACGTGCAGGTCCTGTCGAATCTGCTGGACTACGACATGCCGCTACAGCGCGCCCTCGACGCGCCGCGCTGGCGCTACATGGAGGACGGTCGCCTCGCGCTGGAAGAGCGACTGGCCGGGTCGATGGGTGGGGCACTCTCCCGGAAGGACCACGACGTGGGCGTCCTGCCGGCCCGGCAGTTCGGCGGTGCACAGATCGTCCGACGAGAGCCAGACGGGACGCTCTCGGCGGCGACCGAGCCACGAAAGGACGGGAGCGCGGTGGGGTTCTGAACGGCGGACAGCAGCAACCCTTTTGAGCCTGTAAATCTGGATTTACAATATGAGCAAGATGATCCGGGTGCCCGACGAGTACCACACGTGGGTCAAAGCGCACAATCGGGACGACGAGACGATGTTCGAGACGTTGCGCCGACTGACTCGTGAGCCAGATCCAGCCGCGCTCGCAGGCATTCTCTCGTCGGAGCAAGTCGAGGAAGCACGAGCCGCTGTGGAACGATTCGGTGGGCGTGACGAGGAGCGACTCGAACGTGCGCGGGAGGCATTCGACGAGTGATCCTCGATTCGTCGTACGTGTTCGACCTGATGGACGGTGACCGAACAGCCATCGACAGGGGAACGGAACTAACCGACAGCAGCGAAGTCCAGTGGCTCCCGACGCCGGTCGTTGCCGAAGTCTACTACGGGGTCGCCTACACCGCAAGTGACGAAGAGCGACGCGCAGTCCAGAACGCGCTCCTGGGCTATCCACGAGTCGATGTCGACGAAGAGATCGCTCGGGCGGCGAGCCAGTTGCTCGCCGAAGCCGACCGCGAAGCCGGCGGGAACAGCGGTGTCGAGACGAACGATGCCTACATCGGTGCGGTCGCCGATGTCCTCGACGAACCGATCCTCACGGCGAATCCGGGCGACTTCGAGACACTCGGCGTTCCGGTCGAGACGTACTGATGAACGACAACGACCGTTCGATCGTCGCCTTCGCAATGTTAGCTCATGCGACGGTCCACACCTACGAGCTATCGATCCCCATCTTCGTCGTGATCTGGCTCCAGCAGTTCCCGGTGACGACGGCCACGCTCGGGAGCGTCGTCGCCGTCGGCTACGCGCTGTTCGGCATCGGCGCGCTGCCCGGTGGCGTGCTCGCGGATCGTCTCGGGGCAAAGACGCTCGTGATCGCCTGCCTGCTCGGGATGGGTGGCTCCTTTGCCTTGCTCGGGTTCGCGCCGGGGGTCCCGACCATCGCCGTCGCGCTGGGGCTGTGGGGCGTCGCCGCCAGCGTCTACCATCCGGCTGGTCTCTCCCTGCTCTCGACGGGCGTCGACGAGCGCGGGACTGGCTTTGCCTACCACGGGATGGCCGGCAACGTTGGCATCGCCTTCGGCCCACTCGTGACGGCACTCCTGTTGCTGGCGTTCGACTGGCAGACCGTCGCGTGGCTCCTCGTCGTCCCGGCTGGGCTGGCCGTCCTCTACGCGGTCACTGCGGAGTTCGACGAGATGGCCGCCGTCAGTACTGACGGGGGCGAGCGCGAGGAGCTGGACGACGACCTTTCCGACAGTAATTCGGGCCTGCTGGCGTCGTTGCGGGCCTTCTTCGTCGATTCACGGAGGCTCTTCACCGCCGGCTTCGCGCTGGCGATCTGTGTCGTCCTGATGAACGGGCTGTTCTACCGTGGCGTGTTGACCTTCCTGCCGGACGTGCTCGGGCAGTTCCTCCCGCCGATCACCGACTACGTGACACTCTTCGAACCCGGCAGCCCGATGGCCCAGCAGTTCGACCTCGCGTCCTACGTCTACGCTGGCCTGCTGACCGTCGGCATCGGCGGGCAGTACGTCGGCGGGAAACTCACCGACCGGATTCCGGTGACGACGGGCTTGCTCTCCGTTTTCGCCGGACTCGCCGTCGTCGCGGTGCTGTTCGTCCCGGCCGCACAGGCCGGTCTCGGCCCGTTGCTCGCGGTCAGCGCACTGCTCGGTTTCCTGCTCTTTGCGATCCAGCCCCTCTATCAGGCGACTATCGCCGAGTACAGCCCACCCGACGACCGCGGTCTCTCCTATGGCTACACCTATCTGGCGAACTTCGGCGTCGGCGCGGCGGGGGCGGCCGTGGCGGGCATCCTGCTGTCCGCCGTCGGCACCGACGGCACCTTCCTCGCGCTGGCGGCGTTCCCGGCGCTGGGTGCCGGACTGGCGCTGGTGCTCTCGCGTGTCGGAACGGTCAGATCGTAACTCCAGTCACTCGCGGACCGATTTCGTCCGCGTTCGATCCGTTCTCCCCGACGCACTGTCCGAACACTGGACGAACGTCCACCTTCTCGAAGATTGGCCGACAAAATTTCCACTGAGCGGTAGCTATTTATCCGGTAGGTCGCAACTCTGGCCCAGATGAACCACAAAGCGGTAGTTACAGGCGGTAGAACGAAACGAGTGCCCACTCTCGGGAGCCGATCGTCGTGACCGACGATCTCGTCCCGGGTGAACTCCGGGCCGGCGACGGGACGGTGACACTCAACGAGGGTCGCGAAACCGCCAGTGTGACGGTGCGCAACACGGGCGATCGACCGGTCCAGATCGGGTCGCACTTCCACTTCTTCGAGGTCAACGCCGCGCTCGCGTTCGACCGTGACGCTGCGTTCGGGATGCGGCTGAACGTCCCCGCAGGGACGGCAGTGCGGTTCGAACCCGGCGACGCGAAGACGGTCGAACTGGTCGGGATCGGCGGGAAACGCCGGGTCTGGGGCATGAACGGACTGACCAACGGCTCCGTCGAGGACGGGGCCGACGAGGCGACGGCGCGAGCCGAGGCGGCGGGCTTCGCGGTCAGTGACGCCGAAGACGGGCGAGATGACTCGGAGGCCGGGCAGTGACCCGGGAGATCGACCGCTCTGACTACGCCGAACTGTACGGCCCCACCGAGGGCGATAAACTCAGACTCGGCGACACCGATCTCTTCCTCGAAGTCGAAGACGACCTGCGTACACCGGGGGACGAAGCGGTCTTCGGTGGGGGCAAGACCCTGCGCGACGGGATGGGACAGGCCCCCGGCGTCACCAACGAGGAGGGCGCGCTGGACTGGGTGATCACGAACGCGACCATCGTCGACCCGAAACTGGGAATCGTCGCCGCCGACATCGGCGTCACAGACGGCGAGATCGCCGGGATCGGCAAGGCCGGCAACCCCGATACGATGGACGGCGTCGACATGGTCGTCGGTCCCGGCACCGACGCCTACCCCGCCGAGGGGAAGATCGTCACTCCCGGCGGGCTGGACATCCACGTCCACTTCAACTCCGGCCAGCTGGTCGAGCACGCGCTGGCCTCGGGGATCACGACGATGCTGGGTGGGGGCTATGGCGGCGGCGCGACGACCTGCACGCCCGGCCCGCGTAACATCGAGAACTTCCTGCGGGCAGCCGAGGAGTGGCCGGTCAACGTCGGGTTCTACGCCAAGGGCAACGCCTCGGAACCGGGGCCGCTCCGGGAGCAACTCGTTGCCGGGGCCTGCGGGCTGAAGCTCCACGAGGACTGGGGTTCGTCCCCGGAAGTGATCGACACCGCCCTCTCCGTGGCCGACGAGGCGGACGTGCAGGTCTGTATCCACACGGACACGCTCAACGAGACGGGGTTTCTCGAAAACACCCAGAACGCGATCGACGGCCGGACGATCCACCTGTTCCACATCGAGGGCGCTGGCGGAGGCCACGCGCCCGACATCATGGCTGCCGTCGGCGACCCGAACGTCCTGCCGTCCTCGACGAATCCGTCGATGCCCTACACGGTCAACACCTTCGACGAGCATCTGGACATGGTGATGGTCTGTCACCACCTCAACCCCGACGTACCGGAGGACGTAGCCTTCGCCGAATCGCGCATTCGCGCCGAGACCATCGCCGCCGAGGACGTGCTCCACGACGAAGGAGCCATCTCGATGATGACCACCGATTCGCAGGCGATGGGTCGGATGGCCGAACTGATCTGTCGCACCTGGCAGACCGCCGATAAGATGAAGAAACAGCGCGGTCCGCTCGCCGAGGACGACGGAACGGGGGCGGACAACCACCGGATCAAACGCTACGTCGCCAAGTACACCGTCAATCCGGCTATCTCGGCGGGGATCGACGACTACGTTGGCACGCTGGAGCCGGGCAAGCTGGCCGACTTCGTCATGTGGGACCCCGCCTTCTTCGGCATCAAGCCCGCCGTGACGTTCAAAGGCGGCTTCCCGGCCTACTCCGAGATGGGCGAGGCCAACGGCTCGCTGATGACCTGCGAACCGATGAAACAGCGCCCCCGAGCGGGTGCGATGGGGTCGGCCAAAACTGCGAACTCACTGACGTTCGTCAGCCCCGCGGCCGCCGAAGCGGGCGTCGGATCGGCCTACGACCTCGACACCGAGGTCGTGCCCGTCCGCGGTGCGCGTACCGTCGGCAAGGCCGACATGGTGAACAACACCTACTGCCCCGACGACATCGAGATCGATCCCGAGACCTTCGCGGTCCGGGTCGACGGCGAGGTCGTCACCTGCGAACCGAGCGAGGAACTGGGGCTGGCCCAGCGGTACATGCTCTAATCGAGACGAACGATCAACGATGAATCTGACACCAAAAGAAGAAGAACGACTCACGATATTTCAGGCCGCAGAACTCGCTCGACGCCGCAAGGAGCGCGGCGTCGCGCTGAACCACCCCGAATCCGTCGCGTACATCTCCGACTGGTGTTTCGAACGCGCCCGCGACGGGTGGGACGTGGCCGAGATCCGCGCCGAGGCGACCCAGCTACTGGGTCGCGAGGACGTGATGGCGGGCGTCCCGGAGATGGTCGACATGATCCAGGTCGAACCGACCTTTCCCGACGGGACGAAACTGGTGACGGTCCACGACCCGATCCGAACGGACAGCGTCGGCGGCGCGGAGGCCGTCGACGACGCTGCTGCGGACGGCGGATCGGCTGACGACGCTGCTGCGGACGGCGGATCGACCGATGATGTCGAAGACGACGAGGGGGCAGGCGAGTCGTGAGCCTCACACATCGAGACGTTGCGACGGTCGGCATCGGCGGTCCCGTCGGTTCGGGCAAGACCTCGCTCGTCACGGAACTCGTCCCAAGACTCGTCGACCGCGGGCTGGATGTGGGCGTCATCGCCAACGACATCCTCACGCAGGAGGACGCCGAGGTGCTGCGCGAGCGATTCGCGGGCGTCGTCCCCGAGGACCTCGTCGCCGGCGTCGAGACCGGCGCGTGTCCCCACACCGGCATCCGCGAGGATCCGTCGATGAACCTCTCGCAGATCGACGCGTTCGTCGACGCACATCCCGACCTCGACCTCGTCATCGTCGAGAGCGGCGGCGACAACCTCGCCGCTACCTTCAACCCCGAACTCGCCGACTACTCGCTGTACGTGATCAGTGTCGCCGAGGGCGAGGACATCCCCAGAAAGCGCGGGCCGGGCGTCGTCGAGTGCGACCTGCTCGTCGTCAACAAGACAGACCTCGCGGAACACGTCGGCGCGAATCTGGCGGTGATGGAGGCCGACGCCCGCGAGGTCCGCGACGGTCCCTACGTCTTTACCAACTGCAAAGCGAGCGAGGGCGTCGACGAGGTGCTGGAGCACGTCAGCGAGGGGGTGCTGTTCGCGTAGATGGCCGCCGACGCGCCCGACCCGACACCGTCCCCTGATCCTCCGCAGTCGACCGATTCCGACAGCGCACCCCACCCGGCGTTCGAGAGTTACGCCACCGAATCTGTCCCGCAGGCGGCGGTCGGCTCCCCGGGCAAGGAGGGTCGACTTGAACTCGCTTTCGCGCCCAACAGCGACGGCACGACGGACCTCGTCCGCGACCTCGCCCGCGTCCCCTTCCACCTCAGTGGGACGCTCGACCACGACCCCCATCCGGCGGCGACGACGGTGTACGTCCAGTCGCCGACGGGCGGCATCGCGCAGGGCGACCGCCACACCATACTGATCGACGTGGGTCCCGATGCCGTCGCCCACGTCACGACCCAGAGCGCGACGAAGGTGCTCTCGATGGAACGCAACTACGGGGCCAGCGACGTGTCGCTGTCGGTCCAGTCGGGCGGCCACCTCGACTACGTCCCCGATCCGACGATCCTCCACCCCGACGCGCGCTTCTGTCAGGACGTGACTGTCGACCTCGCGCCGGGCGCGACGGCCGTCGTCGGCGACGTGGTCGTTCCCGGCAGACTCGCTCGCGGCGAGTACTTCGACTTCGAGCGGTTCGTCTCCCGGGTCGACGTTCGGGACGGCGACGGCAGATTGCTGGCCGCCGACGCGACCCACCTCGACCCGGCCGACGGCGACCCCACCGCCGCGGGCGTGCTCGGCGAGTTCGCCGTCTACGGCACGCTGTTCGTCCTCGCGACAGACGAGTGCGACGACGACATCGCCACCCTCGCCGACGCGATCCACGAGCGACTCGCCGACGCCACCGCCGAGACCGGGGCGACAGCGCTCCCTCACGGCGCGGGCGTCGTCGTCCGCGCGCTCGGCCACGAGAGCGAACCCGTGACGAGCGCGCTCTACGATGCCTGGGACGAGGGCCGTCGGGCACTCCTCGACGTGCCTGCCCCGGAGGTGCGCAAGAACTGATGCTCGTCGCGGATAGCTATCTCGGCCACCGCGATGACGCCGACATCGCCGCACGACTCGCAGACGGCGCTGCGCTCTCCGTCACCGTCGACGACACAGAACGCCGCCGCTCGCGCGTGCGGACGACGGCCGCCGACGGGACCGATCTGGGAATCGTCGTCGCCCGCGACCTCCGCGACGGCGACGTGCTCGACGCCGCCGGTACCTGCGTCGTGGTCTCGCTCGCATCGACCGAGGCGCTAGTGATCGACTTCACTGGCGTCGCGGGATCGACGGCGACGACACTGGCCGCGCTCGAACTGGGCCACGCCGCCGGGAACCGCCACTGGGACCTCGCCGTCGAGGGCGAGCGCGCCTATCTCCCGCTCGCAGCGCAACGCGACCGGATGGCCGAGGAGATTCGACCGCACCTCCCCGACGGCGCGACGATCACCACGGACGACGTGTCGCCGGCGCTGTTCGACGACGGCGGCGACCACGACAACTCCCACTCGCACGGCAGCGACGGCCACACGCACTCGCACGGCAGCGACGGCCACACGCACTCGCACGGCCACGCCGGCGGAACGCACGGGGTCCGCGAGATCGATCCGGAGGGCGACTCGTGAGCGACGACGCGGCGCTCGCGGCCCTCCGCCTCGCCGACACTGCCCTGCCGGTGGGCACCGACAGCGTCTCGTACGGTCTCGAACAGTTCGTCGCCAGCGACCGGGTCGCGGACATCGACGACCTGCAGGCGCTGTTGGAGACCTACCTCCGCCAGCAACTCGGGCCGGGTGAACTGGTGGCGCTGCGGGGCGCACACGAGAGTGCACGTGCACACGATCTCGCAGGTGTCCTCGACGCCGACCAGCGACTCACTGCCGTGACCCTCTCCGCGGAGTTCCGCGAGAGCGCCCAGCGGACGGGCGAGCGACTCCTCCGCCTCCAGCGAGACCTGCGCTCGGACGACCTGCTGGACGACTACGCTGGCGCGGTCGCGGACGGTGACGCCGACGCGAACTATCCAGTCGTCCTCGGTGCCGTCGCCGGCCGCGAGAGCGTCCCAGTGCGGGAGGCCTGCCTGCTGGCGTGTCACGAGTTCGTCTCGGCGATGCTCGGGGCCGCCCAGCGCCTCCTCCGACTCGGGTCGACGGCCGTCCAGCGAGTGCTCGACGAACTGCGCCCGGTGATGGTCGCGGCCGTCGACGAGAGCGCCGGCCGCTCGCTCGACGCGATGACGCCGTTCGCGCCGCTGATCGACGTGGCGTCGGCCCACCACGAGCGGGCCGATCGGCGGTTGTTTGTGAGTTAGGAGATTCCGACCGCTGGGAGGAATCTCCGAACACACGAGCGAGGAGGGCAGCGACCCGCGAGTGAGCGAGGTCCTCGCCAGCGCTCAGATCTCCACGCAGGCGAGCGGAGTACGGAAGGTGCTACTCGTCAGAATTGGACGATCGACACTCGTCTTCGTCAGTTCCACCGAAGAAGCCGACGATGTTGTCGTTCTCGCGGCAGTAGTGGCTCTCCATCGCACGGATGTCACGATATGTGAATCGATCGTCCATGGGAAATTCCTTGACTGCTATTGTCTTAACTTTTCCGAACGATTCTCGACATACGTGTTGATACTGTGTGGAAAACAGTGCCTACGATCGGTTATAGGGTGTATAATGTGGCGCCTGTCGTTCTCATGCGGCGTCGAGGTCGAGATCGACGGCGTACCAGTCGAGCAGGAGGACGACGACCGCGCCGACGGCCGCGGCGACGGCGAACGTCCCGACGTTCGGGGTCGTCCAGGCGAGGCCGCGCTCGACGGTGAGTTCGGTGATCGGTGCCCGGAGCGCGCCGACGACCAGCGCGACGAGGAAGGCAAAGGTCGCCTGTCGATTCGCCGTGAGCGCCCGGCGGATCACCCGCGAGATGGTGAACAGTCCCACGAGTCCGCCGAGTATGAACGTGACGACGACGGTGCCGGTCTCGATCACTGCCGAGAGTGATCCGCCACTCGCCAGCGCCAGCAGGTCGTCGATGAAGAAACTCAGCGTGTCGGACATCCGTGCGTACTGGCCCAGAATAACGAGCAAGAGCGATCCAGAGATGCCCGGCAGGATCATCGCACTGACGGCGACCGCACCGGCGACGAAGACGACGAGCAAGCCCCCGCCGTCCAGAAATTCGTTGTGGCCTGACAGCAAGAACGCGACGACGAAGCCCACGACTGCCGCGCTCGCCTCGAACGCCGTGTCGATGCTGAGTTCTCGCAGGAGGATGATCGCCGAGGCGGCGATCAGACCGAAGAAGACGCCATAGAGGAGGATCGGTGCTTCCTTGTTGGCGACGTGGACGATCCGGGTCACGAGGACGACCGCAATGGCGATTCCACCGACCAGTGGCAACAGGAACCACACGTCGACTTCCTCCAACACGGCGATGGCCGCCCGGGGCGACGGCCGGCCGTCGATCGGCGCGAGCGCTCGCAGGAACTCGATCCCACGCTCGGGCGTCACCGCCGTGATCGCCGCGATGAGCCGTTCGTAGATGCCCGTGATCAGTGCGATCGTCCCGCCCGAGACACCGGGCACGGCGTCCGCAGAACCCATACACAGACCGATGAGGAACGTCTTGAGCCACAGTCGGATCGGCGGCACCGAACTGAAGATCGAGGAGTCCTCCGTCGCCTGACTCGACGATGTCGTCATTGGCTGCTTCTTGGCCCATGCGCACAATGGCTCTTGTGGAGTCGGGTCCCGAACGGTCTGGCGGTCGACTGTATCGTGGCGGGACTGTCCAAATGAGCGTTCGCTAGCGTCCAAACTGAAACACCGAAAGCCCTCGCGACGCTCGACCGCTCCGGGGCTCGCTGCGCGCCGTAGGTGCTTTCGTCGCCCAGGAGGGATCGAGCGTCGCTCGCCCTTTCATCCGCCAGGATCGTGGACGGTCGAACAGAGTATGTCCTGGCGGATGTAAGGGCGAGGCTCGCTCCGGGATTCTGGGGCGGCACTATCCGAACGAAGTGAGGATATCTGCCCCAGAATCCCGGAGCGTGCCGAGGGCTTTCGGTGTCTTCGGTGCGTTACTGGCAATCGTTTATCTGACCACAGCAGGGTTTCGTCGGCGTGGGTTTTTGTGCGATCCACTCCGGCTATCGGTATGCACGTCGCCGATCTGACCCGCGACCTCGTGGCGATCCCGAGCCACGAGGACGAGACCGCCGCGGGCGACTTCGTCGAGTCGTGGCTCCGCGAACACACCGACAGCGCCGTCCTGCGCGACGAGCACGGCAACGTCTTCGCGCGCAAGGGTCCGAGCGTCGATCCGGGCGTCGACGCCGTGGCCCGCGACGGCGCGGGTGGACCGTCGCTCGCACTCGCGGGCCACCACGACGTGGTCTCGCCGGACGACTCGCAGGTCCGAGACGACGGCGACTACAGCATCGACGAACGCGACGGTCGCCTCTACGGTCGCGGGACCGCCGATATGAAGGGCTGCGTCGCCGCGGCGATGCTGGCGTTCGCGTCGGTCGACACTACCGACCTCGACT
The DNA here is from genome assembly GCF_058933345.1 of Halomicrobium sp. HArcht3-1. Lineage (NCBI taxonomy): Archaea > Methanobacteriati > Methanobacteriota > Halobacteria > Halobacteriales > Haloarculaceae > Halomicrobium > Halomicrobium sp. HArcht3-1. Next base: position 187,697 of record NZ_JBZYDM010000005.1, on the reverse strand, counting down.
GTGAACTCGTCTTCGTCTCCTTTGTCGCCGAAGAGGAGGGCTGTCTCGGTTCCCAAGCGGCCGTGGCGGACGGCTTCGCGCCCGACTACGCCATCGTCGGCGAGGGGTCGACGGGCTACTCCGCCGCGGGAGTTACGGACGTGGCCGTCGCCCACAAGGGCCGGCGGGGCAGCACTATCGAAGCCAGTGGTACGGCTGCCCACGCCAGCGAGGTCGCGGCTGGCGAGAACGCCGTCTACCGGGCCAGTGATGCGGTCGACGTGGTCCGGGACCTCGATTTCCCCTCGACGACGGTGTTGGGCCACGAGATCGAAGGCAGCGTCGCGGTCACCGAGATCGAGGGCGGTACCGCGTGGAACGTCATCCCCGACGCCTGTACCGTCACTGTCGACGAGCGTACCGTGCCGGGCGAGCGCGCACCGCTGGAGCAGGTCGAAGCCATCGACGGCGTCGCGTGGACTGTCGATCAGGACCTCTCGCCGATGGCCTGTGACGACGAAGCGTTCGCCGATCTCGTGCTCGACGCCGCCAGTGACGGACAGGACGGCGACCCCGAGCACGTGATCAAGCCCCACGCGACCGACGCGGGGAATCTCGCGGGCGCAGACACAGACTGTGTCGTCGTTGGGGCGGCAGAACCGGGTGAGGCCCACACCGCCGACGAATCGGTGTCGATCGCCGTGCTGGAGCGGTGTGAGCAGATCTATCGGGGCGTCGCTCGGCAGTTCGGTCCCGCTATTCTGTGAGAACGGCGCTGGCTTCGACCTCGACTAGCAGGTCGGGATCGACGAGCCGTTCGATCTCGTACATGCTCGTCGCTGGTCGCACGTCGTCGAAGGCCTCGCTGTGGGCGCGCCCGACGGCGTCGTAGTGGTCGATGTCGGTGACGAAGATGCGCGTGCGGATTACGTCGCCGAGGCCGGCGTCCACCCGTTCGAGCGCGCGTTCGATGTTCTCGATGGCTCGTGCGGTCTGTGCGTACGCGTCGCCGGCACCGACGATCCCGCCATCTTCGTCGGTCGCCGTCGTGCCCGATACTTCGATCCGGTCGCCGATTCGAACCGCTCGTGAATAGCCGACCTCGTTCTCCCACTCCGTTCCACTGGTGACGCGCTGGCGCTCCATGTTTCCCCGGTCAGTCGCTGCTCTGGTGTCTCTTTCGCTGCCGTCGGCGTTGCCGGGCCGTTCGGTGCGACGACGCTGTGAGACCGGGCCGTGTCACCACCTGTTGACGTGTTGGTGGCTCGGGTCGGCTGCCATCTGGACGTGCCCACATTCGAGACAGCGCCAGACGTACGCTCCGAGCTGGGTCACCGGCGGGTCACTGCCGGCGGACACGTCCCAGCTCTGTCCGCAGCTCGAACAGCTGTCCGGTCGGTACTTGCTGTCGAGCTTCTCTGCGCCGTCGTCCACCGCGACATCGTGGTCGAAGACGATGTCACGTTTGACCGCCAGAATGTCCTCTTCGCTCATCTCCCGGGTGAGGCGTGCGATGAGCGCTTGCAGCTTCGAGGCCCGCTCTTTGAGCAGTTCGTAGTCGTCCTCCTCGGTCGTCGGACCGCCGTCGTGGATCTCGAACGACGAGAGATCGACGTTCGTCTGATAGTACCGCCCCAGTGCGAGGTGGTAGTTCGCGCGGTACAGCAGCGTCTCGACGAGGTCGTGCAGGTCCTCCTCGAACACCGGCTTGATCAACTGATGGTCGACGGCCAGATCGGGGAAGGCAGCCGACCGCTCGCGGGTCGCGACGACTCGACAAAGCGGTGCCCGCGAACGGATGATCTCCAGTAGCGTCGACGCCTCCCCGTCCGCGAACGCCTGTTCGAGCACGGCCACCACGACCGACCCGTCGAGGGCTGCGTCGGCCTCCTGTCTGGTCGCGGCCACTGTTACGTCGTACTCGTCGAGCCAAAGCGCGTACAGCTCTCCGCGCGTTCGGTTTTCCTCGAACACGACGACGTTGTTGGCCGGGAAATGCATCGTTTGGATCAGTCCCGCGGCGACCACCGCGTCATTCGTCCGCTCCTGTCTCCGAGTGGGCACTCTCGAACACGGCCCGGGATTTGACCGAGAAGGAGTGAACCGTCGCCAGATCGTCGATCAGCTTGTCGACGTGCTGGAGCGACTCGATGGCGTGCTCGACGCCCTCTTCGGACCCGTTTTCCCGAAGCGTTTCGACGGCCGTCTCGGCCTCCTGTAACGGGACCCGAAGCTCCTGTGCGATCAATTCGCCGAACTCGTCGAGTCGACGCTCGATCTCTTCGGCGTGTTTCTTGGTTTCTGTCACGTCTTGCAGGAAGCCGACGAAGTGCGTCAGCTCGCCGCCATCGTCGGTGACGGGTGCGGTACTGATTCGGCCCCAGAACGGCGTCCCGTCGGCCCGGTACAGCAGTGCGAGGACCGATGTCGCCTCGCCGTCAGCGAACGCCGTCTCCAGCGTCTCGAAGCGCGCCGGCTCCGTCTCCGCCCCTGCAAGCAGCGTGAGCCGATCGCCCTGCAGGGTCGCCTCGTCGTAGCCGGTCACCGATTCGAAGCTCTCGTTGGCGTAGACGATCCGTGGCTCTTCACCGGTGGCGTCGTGGAGCGTGATTCCGACCGGCGCTTCCTCCATCGCCCGATTGCGAAGTCTGAGGTCTCGCTGGTACTCTTTTTTCTCGGTGATGAGCCGTGAGACGCCGATCAGCCCTTGGACGTTGCCGTCGTCGTCGCGCCAGGGGACCTTGGAGGTCAGCGTCCACTCTCCGGTCCGGGGATTGTACTCTTCTTGATTGATGATCCGCTCGCCCTCTTCGACGACCCGGAGGTCGTCTTCGAGCGTCTTCCGTGCGTACTCGCTATCGCCATAGACCTCCGGGTCGGTCTTGCCCAGCGTACTCTCCGGATCCTCGTGGTGCTCGCTCATTCGGACGTGGCGGCCCTCGGTGTCTTTGACGTACAGCGCCGTCGGCACCTGATGGAAGATGTGTTCCAGCAAACTCGCTTTCCGGCGGATCTCCTGTTCGAGTTCGCGGCGTTCGGACACGTCTCGTCCGATTCCGACGATCCCTCGAAGCTCTCCGTCCTCGTCAGTCAATTTTGCGCCGGTGAACTCGTAGGGGATCGCATCGCCCGTTTTGGTGACGAAGTCGACCGCGACGCTTGCGCTCCCGGTTTCCAGTGTCTCGGTCATCGCGTCGTCGACTCGCGCTCGATCCTCGCCCTCGAAGAACGTCAGTGGGTCCATCCCGTCGAGTTCCGCGTCCGAGTAGCCCGTGACCGTTCGTAACTGTTCGTTCCAGCGTTCGAGCCGCCCCGCCGGGTCGATCAGGTAGAACACGTCGTCGAGTGTATCCAGCAACAGGTCGTTGAACTCCTGTTCCCGTCGTAGCTGGTCGGTCGCTGCCGTGGCCCGGTCGGCGCGGGCCACCAGCGCTTCGAGTCGCCGTGCCAGCAGTGTCGGGCCGTCGACCGCGTTTCGACGGACGAACACGTCACTCGCGCCCGCGGACAGCGCCTCGTTTACCTGTTCGTCCGTGTCACACAGCGCGAGACAGGCGATCTCTGGATTGTCGTCACTGCACGCTTCGAGGAGTTCGATTCCTGCAGGGCGGTCGCCCTCGATCACGAGGCAGTCGATCCCATCCTCGGCCAGTCGCTCTTTCGCGGTCTCGCTGTCTCCGACGGTCGTGACCGATACCTCGTGGTCAGTGGCGGTGAGTGTCGCGCTCGCCTCCCGAACGAGCGCCTCGTCCTCGCCGACGTAGAGGAGGTGAGATGGGCCTGTGACAAATGGTAACATATTTGTATACAGTACATATCAACATATAACCTTGACTCCCGCGGCGTCGCTCGTTGGCCCCCTCCGTACGTCGCGACGGCTGTCCCACGGACGCGGTGATCACCGGCGTCGCGACCAGTTCGAGCGGGACAACTGCGGAAAAAAGATGGCCGGGAGCGTCGGGTCTATAGGGTCGCCGTCGTTATGCGAGTGTATGGCAACCGAAGCCGACCCTGAGTCCGATACGGAGACATCCAGCACGTACGAGCAGTTCGTGGCCCACATCGAGCAGCTGAACTACGTCGGTGACGCCGCCGGCGTCCTCCAGTGGGATCAGGAAGTGATGATGCCCGACGAAGGGACGCCGGCCCGCTCGAAGCAGTCGGCGGCGCTATCGACGCTGTCCCACGACCTGCTGACCGACGACGACGTGGCCGAGTGGCTCGACGAACTCGAAGGGTCTGACCTCGGTCCCGAGCAAGCGGCCGTCGTTCGGGAGGTCCGCCGCAAGCACGACCGCGCGGTGAAGGTGCCCAGCGACCTCGTCCAGCGCATCTCCGAGGCCACCTCGAACGCCCTCCCCGTGTGGAAGGAGGCCAAGGCCGAGGACGACTTCGACGCCTTCGCCGACACCCTCGAAGAACTGATCGAACTCAAACGCGAGTACGCCGCAGCGATCGATCCCGACCGGGACCCCTACGAAGTGCTGTTCGAGGAGTACGAGCCGTATCTCGGTCTCGACACTGCCGAGGAGGCACTGGAGAATCTGCGGGACCACCTCGTCCCGCTGATCGAGGACATCAAGGACAGCGATGCCGAACTGGCCGATCCCTTCGCGGGGGGCAGCTACGACGACGACGCACAGGAGGATCTGGTGCGGTCGGCACTGGACTATCTGGGCTACGACTGGGATCGGGGCCGCCTCGACACCGCGCCCCATCCCTTCTCGACGGGGACCCAGTTCGACGCCCGCGTGACGACGCGCTTCGACCCCGAGGACCCGCTGGGCGCGCTGGGATCGACGATTCACGAGTTCGGCCACGCGACCTACACGCTGGGGCTGCCCGACGAGCACTACGGCACGCCACTGGGCGAGTCCCGTGACCTCTCGGTCCACGAATCCCAGTCCCGACTGTGGGAGAACCACGTCGGGCGCTCGCTGCCGTTCTGGGAGGGATTCACGTCGACGGTCGAGGATGGTCTGGGCGTCTCCGGCACCCCACAGGAGTTCTACGAGGCCGCAAACACCGTCCACCCGGAGAACCTGATCCGCGTCGAGGCCGACGAACTCACTTACCACATGCACATCGTCCTCCGTTTCGAGATCGAGCGGGACCTGATCCACGGTGACCTCGACGTGAGCGAGGTCCCGCAGGTCTGGAACGACAAGATGGAAGAGTATCTCGGTGTTCGCCCGGATACCGACGCGGAGGGGTGCCTGCAGGACATCCACTGGTGTCACGGCTCCTTTGGCTACTTCCCGACCTATTCGCTGGGGTCGGTGCTGGCTGCCCAGCTTTACGCCGCCGCCGAGGCGGATCTGGGATCGCTGGACGAGCAACTTCGTGCGGGCGACTTCGACGCGCTGCATACGTGGCTCACCGACAACGTCCACGGCCACGGTGCGCGCTACGAGACGGACGACCTCATCGAGGAAGCGACCGGCGAATCGTTCACCGCCGACTACTTCCTCGACTACGCCGACGCGAAGTACCGAGAACTATACGACTGTTGACTGGAACGGTATCATACTTGATACTGTTTGGCCGGCAATTTTTCTGTCATCTGGTCAGAGTTGCTGTCAATGTCAAACCCAGATGGTATCGTAGAGTCTGATCTGTCCACAGCCAGCGACCTCGACGAGGATCTGGACAAGGATATCGACGACCAGATCGAGCAGGACATCGACCATCAGGCTGGCTACGATAACACGGCCGCGAGCGAGATCCAGACCGCGATCGCGGAACTGCAGGCGTCCTCGGAGGATATCGCACTGGAGGTCGACGACATCCGCGAGCAGGCGGCCCAACAGCACGAGGGAATGAGCCAGATCGCCGAGGAGGTCTCGAATCTGAGCGCCGCCGTCGAGGAGATCGCCTCCTCTTCGGAGGAAGTTTCGGCGGCCAGTCAGGAGGCGACGGATCTGGCCGACCGCGGGCAGGAGAACGCAGCGGACGTGTACGGCGCGATGGAGCGCATCCAGGGGGCCGCCGACAGTGTCACTGCGGACGTGCGAACGATCCAGCAGAGCGTCGAGGAGATCGACGAGATCGTCGAGGTGATCAACGACATCGCCGACCAGACGAACATGCTGGCGCTGAACGCCTCCATCGAGGCCGCACGCGCCGGCGAAGCCGGTGAGGGGTTCGCGGTCGTCGCCAACGAGGTCAAGTCTCTGGCCGAACAGGCCCAGTCCGAGGCCAGCGAGATCGAGCAGATGGTCGCCCGCATTCAGGACAACACCGACGACGCCGTCGACAGTCTCGAAACCTCGAACACCGAGATCGACGACGGTATCGAGTCCGTCGAGGAATCCGTGGAGATCTTAGACGAGATCGACGAGGCCATCCGTGAGGTCAACGATGGGATCGCCGAAGTTGCGTCTGCGACCGATCAACAGGCCGCCTCGACGGAGGAGGTCGCCAGCATGGTCGACGAGGCGACGGTCGCCGCCGAGGGGATCGCCGAATCGACCGAGGAGATCGCCGAAGAGATCGACGACCAGACCGCCCAGATCGACGACATCAACAGCGCAGTCGCCGAACTGGTGGCCGACTGGCAGGCCCAGCGCTGAACGCGTGCCGTGTTCCGACCGACGGTCTCGGTCACATCTCGACTGTGCCATCTCTCTGCCGACACGACGTTCCAACACCTATCTGATCTCGTATGGATTCCCGGATGCAGGTTCCAGTGAGAGACGAGCACAATTTATAACTGTTGAACCCCTTCTATCGCCGAATGGCAGATCCAGTCCGGGTGCTCTACGTCGACGACGATCCCGACATATGTGATATTGCCAAGGACTCCCTGCGTCGGGAGATCGATCGTTGCACGGTACACGAAGCAACGGATCGCGAGGCGGCGCTCCAGCATCTCGATGCCGAGACCGTCGACTGTGTGGTCTCGGAGTACGACCTTGCGGACGGAACCGGACTCGACCTCCTGACGGCAGTCCAGAACCGCCAGCCCACGCTCCCGTTCGTGCTCTTTACCGCCGCGGGGAGCGAATCGATCGCCAGTCGGGCGATTTCGGCGGGTGTCACCGACTACGTCCAGAAGGGTGGCCCGGATCAGTACGCCGTGCTCGCAAACCGGATCGAGAACGCCGTCGACCAGCACCGGACCGAGGCGACCCTCCGCGAAAGCGAGCGAGCACTCCGGCGCAAGAGCAAGATGCTCGACGTCATCCTCGAACACGTCCCGCTGCACATCTACATCAAAGACGAGCAAGCACGCCATAGCTGGGTCAGCGACTACTACATGGGATCGAGCGAACAGCTCGGGAAGACCGACGCCGAGTACTTCGAGCAGGAGTGGGCCGAGGAGACCTATCGGGAGGAACTGGAGATCATCGAGACCGGCGAACCGATCATCAAGGAGACCCGCTACGATCCCGGCCGCGAGATGTGGGTGTTGAACTCCAAGGTCCCCTGGACCGATCAGGACGGCGACATCGTCGGTCTCGTCGGGGCCACGTGGGACATCACCGAGCGCAAGGAAGCACAGCTCGAACTACAGCGCCAGAAAGAGCGCCTCTCGAAGTTCATCCGGGCGCTCTCACACGACCTTCGGACGCCGCTTCAGTTGGCGAGTTCACAGCTCGAACTGGTGCGTGAATCGACCGACGACGACCGGCTCGATCAGGTCGCTCAGGCTCACGACCGCATGGAGCGCATCCTCGAAGAGACGCTGAAGATGGCAAAGCGCGGGGAGAGCGTCGCCGAAACAGAACCGATCGATCTCGGCGAACTCGCCCGGGAGAGCTGGTCGACGACCGAAACCGACGGCGCGACGCTGACCGTCGAGACCGACCAGACCATCGAGGCCGACGGCGAACGCCTGCGTCGGCTCTTCGAGAACCTCTTTGCCAACGCCGTCGCCCACGCTTCCCGGCCGGACGAGACACTCTCCGTGACGGTCGGCAGCGTCGCGGACGGCTTCTACGTCGAAGACAACGGGCCGGGAATCCCGCCAGAGGAGCGTGCCCAAATCTTCGAGATCGGCTACACCTCGGTGGCCGACGGGACCGGCTTCGGGCTGGCGATCGTCGAAGAGATCGCCGCCGCCCACGGCTGGACCGTCGAGGTCACCGACGGGACCGACGGCGGCTCCCGGTTCGTCGTGGACTTCCAGACATCGGGATAGCACGTCCCTTATTGCCGTCGCTCGCCCAGCCACGGTATGGTCGATCTGAATCCCGAACAACTCGACCGCTACTCCCGCCACGTCATCATGGACGACGTGGGACCGGACGGGCAGGCGGCGCTGCTCGACGCGAGCGTGCTCGTCGTCGGCGCGGGCGGGCTTGGCTCACCGGTCCTCCAGTATCTTGCGGCCGCCGGTATCGGTCGCCTCGGGATCGTCGACGACGACACCGTCGAGCGGTCGAACCTCCAGCGACAGGTGATCCACCGCGACGACGATGTGGGTCGGCCGAAGGTCGCGAGTGCGCGTGCGTTCGTCACCGGACACAATCCAGACGTGACCGTCGACACCCACGAGACGCGACTGACGGCCGACAACGCCGCCGAGCTACTCGCCGACTACGACATCGTGGTCGACGCCTCCGACAACTTCGCCACCCGGTATCTGGTCAACGACGCCTGCACACTCGCGGGCACGCCGGTCTCTCACGGCGCGATCTATCGCTTCGAGGGGCAAGTGACGACGTTCTCGGGCGATGGTCCCTGTTACCGCTGCCTGTTTCCGCAGGCCCCGCCCGAAGGGACCGTCCCCGACTGTGCGACCGCTGGCGTGCTCGGCGTGTTGCCGGGGACCATCGGCTGTTTTCAGGCGACGGAGGTCGTCAAGTGGGTCCTCGACGAGGGTGAGAGTCTGGACGGCCGTCTGCTCGTCTACGATGCAAGCGAGATGCGCGTCGAGGAGATTCCCATCGAACGAGACCCGGCGTGTCCGGTGTGTGGCGACGACCCGACACTCTCGTCTGTCGCCGACGCGAGCTACGAGGGGCGCTGCTCGCTCTCGCAGTGATCCGAGAGTGACTCGGCTGCCTCGGCCGGGGGCCGCTCGAACAGGTCGGGATGGATCGTCCAGCCGAGGTATTCGAGCGTGTCGATCAGCCGCGGTCCCGAGCGGTTGACGTAGTGGTGCCCGTCCAGTAGCGTGACGTGGTCGTTTTCGACGGCCGTCAGGTCCGCCCAGCCCGGTCGGTCGGTCAGGTCGGCGAGGTTCTCGCGGATCTGTGGCAGGTCGAAGCCACACGGCGAGACGACGAGCACTTCGGGATCGTACTCGCGCAGCTCCTGCCACTCGCGCGGCCGTGAATGTGCCCCCGCCTGTTCGAGGCCGTACTCGCCGCCGGCGAGCGCGACCATCTCGGGGACCCAGTGGCCCGCCACCATCACCGGGTCCGTCCAGTCCAGCACGGCGACACGGGGGTGGTCTTCTGCCCGACTCGCCGTCGCTTCCACCGCGTCGACCCGCGCACGCAGGTCGTCGACGAGGTCACTGGCCCGGTCGTCCCGATCCAGCGCGTCCCCGAGTCGGTGGATCGAGTCGAACAGGTCGGCGAGGCTGTGTACGTCGAGTGTCAGGACCTCCGCATCGAGACCCAGCGACGCGACGGCGTCGGCGACGACGACCTCGTCGACGGCACACACGTCACAGACGCCCTGTGTGACGATCAGGTCCGGGTCCAGTCGTGAAAGCGTCTCTCGCTCGATGGCGTAGACGCCCCCGTCGTCCTCGGCGCGTGCCACCTGTTCGTTGATCTCGCCGCTCGACGCGGTCGGGTCGACCCGCGCGCGGTTCACCGACGGCCGGTCACGGGCCGCCGGCGGGTAGTCACACTCGTGTGAGACACCGACCGGTTCGACCCCGAGTGCGTAGACGATTTCCGTTGCCGAGGGGAGTAACGTGACGACCCGCATGTACCACTCGTCGGCACGGGGCGACAATCAGGGTGTTGGTCCAGCGTCCAGTCCCGCAATCGCGCCCACCTCTATCGTCGATACTCGCCTCTCTGAGAGGAAACGTCATACAACTGGTAACCCGTTCTCAATGATGATAGTCAGCGGGATAGGTATATCTAAGATAATTAGACAAGTTCTGCGCATGCTACTCGACTGGCTCATCGAGTGGTACCGTACCGTCGACGGGATCGACCGGTACTGTACCGCATCTCCGATCACGACCACGAGACACCGATCAGCACGGCGATTTCGACGGCCGCTGGAGCGCCCCGCGGAGGGTCGGTTATGACTCGCCAGAAACTACTGGCGGTCACGCTGACGGCGCTGATGGTGTTTTCGGTGTTTACCGGGACCGTCTTTCTCGCCGGGTCGGCGGCCGCAGGTAACACCTCCGAGACGACCTCGCCGCGATTCGAAATCACCAGCGTCGGTAACGCCGAGGGTGACCTCAGCGTGACAGTCGAGGCAAAGACGACGAAAGACGTCCGGGACTTCCGGTTCTGGTACGACGACAACGACGGCACGACGGCCGGGCCGGTGACGTACACGGACTCTGCGGTCAAGTCCGCGTACTACCCGAACTCGGAGCAGACGTTCAGTGACGGGGACCCGATCTCACAGAGCGGCGCGCCGTCGAAGCTGACCTTCGTCTTCGACTCGAAGAGTGACTTCACATACGACGCCGACGACTTCGTTGTCAACGCGACGGCCTACGACGCCGACTATTCGACCGCCGACACGGGCAATCGGTCGGTGATGACCGGGAACTACCACGTGCTCTCGGTGGAGGACAACGCCGGGAACCCGGTCTCGTCGGCCCCGCTCATGTTCTACGACGCGAACACGAACGAATCGCGGGGCTTTAGCTTCATGAACGGCGGATCGAGTACCTTCCACTGTCTGGGGATCGACGTGGGCGGTACGTGTACGAACCCCGACACGGACTCGCCCAGTTCGATCACCGACGGCCGCAAGACGTACGCGGCCCCTCTCTCCGTCGAGGCGTTCTCGCTGTCGAGTGCGAACGCCTCGGGGAAAGTCGACGCCTCGCCCGGCGCGACGACGCTTTCGACCGACACGCCGACGGCACCGACGTTCCTCCAGTTTACCAGCATCACGCAGGGTGGCTCGTCCCCCCAGATCGACTCGCTCACCATCGTCGACGAGGGCAGCGGCAACACGGTCTACCAGAGCGGTAGCGTGAGCATGGAGACGCTGGCTCCCGTGTTCCTCCGGCCCAACACCGAGTACACGGTGACGCTCACCAACAGTTCGTCCTTTGGCACCCAGCAGCGTTCGATCACGCTCCCGACCAAGGGGATGTCGAGCGTCGCGTTCCGGTTGCCGACGACCGACGTGGCGACCTCGCCCGTGACCGGACAGATCGTCAACGAGAGCGGGAGCCCGGTCGAGGACGCGGTCGTCATCGCCCAGCCAGAGTACGCCAGTGGCAGCCGGGTCGACGTGTACAACTCCACGAGCACCGACGCCAACGGGCTGTTCAAGATGCGGTTGCCCGAGTCGACCCAGGACCGCCAGTACAGCTTCCGCATCGTCGGCACCGACACGTCGGGTGGCACGCCGATCTACTACCCGACGACCGACGCCAACGACGGTGATGGCTACGTCGTCCAGTCGGGCAACACGGTCATCCCGGCCATGACGATCCAGCAGGGTGGTCGGGTCGACGTGACCGTCACCAACGAGACTGGCAGTCTCCCGGTCGGCGGCGGCTTTACCTCACTGTCGCAGGTGTCGACAGCCTACCCCGACACCGAGCGGACGGCGAACTCGAACAGTTTCAGCACGTTCTCGTTCGGCCAGAACCTGCCGGCGAGCGCCGCCGTCTCCTTGATGTCACCGACGACTGGCTCTGACACGCAGGTCACGTACAACGTCTGGGGACAGGGCCAGAGTCAGAACATCCAGTACCTCTGTGCCGGGACGCCCTCGATCTCACAGGGGCAGTCGACCGACGAAGCCTGTACGCTCGACCGCGCGGGCTACCTGAACATCAGCGTTCAGGAGTACGCAAGCATCGTCCAGCAACAGTCCTCGTCGTACGAACAGATCGACGACGGCCAGTTCTCGTCTTTCTTCTTCGAGAACGAACTCGTGATCCGCGACGCCAGTACCGGCGACGTGGTCACCTATCTCGGTCCCGGCGGCAGCCAGCAGTTCTTCCTCGGCACGGACACCAACGCGAACGACATCTCGGTCCCGGTCCCGCCGGGAGACTACCGGCTCGAACTCCGCCCGAGCTACGAGGGGGCACCCGATACGACGGTCAACGACACCGCGACGGTCTCGGTCTCCTCGAAGAGTACGACCGACGTGACTCTGGATCGCGGCCGGGCCTTCGCGATCCGGCCCTCGTATCAACGCTCACAGCGGTCGTTCAACCGCGGGGCCGACAACACGGTCGCCGTCAGGATCGCCGATCCTGGTACCGGGTCGATACTGACCGACAGTGCCGTCAGCGCACACGCCTTCCTCTTGCACTCCAACGGGACGACGGCGAGCGCACCGGTCGACCTGAGCTACAGCACGGCGAACAAGACCTTCGAGACCTCGTCGTTCAATCCGTCGACGCTGGGTGTCGACGCGGGCCGCTACACCCTCGCAGTGCGGGCAACGCACACCGACGGCGACCGCAGCTACAACTCGACGTTCACGCGCCCGATCCAGGTCAGTGGCTTCCAGACGGCGATCCAGCTCGGTTCGCGGACGGTCGCACCCGGTGATTCGGTGCTGGGCCGGATCGCCGCCTACGACACGACGAGTGACACGGCCATCGACGCGACCAACAGCGACCAGACGACGATCACTGTCTACGACCAGAACGGCCAGCAGGTCTCTCAGACGAGTCCCGCAAACGGCATTACGAACGGTCAGGGGTCGTTCTCGCTGTCGATGCCCGACGATCCGGGCCGGTACCGCATCGCCGTCCGCGTGCAGTCCGACAGCAACACGCAGGGGATCGCAGAGCGGTGGGTCCGTGTCGAACAGGTCGACCTCGATGTCGAGACCGATCGGCGGACCTACGGCCCGACCGACACCGTGGCCGTCGACGTGACGGCGACGGACGCGACCGACGGCAGCGCGATCAAAAACGCCTCGCTGACGCTGCGGATCAACGGCCAGCGCACCTCGGCGACGACCGACAGTAACGGCGAGGCTACGATCCCGCTCAAGCCAAGCGAGTACACGACTGGACAGCAGTGGCGACGGGGCCACGGAATCAGTGTCACGCTCGCGCACAACACCGGGAGCACTGTCGTCCGCAAGACCGCCGGCACCGGCTTCGACGTGCAGTCGTTCTCGGCCCGCGCCCGACCGACCGCCGAGGCGTTCTCGGCCGACGAGTCCGCGACGCTCGAAGTGCAGGTCCCGACCTCGGTGTCGGTTACCTCTGTCGAAGTCACGGACCTGGACGGCGAGCAGACCCAGATCGGCGGCCAGCTCCCGAACGGCAAGGTCTCGAACCCCGCGTCGGGCGTCTACGAGATCGATCTCGGCAAGCGGTCGGTCGGCGAGCATCTCGCGACGGTGAACGTCACGACCCAAAACAGCGGCACTCAGACCGCACGCACGCAGTTTGCCGTCCAGCAGTACTCCGTTGCGGCCTCGCTCGACAAGCGGACCTACGACACCGGCGAGACCATCACGCTCGACGTGAGCGTGCGCGACCCCGACGGTAGCGTCGTCACCGGCCAGCAGGTCAACGCGTCGCTGAACACGACCGGTCCCGTCAGGACCGTCGACAGCGCCAGCGCATCGACGGGCAGTAACGGCGACGTGTCGCTGTCGCTGTCCTCGGCCCAGAGTGGCTTCCACTTCATCGAGGTCGAGGCCGGACAGCAGACCCGCTTCGTCGGGCTGTCGATCAGCAGCGTCTCGGCCAGCCTCGAAGACAACAGCGGCAACGCGGTGTCGACCTACAACGCCGAACCCGGCTCCAGCCAGACGATCTACGTCAACGCGACGAAAGCCGGCGGCACGGCCGTGCCAGACGGTTCGACCGTGCGAGCGTTCGTCTCCTCGTACGGCGACACCATCGAACTGGGGAGTGCCGAGACGACCAACGGTGACGCGAGCATCTCGTTCCAGATCCCCGACTCGGTGCCGGCCCGCGAGTACCCGCTGATCGTCGACGTGACGACCCAGAGCGGCAGCGGCTTCACCACCGGGACGCTGAACGTCACCGGTGCGAACGCCAAGGAGATCACGACGACGACCAACGAGAGCGCCTACTCGCCCGGCGAGACGGCCCGCCTCTCGGCGACGGTCACGACCGGCGACGGATCGGCCATCGCGAACACGAAGGTCGACTTCGTGATCGAGTCCGACGGCAGCGCGGACCAGCGCGTCGCGACCATCCAGACCGACGCCGACGGCGAGGCGACCGTCGACTACAGTATCCCGGCGAGTGCGAGCAACGGCGACTACGTCGTCCGGGCCGCACTCAACGAGACAAGTTCGATCAAGGCCTACAGCGGCTACCGCGTGCGCAGCCTCGACGTGTCGGTCACGGCCGAAGACGGGCCGTTCGCCCCCGGCGACACGGTCAATCTGACTGTCGAGGCCACCGACAGCGCGACCGGCAACGCGGTCGATGCCAGCAGTGGGACGGTCGAGTTGGTGCTGTCGGGCAGCAACGTTCAGACCTCGATCGACACGACGGGTACCGCGCCCTACGATGCCTCGATCACGCTGCCAAACGACGGTTCGATCACGGGCACGCGCAGTCTCAGTGTCACGGTCCAGCAGGGCCGTGGGACCGACACCGACTCGACGCTGATCGCGGTGCGTGACGCGACCGAGAGCGCGAACCTCTCGATTGCCGAGCCAGTCACCGCCGGACAGGCGACGACGGTGACGGTCAACGGCACCGTGGACACGACGGCCGTGCTGACGGCCTACTCGCCCGGTGCCGGCTCCGTGGCGTACAACGACAGCGTCGCAGTCTCCAGTAGCGGCGACACGACGACCCAGATGACGATCGACTCGGCCGGCACCCACATCGTCCGACTGTCCGTGCCCGGCGTCGGCGCGATCACCGAGGTCGTCGACGTGCAGGCCGCCGGCGGTGACCCCGTCGTCTGGACCGGCACGAGCACGAGCGCCAACGCGACGGACTTCGACCGCACGCAGGACATCTACATCCAGACGAACGAACCAGGCATGACTGCAACTGTAATCAGCCAGAACGCGACCTACACGGTCGATCTCGACCAACAGAACGGCAACGACTACTACGGCGTCCTCTCGGCGAACCGCACCGACGGCGTCTACCTCGTCCGTCTCGACTCCGGGACGGCCACGAGCGTCAACGACACCATCATCGAGGTGAGCGGATGATCGGCCGCAGGGCGGTGCTCGCCGTCGCCGTCGCCGCCGTCGTCCTTACGAGCGTCGCGATCCCGGTCGCCGCCGACGCCTCGCTGTCGATCACCGGCGTCAGCGTCCCCGACAGCGTCACACAGGGCGACTCGTTCGACCTGACAGTGTCGGTCTCCGGCGAGGAGGTCCAGAACGACGAGGTCGATGTCGGCCTGACGCTGCCCGAGGGGCTGTCCTGTACGCCCACCGGCACGCAGACGGTCTCGCTGTCGGGTGGCACCGGCTCGGCGACGTTCGACTGTAGCGCCGACGTGGAAGGCGATTACACCGGCGAGATCACCGCCAGCGCGTCGGGATCGAACACCAACAACGGGAACTCCCTGTCCGACACCGCCCAGAGCGGGCTGGAAGTGCTGAGTCCGGCCAGTCTCACCCTCTCGACGTCGCTCGACGACGACACGGTCGACGCGGGGTCCTCGACGACACTGACCGTCGTCGTCCAGAACTCCGGGGACGCCTCGACGAGCTATCAGCTCAGCCCGCCGTCGGCCGGTGGCTACTCCACGACCGTCGCCAGTGGCTCGGAGAGCGGGACCGTTGCCGGCGGCGCGACCAGGACCGTCGAGTACACCGTCACCGGTGACAGCGCTGGTGATTACACGCTGACGACCTCGCTGAGTGCCGGCAACGGCCAGCAACTCTCCGAAGACGACGCACTGTCCGTCGCCAGCACTGCGACGCCCACGCCGACCGCGACGCCGGCAGCCGACAGCAGCGACGACGATGACGACGACGATGGTGGCTCCAGCCGCGACGACCGCGTCGTCCGCAGTACCGAGACGCCGACGGCGACGGCCACTGCGACGCCCACTCCGACTGTCACCGCGACCGAGACGACGACGGTCACGCCGACCGACACCGCAACGTCGACCGACACCGCGACGCCGACGGCCACGCCGACTGCGACGGCGGCCAGCGACGACACGCCGACGGCTACCGCCACCGAGGCGGTGACACCGACGGCCACAGCAGCCGACACCGCGACTCAGACGACTGCCGGGAGCGGTCCCGGGTTCGGCGTCGTCGCGGCCCTGCTCGCGCTGCTTCTCGTCGCCGCCCGACGGCGCGAGTAGCTCTTCACTCTTTTCGGATCGACTGCCGCCGCCCCTTCCCGCTCTCGACACCGTGGACGACCGCGCTGCAGTTTCGCCGTCCGATCAGGTTCGAATGGCTTAAGGGCGCAAGCCGGGAATCTGTGTGTAACTCGCTGGACGACGGGCACCAGCGGGCACCTGCATGCACCGCTCGGCCGTTTTCGGTCGACACGGTCCGTACAGGTCGGGATGTGACTCCCACGCGACGACGCGTGGGCGTTGAACCACGCAACGCCCGTGGTGATACACAATGGCACGAAGTTCGTACTCCTACATCAAGGAAGCGTGGCAGAACCCGGACGACGGGAAACTCGCAGAACTGCAGTGGCAGCGACAGCAGGACTGGCGCGAAGAAGGCGCTATCAAGCGCATCGACCGCCCGACCCGCCTCGACAAGGCCCGTTCGCAGGGCTACAAGGCAAAGCAGGGCGTTGTCGTCGTGCGCACCTCCGTCCGCAAGGGCGGCGCTCGCAAGGAGCGATTCAAGGCCGGTCGACGCTCGAAGCGACAGGGCGTCACCCGCATCACGCGCCGCAAAGACATCCAGCGCGTCGCCGAGGAACGGGCCACCCGTACCTACCCGAACCTCCGCGTGCTCAACAGCTACTGGGTCGGGGAAGACGGCCGCCAGAAGTGGCACGAGATCATCCTCGTGGACCCCGAGCACCCCGCGATCGAGAACGACGACGATCTGGGCTGGATCTGTGACGACGATCACACTGACCGTGCGCTTCGCGGCCTGACCGGCGCTGGCAAGCGCAACCGAGGCCTGGGCACGAAGGGCAAGGGCGCAGAGCACACCCGGCCAAGCCTCCGCAGCAACCGCGGCCGCGGCAAGTAACGCCTCCACTCGACTTCTTCGTTTTCCCGGTACGGAGCGGTTGCGCCGTCGCGAGACACGCGCTGTTCGCTCTCCAGTCCCCTCAAAAATACAGTCGTCATCGACGATCACTGCACACACGGTCGCACGACTGCAGTGCCATCGGTGTGTCAATCAGTCCTCCACAGCACCGACTCGTGCGTCGGTCTTCGATCAGGCCGGATGGCTCGAATCCGTCACACCGACCGGCGTCTCGGCGGTCGGTGACGGCTCGGAGATGGCACTGACCGCGTAGAAGGCCGCCTCCGGGTCCCGGTGGCGTCGCCAGTGCCACCACGTCTTCGCAAGCAGCCAGAGTCGACGGCGACGGGTGAGGTCGGGCGTCTCGGTCAGCACGTCGTAGCCTCGCGACCGGATCAATCGGTGGTGTTCGGCGTACAGCACCGCCGACAGGAGGACGCCGAACTGGCAGTCCTCGGGCAGATATCGGATGCCTGCGACTCCCTCGTGGTAGCGCTGCTCGGTCCGGGCCAGTTCCGTCTGCATGACCGACCGGAACCCGTCGCCGAGGTTGGCCTCGGCCAGATCCTCCTCGGTGACGCCATACTCGTCGAGGGTCTCCTGTGGGAGGTACACCCGGCCGTACTCGTGGATGTCCTCGCGCACGTCCCGCAGGAAGTTGGTCAACTGGAACGCCTCGGCGAGTGCGGCGGCGTGGGGCCGTGCCTGCTCCTGTTCGTCGACATCCATGACGTCCATCATCATGTTGCCGACGGCGACGGCCGACCCGCGCATGTACTCGACGAGGTCGTCGAACGTCTCGTAGCGGGCCTGTGCGATGTCCATCTCCATGGCATCGACGAAGACGTTGACTTCCTCGTCGGGGATGTCGTGGCGCTCGCGCAGTTCGGCGAAGGCTTCGAGTACGGCTGCGTCCTCTCCCTCTGCGGGTGCGTGGCCCAGTGCTGTCTCTCGGATCTGTTCGAGTCGTTCGTGCTGGACGGCCGGGCCTGGCCCGTCTGGCTGATCGACGACCTCGTCCGCGACGCGAAAGAACGCGTAGAGGACATAGGTCGCGTGGCGAATGCGCTGGGGCAGCACACGCGTCGCCACGTGGAAGGTCCGGCCAGTTTGCTGTTGAATCGATTTACTCGTCTTGATGTCGTCAGTGTCTACCATTGGGAGTGCAAGTCGTCGGGATCTGCAGGCGATACGGTCGTAGGGATCCGGATACCTCGCCGGAATGGAAGCGACCGGCCGGCGAGGGTGATATGATCACGTGTCTGTTATGTATGGCTACCACACCCATAAAACGTGTGCCCAACCAGGTTGGCGCGCCGCTGTCCTCCCCGAGCGAGCGTCCGTTCTGACGATGCAGCCGTCAGGACCGACCGGTCGAATTCGCCGGACTGCTCGCCGTCGGCCGGCGGTCAGACGCCGTCGGTCGGTGGGTTTCGGTACAGCCCGTCGACGAGTGCGAGCGCACCGACGATCGAACTCACCGGTAACACCCGCTGAAGGGGAACGGAAAAGACGAGGTTCACGAGGAACGCGATGGCGAAGGCCGCCGGTATGACGGCCAGTACGAGATCGTACCGCGACGGTGTTTTTCGACCACGCTGCCTCGGAACACCACTGTTCGCACTGGCTGTCATATTTTACCACCGTTTCACTACGTGAATACGACAGATTTCAACTAAAACGTTACGGTGATCTACTTCATCGAACACACAACAACGTCACGAAGTGATCACCTGTCTAAAACAGGAATTATCTTCATATTATTTCGAGTGCTCCCGGAGCGACGGATCGCCGATGGACACGAACCGGTCGGTCGGGGTCGTCTCACTGATCAGAGACGCGGCGACACCCGTTCGTCGTCGCGCCCTCTCTCGATTGGGACCGTTGCCAGAAAAATTCTCTCGCAGAACTGCAGTATTTATTTGGCGGGAGAACACCGTACATAGCATGGACAAAACGGGGGACGAACAGTCGATGGGCACTGGGGGGAGCGGCGAAAGCCCGTTGACCGTGACCGCAGAGATTGTGGGCAAGAAGTGGCACCCACGCATCGTCGTGGAACTGCTCCACGATGGCCCGCTCGGGTTCAACGACCTGAAAGATCGCGTCGACGGCATCTCCGATAAGGTGCTGTCGGAAAGTCTCGATGACCTGCAGGAACGGTGCATCGTCGACCGAACCGTGATCGACGACAAGCCAGTGCGTGTCGAGTATTCACTGACACAGTGGGGCGAGCAACTCGAACTCGTCGTCACCGCGATGGACGAATGGGGACAACGCTATCTCGACGCAACTGGGGGGACTACCGACGACGAGGAGTGACCGATCGCCGTCGACGACGAACTGGTCACTCGTCGTCGACGACTTCGAGCCCGCGGTTGTTGACCGCCGACGGATCGAGACCGATCTCTTCGAGGAACTGCTTGTACTCGCGCTCGCAGGTCTCGGCGGCCTTCTGCTTGTCGCTGGCCCGGTCACACAGTGCGATCAGGTCCTCTGGTACGTCGTTCGTGTAGACGATCCAGTGGTTGATCAGGTCAGAGAGTCGCCGGATCGGCGAGGTGAAGTGACCGTATATCTCGAAGTTCAGGGCGTGGTGGCCGCCGAAGGGGTCGTTCATGTACTTCGCGCGGGGCATCACCTTCATCACGGCCCACTGGATCTTGTCCAGCTGCCGGCCGGGGGCCTGCTCTAAGGTGGCGTTGACCGCCTTCCGCGGATCGTCCCACGCTTCGCCGGGTATCGAGACGCCATCGAGATCCTGAATTTCGACGAGCGCCTTGTCCCACTCGTCGGGACTTGGCTGGGGGTGGACCCGATACATCGCCTCGACCCCGCGGTCCCACATGAGTTCGTGGGTCACGGCCTTGTTGGCCTTCAGCATGCACTCCTCGATGATGGTGTGGGCGCGATCCCGTGCTGGGTTGAGGACGAGCGAGCCGTCCTCCTTGCGCTGTTCGTGCATGCGGTCGGCTAGATCCGCGATCAGTTCGGTCTTCTCGGCCAGATCGACGCTCGTGTCTTCGAGCAGATCGTCGGCCGATTCAGGGTCGTCGAGGATGTTCTCGGCCTCGGTGTAGGTCAGGCGCGCGTCGCTCTCGATGACGGACTTGTAGATCTCGATGTTCTCGTAGGAGAGGTTCTCCTTGTCGAGGTGCATCTCGACGGTGTGGGCCAGTCGATCCTCGTTGGGGACGAGCGAACACACCGTCTCGGCGAGGATCGGCGGCAGCATGTGGATCGTGTAGGCCGGCAGGTACACCGTGTTCCCGCGCTCGACGGCCTCCTCCCACATCGCCGTGTCGGGGTTGACGTAGTGGGTCACGTCGGCGATGTGGACCCAGAGGACGTACTCGTCTTCGCGCTCTTCGACGGAGATGGCGTCGTCGAAGTCCTGGGCGTCGATGGGGTCGGTCGTCCACGTCGTCATCTCCCGCAGGTCTTCGCGCTCGTCGACTTCGTCGGCGATTTCCTGCTGGACATCGGTCGTCCGCTCCTCGGCCTCCTCCATCACTTCGGGCGGGAACTCGTCGCGAATCTCGAACTTTTCGAATAGCTCCTCGCGTTTGTTCGCCATGTGACGGGCCATCTCCTCGTCGATCTCGACCGGTCCCTGTCCTTCGGGTGTGCCGGCCTCGGCCTGCGCGTCTTCGTTGCTCATGGGTGCGATTCGGGGAGTAGATAAATAGGCGTTGTGAGGGAGTGTCGAGAGCCTGACCGACGGGAGGGGTCTCGGAAAAGTCGAGCGGGGAGCGGTAGCGACCCGCGAGACGCGTGCCAAGCGAAGCGAGGCACGGGTCTCGGTACGGCGAGCGGGGAACGAAGTGACCCGCGAGCAGCGTGGCGTGTGCGATGGAACAAGCAGCGAGCGGGAACGGTGGCGAGGCGCGAGCAGCTAGGGGTATCGCGAGTGACGAGAGTCCATCCGCAAAGATGAACGACGACGAGAACGTGGCGGCGGGCTACTTCTTCCGTTTTTCTTCTGCCAGTTCGACGTAACGCTGGAGGAACGAGTCCCGTCCGTCGGCATCCGCTTCGACCGTTTCGAGGAGGTCTTCGAGACCGGCGCGTGGCTGGTGAGTCAGGTCACTGTGGCAGGGCTTGCACAGATACTCGAACTCCTTGTTCGAGCGGTCCCACCGGTTGCCATGCTTGTCGTACTCGCGCGCGTCGGACCGGGAGACCGACTCCCCGCAGGCGATGCAGGTGACGACGTCCCGGGAACTCCGGGAACCGAGCATAGCAGAGGGTTGCACGGCATCCCACTTATACTATCTGCCCCATGGGTGAGGCACCGCGTCGACTCCGCTGGCGCTTCTCAGAGAGCAGTCACGACGGCGTAGACGAGGGCTGTCACGACGCCGGCCGCGACGGCGGCGTAGAGGAGAATCTGGAGCGCGCGTTTCCGATCACGACGGAGGGCGTCGGCGTCGGTGACGCTGCCGGCCTCGTCGCCCGACCCGGTCAGGTCGTAGCGTGCCAGCGCGCCGAAGGCCACACAGAATCGGAAGTAGTCCTGAAAGACGCCGATGAAGCCGCCAAACAGCGGCGCGAACACCCCCAACAGATAGCTGTTTGGGAACTCGAACCACAGGAAGGCGGCGAGGTAGCCGACGGCGGCGACGAAACCGGCGATTCCCGCGAGCCGTCGTTTCCGTCGTTCGTCGCGGCCGATGTTACAGACGCCGGGCTGGTAGCCTGCCATGTACGGCCCTCGGGGTGCGAGTGTCAAAAACGGCGCTGTTGTGATCGGTCGCAAGGACTCGTCATGACAGTTGCAGACGGGGTGTGAGTCGCTTTACAGCCACTCGTCACCACTTAGACAAGATACTTGCCCCCTGTCCGACACGCTCACATATGAAACGGCGTCAAGCAATGATCACAGCAGTGGGCTTTACTGCCAGTCTAGCCGGGTGTTCGTCACTCCAGTCCGAGGACGGTAGTGTCGATCTGACCGTCTTCAATCAAACAGCTGTCCCATACACTGTGTCGATCCAATTCTTCGCGGACGGTGCGGAGACGTCGGCGAGTGCGTACGATACCATGATCGATATCGAACCAGACGGACAGGAGACACGCAAGGCCATCGTCGAGTCCGGCCGCTATCTTGTTCGTTACCAGGCTTTCGCGACCGACTCCCGATTGACCGACCAGGACCATGTTCATTACATCCCCGGTGATGGTGGGTCAGCGAGCCTGTTGTTCGATATTCAGGAGACTGGCAGGCTGACGCGGCGGTGAACCGAGCGCCGCAGTTCAGCACGCACCAGTGAGGCCGTCAGGGAGCTTCTCGCGGCGACCGGTCCAGCACTGAGCGATAACAGACACTACTATAGCCTCGCTCCCGTATGCTCGGGTATGTACGATTTCGTCGTCGTCGGTTGCGGTCCGGCAGGCTCGCGATTCGCCCGGCGGGCCAGCGAGACCGGCCACGACGTGCTGGCCTTCGAGCAGGGCACTGTCGGCGAGCCACTGGCTTGCTCGGGCCACGTTAGCACCGACATCTGGGGGTTCGTCCCCGAGGATGCCCGTGAGGACCTGTTTCAAAACGAGATTTACGGCGCGCGCTTCCACCGTGGCGGGCCAGAGAGCGAGGCCTATCCCTTCTACAAGGACGAGACGGTCTCGAACGTCATCGACCGCGTGGGGCTGGACCGCCGGCTGGCCGAGTGTGCCCGCGAGGCTGGTGTCGACCTGCGCGAGAACCACACCGTCCTCGACGTGAGCGAAGGCGACGACCACGTGACTGTGGAGGTCCGGGGTCCCGACGGCATCGAGACCCACCGCGCGCGGATGGTCGCAGGCTGTGACGGCCCGAAATCGCGCGTCCGGCGCGCGCTGGACCTGCCCGAACCGGGCGAACTCCTGCATGGGGTGCTGGGCTTTACCGACGAGGTCGACCAACAGGACTTCGTCGACGTGCACCTCTCGGTCCCGCGCTTCTTCGCGTGGCGTATCCCGCGGGGCGACGCCGGGGTGGAGTACGGACTGGCGACGCCGCCGGGCAACGACGTGCGCGAGCGCTTCGAGGACTTCACGGCCGACTACGGCGTCGAGACGGACCATCGCTGTTCGGGGCTGATCCCGATTGGCCCGCCAAAGCGCGTGACTGGCCGCCGCTCACTCCTGATCGGTGACGCTGCCGCCCAGACAAAGCCCTTCACCGGTGGCGGCATCCTCTATGGCATGACCGCCGCCGACCACGCCGCCCGTGAGATCGATCCGACTGACCCCGCCACGCTGGGCGACTACGAGCGGGCGTGGCGGGCGGACCTTCGCAACGACATCCGACTGGGCCATCTCGTGCGCGCTGGCTACTCCCTGCCGGGACCGATCCAGAAGGCCGGGATGAAGGCCTTCGAAGGCGAAATCGGCGTCCACATGGATCGGCCGTCGTCGATGTTCTCTCGCGAGCAACTGAAGGCGCTGCTGTCGCGGTAGCGCGCCCGACCTTTATTTCGGCTCCCACCCACGGGTCAGACATGGACACGGATCGGTTCACGACGGCGGCGATCGCGCTCGCACTGCTTGGCTGTCTGGTCGCCTTCGTCGGCCCGCTGGCACTGGGTGCACGACCGGGGATCAGGGGTAGCGTCACGCTCTCGGCGGTCGTCGGCGCGGTGTTCGCGGCGAAGAACGCGCTCACGTTCCGTGATCGGGGCCGACCGGAACTGGCAGCCAGTGCGATGGCGACGGTGCTCGGACTGTGGCTGATCGTCGCGCCGCTGCAGTACGAGAGCGTCGGCCCGGCGCTGACCGCGCTCACGCAGTTCGGTGGGATGTTGCTGGCGGCCTTCAGCGCCTACGCCGGGCTGGTCGCCGTCGAGTGGTATCTGGGCGACGACGAGACCGGGACGGTCTGATCAGTCGTCGTATCGCGGGATTCGAGCTGACTCGTCCGATCCAGTCACGAAGGGCAGATCGGTGCGTTCGGCGGCCACTTCCGCCCCGTCGACGCGGACGGTGAGGGGGTCGTCTGAAAGCTCGTAGTCGATGGTGGCGAAGGCGATCGGCTCCTCGCGGGTCGGACTCTCGACGGCGCGGGTGACCTCGCCGACCGCGCTGTCGCCGGCGAAGACGGCCGCCCCGCTCTCGGGAACGCGCTCGCAGATCAGGCCGACGAGCCGTTGGGAGGGCCGGCCGCGGTTGTGGACGCGGGAGACGACTTCTTGCCCGACGAAACAGCCCTTCTCGAAGTCGACGCCGTTGTCCAGACCGACGACGTTGGGGATTCGTCCCTCGATCTCGGTGGTAAAGAGCGGCGTCCCGGCCTCCAGGGTCAGGGCGTCCCACGTGTCGTAGCCGAAGGGGGCGGCGTTGAGACCGCGGTTTTCCAGCGTGTCGAAGACGTCTTCGGCCACGTCCGCGCTACAGACGACCTCGTACCCCTCCTCGCCGACGAGACCGTCGCCACGGATCACGGTGACGCCGGCGTCGACCATCGACCCGCGGACAAAGGAGAGATGTTCCTCGGGTGAGCCGGCCTTGTTGAGAACGCTGGCGATCTTTTCGGTCGATTTGGGGCCGTGGACGCCGAAGACGGCGAAGTCGTCGGTGGCGTCGTCGATCGATACGTCCTGAATGAAGGTTTTCTCGCGCCAGTCCGCGACGAGTGGCTCGGCCCGGTCCGGCGGGACAAAGAGGAGCAGGCGCTCGCCGGCGTTGTAGACGTACAGGTCGGTCTCGACGTGACCTTGGGGATCGCACAGGAGGGCGTAGACACCCTCGCCGTCGGCGGTCGGCACGCGGTTCGAAACGGCGTTGTCGACGAAGTCGACGCGGTCCTCGCCAGTGATCGTGACGACGCCGTAGCCCATCTCGACGACGCCGACGACCTGCCGGACCGCGCGGTGGACCCGCGCCGGGCGGCCGTAGTTGGCGACGACACGGTTCCCGCCCACGGTGCGGAAGGTTGCGCCGTGAGCCTCGTGAACGCCCTCGATGACAGTCATTGGACTGGGATGGGTGCCTCGGAGAATTAAGGATGGCGCACTCGCGGTCGCGACGCTGTGGTCAGTCCCCGCGTCGGCGTCCCAGCAGCGCGACGGCGAGCAGGCCGGCGACGAGCGCGCCGAGACCGGTGAAGCCGGGACCGGTGAGACTCGTCGGTTCGGTCGTCGTCCGGGCCTCGGACGCGGTGGCGGTGGCCGTGTCGGTGGCAGTCGCGGTGTCGGTCGCGGTCGCAGTCGCCGTCTCGGTGTCCGGGTTCGGGTCGACGCCTTCGACGGTCGCGGTCGCGCGCAGGTCGCCGAGGCTGGCCGCGATCTGGTTCTGGCCTGTGGTGTCGATGGGGACGACAGCCTCGCCGTTATCGTCCGTCTGACCGACGGTCTGGCCGCCGACCGACAGCGTCGCGTTCGCGACGGCCTCACCGTACTCGTCGGTGACGGTGACCCGAACCGACTGATTGACGACGACCTGCGTCTGGTCCGGTTCGACCGAGAGGGCGTCGGCCCGCTGGATCGAGATGTTCTGCTCGACTTGCTCTTCGCGGACCGAGAGCGTCGTCGTGACGGTCTCGTACCCGTCTTTGGTCACTTCCACCTCGTAGTTGGTGTTGACCGGGAGCCGGATCGTCGCCTCCCCGGTCGAGAGCGTACTGATCGTGTTGCCGGCGACCGTGATCGTCGCCCCGGCCAGCGTTCGCGGCTGGTCGAAGTGGTCGTCGGTGATCGAGAAGGTGACCAGCCGCGACGCCGCTTCGAGTTCGATTCGCCGGGTAGTGTTGTCCTCGACAGTCAACTGCGTCCGGTTGCGCAGGTAGCCGTTCTTCGAGACCGTCAGGCTGTACGTCCCCTGTTCGATCATCGACGTGGTGTAGTGACCACTGGCGTTCCCTCGCGTGTTCACGACGAAAATGCCATCGCGGTAGAACTGGATCGCCGGACTGGAAACCGCACCGTCGGCGTCGACGACTTCGATGGTCGCCGTTCCGCCGGCCGTGACGGGCACGGTCACGCTCTCGGCATCGGCGTCCTCGACGACGAACGCCTCGTTACGGACGTACTGGTCGTCGTGAACCGTGATCGACACGTCGGCCCCCGCTGGCACGTCGATCAGCGCCTGCCCGTTCGACCGGGTCGTCTCGTTGACCGATCCCCCACCGTTCTCGTCCCACGACGCGGTCAGGTCGATGCCGCCGAGCGGGTCGTCGTCGCCGCTGTCGACAACGGTGACCGTCAGTGTCACCTGTTCGGTCGACTGCGCGGCCGTGGCCCCCACCATCCCTGCACTCACGAGCGCCCCTGTCAGGAGGAGCGCGAGCGCGCTGCGAGTGTCGAACATACGTGTGTCCACACGGAGGGTCGGTAAATCAGTATTGGGTGCATACGACATGGAATCGAGTTGGTAACGAGTGGTGGATATTTGATAGGTATGATACGCTCATTGAACGCCCTTTGTCGATCCAGTCCAAAGCGGGGGTTACGTGCCGTCTTTCTGGGATCTCGTTCGTATCGTCTTGCTAACTGTTGGTGGCGTCCTCACTCGACCGGGTGTCAGAGAGCACGCCCGAATCGAGCGTGCGACCGACCTGTCCTGGCCCCGGATCGTCATCGGTCTGGCCCGGATGTCGAAGTCGACGGCTGACGTGGCGATGGTCGGGATCGCACTCGGCGGCGGCGTCGCCGGTGGCACCATCGGGATGGTCTCCCAGCGCTTCGGTGCCGACGCCGCGGCGGGCGACTAGCCGGTCGGGAACGGCTCCGCTTCGTCGCCGTCCTGTTCGTCTTCGTCGTCTTGTCGCGCCACGACGACCCCGACGCCGACGGCCAGTCCGATCGCGATCACGCCGTAGAGGACGAGGTGGGCCGGACTCTCGGGAGCCTGTACGATCTCGATGGCTCCCATCCCCAGCAGATACGCACCGCTCGCACCCGTCGTGAACGCGCGGGGTTCGACCGGATACAGCCGTGCGAACCCGGCACCGAGCGCCACGCTGACGAGGACCACGGGAACGAGGACGCCATCACCCAGCGCGTCGAGCACAGTCCAGTACAGTAGTCTTTCGACAGGTGGCCAGACGATAGCGCCGGCCAGCAGGGTAAACAGTGCGCTCACGACGGTCTGGCGACGCGACGGACGCATACCGGTGGCTACTGCTGGGTGGCAGGTAAAGCCTGTCCGCTCGGAACGGTGTCGTTCGAGGACGCCCCAGTCGTGTCGGTCTCTCACCCTCGATATGGTGACTGCTGACTGATGGTCTCGTGAGAATCCACTCGACAGTAACACTGTTAGCAATTAAATAATTACTGTCATTTTGCCTAATGGGTAAACTATAATACACTACCGAATTGAATTTCAGCTGCAATGTCACAACTGGATGGTATTACCCGGCGAAGCGCATTGAAAAAGGGGATCGCATCGGCCGCTGCCGTCTCCGGTGTCGCAGTCGGTTCCCAGTCCGTCGCCGCCGACGACGCCGTGACGTACGAGGTTTCGGGCAACGGATCCTATACGATCTACGTCACTGACGAAAACGCGACCGGGATCGACCTGGAGTCTGACGACGATGTGGACAGTGGCTCCGGGCGCGTCAGATGGACCGGTTCCGTCGACGATGACACCGACAAACTCGAAGCCGACGGCTATATCCAGGCCGCGATCCTCGACGGTGAACTCGACGTCACCGTCTCCGGGACGCTCGACTTCGCGAACCAGGGCGACAAGGTCGTCGTCGATGCCGGCAGTGAGTCGTCCTACACCTTCGGGATGACCATCGACGCGAACACCACTTCGGACTGTGAATCGTCTGAGGGAACCAGTGGTGCCTCTGGATACGGGATTATCGACGACAACGACGACGTCGACACGTTCAGTACCAGCGGCGTCATCAACGATCTGTACACCTACCCCGGTGCCGATCAGGTGTACTTCGACTTCCGCGAGTACTGATCTCACAGACTGACGCCGTCGTTCCACACTTCGCCGCCATTTTCTTGTTATCCCGACCAGTTCCGTTTCGTACGTTTCGAGCCAAGACGGTGACTGTCGCCAGACGAACCCTCAAGGGTGTTCCGTGTGATACACCCGACGATGGTCCACAACGAGAGCGACACGTTCGATATTGGCGGCGAGCTAACAGTTCACCGACTGGGCTACGGCGCGATGCGACTCACCGGCGAGCACATCATCGGTCCACCGGACGACGAAGAGGAGGCCCGCGCGGTGCTCCAGCACGCAGACGATATCGGCGTCGACTTCGTCGACACGGCCGACTCCTACGGTCCCGGCGTCAGCGAGCGCCTGATCGGCGAGGCCTTCGATACGGACCGCGAGGATCTGATCGTCGCGACCAAGGGCGGCCTGCTGCGCAACACCGACGGT
This sequence comes from Halomicrobium sp. HArcht3-1, assembly GCF_058933345.1. Classification (NCBI taxonomy): domain Archaea; kingdom Methanobacteriati; phylum Methanobacteriota; class Halobacteria; order Halobacteriales; family Haloarculaceae; genus Halomicrobium; species Halomicrobium sp. HArcht3-1. The sequence continues at coordinate 159,125 of NZ_JBZYDM010000005.1, read as the reverse complement.
GACTGGCATCCCCACGGCGATCCCGATTACATCCGCAATGCCGTCCTCTGTAGTCTGGACCGCCTGCGTACGGACCAGATCGACCTGTATCAGTTCCACCGACCCGACCCCGACACCGACTTCGAGGCGTCAGTCCAGACGTTCGCACGACTCAAAGACGAGGGGCTGGTGAACCACGTCGGTCTCTCGAACGTCACTGTCGAGCAACTCGAAACGGCCCAAGACATCGTCGACGTGGCGACGGTTCAAAACGAGTACAACCTCACCAACCGCGAGGACGAGCGCGTCCTCGAAGCGTGCGAGGAGAACGACATCGGCTTCATCCCGTGGTTCCCGCTGGCCGCCGGTGATCTGGGCAGCAAGGAAGCGGTCATCAACGACGTGGCCGACGCCCACGACGCGACGCCGTACCAGATCGCGCTGGCGTGGCTGCTGGCCCACTCTGACGTGACACTGCCGATTCCCGGGACCTCGTCGATCGAGCACCTCGAACAGAACGTCGCCGCTTCGGCAATCGACCTGACTGCCGACGAGTACAACCGATTGACGGAGTGACGCGGGTCGCTGTCGCTACGTTCGGGTCTCGACAATCCTCTTCGCTGGTGGGTGTACAACGTCGGATTAGTCACTGCGTGACACACTCCCGTCACCCGTGCGTGTGTCTGTTTCACAAACAGCATAAACATTCATTAAGGACCTGTCCCATTGGGTAGATATGGCGACACGCCAGTCGACCACGACGACAACGTATCACACATGCAGCTGTGGTGAGCAGTTCGATACGACGGATGACCTTCTCGACCACGCACGAGAAGCACACGGACTCTCGGTATTCTGAGGTCGCTGGCTGATCGACGACTGACGCCCCGTTTTTTCGAGCACTGTTCGACCAGCACCAGCGCCGTCCGGGCCGATGTCCCCGTCGCCGTCGATCACTCGGACGTGTCCAGTTCGGTCACGTCCGGCCGGATGCGGAACCGCTCGTAGCCCCCATGTGAGAGGTCGAGTGCACCGAGCCACCAGTTCCAGCGCTCGACCAGCGAGTGATCGTCCGGGGCGTCGTCTAAATTTGCCAGCACGTCTTCGACAGCCAGCGGGTAGCCGAAGTCCTCTGCGATCTGGCACGAGTCCGCCAGGTCCTGTGCCTGGCGCGTGACGACGCGCCGAATCGACTCCTCGGCGTCGTATCGGTCGGCCAGCGCCTCGTCGAGTGCCTGTCTATCCACACCTCTTCCTTGGTCCCGACGGCCTTGAACGTATGGGCACCGCGCTCGACAGTGTCCGAGGAGCAAGTCGATAAGCGAGGTAACAAGGCACGACGAGGGCGCTCGGCGGTTCTAGTACCACACACGAGGCTGCGTATCCGTCCACCCTCTCCTACTGATACGGGTACTCGCGATCCATCGCCGTCGCTCGTCGTCGAAGTGGCTGAGGGGAGTAAGCCCCCTTCTGTTCACTCGGTATTCGGCTCAGCGTCCGTGCCCAGCGCCGTAGCGCGGTACCGGGCTACCTGTCGGCACGGACTTGCACCGGTGAGGATTCGCCGTTCCATCCGTTCTCCGTCGTCTGGCGACCGGCTGATGCCGTTCGCACTGTGTGGCGACTGCGTCGCCACGCTCTCGGCGGGTCGACTCCCCATCCCTTATCGGCTCACGCCGCGTCGGTCCGGGTTCGCACGCCTCATCGATCGGACGAAGGGGTCTCGTTTCTGTTCCAGCGCCGACGGTCTCCCGCCCCGGGCTTGCGCCCGGTCACCCGCCCAGCGGGTGGGGGGACTTTCCTCATGCGCGCGCCGATGGCGCGCTCACGGAAACCGATCTCCCTCTGCCATCTGAACGTAGTCGCTGGGCGTGATTAAGCCTTCGTCCTGTCCTGTGGGACTCGACAGGGGGATCGAGTGACATGTCGTGGTGGCCCCCACACTTCGGCGAGAGCCGACACGGCCCTCTCGCTATCTGGAACGGCGCGAGGCGTCGGCCGGTACCGTGTTCCACAGCATCGACGATCCGGGGCGGTCGTGATCGTCGTCGCCCTCGTCGGTTCCTTCGCCAGTCGTCTCGCCCGCTTGGTCCGACGGTTGGTCCGTGTGTTCTGGGGAGAGCTTCGCTGCGACGGCGAGTGCGTCGTCGAGTCGTTCGCGACACTCCCGTAGCGAGCGGACGAGTGCTGCTCCCTCCGTGAGCGCCACTTCGTCGGCGAGATCCGAGCGGGTCGCCTGCGTGCGAACCGCCGAGAGGTGGGCCTGGGCCTCGTTGAGGCGGACGCCGGCGTCGCTGAGTTGGCGGTGTACCGCTGCCGGGGCGTCGGCCGGGTGCGTCTCGTCGGTAGGTTCCGTCGTCTCCTCCGCTGGCGGCTGTTCGTCGGTCGCGTTCGACTCGGCGTCGTCCGCCGGGTGGTCGTCGTCCGCTGCCATCGGCGCATCGTCGGAGCGGTTGGTGTCAGCCATGATTGATCGATCGGATCGCTTCGCGCACTGGTCTGGCCGGCATCCCGGTGTCGTCGGCGATTTCGGCGGTGTCGTCGACCGATAGCTCGTCGATGAACAGTTCGTTCAGTCGGACCCAGTGACGGACCGCGAGCGTCGGTGTCTCGGTGTAGTAGACGCTTCGCCCGTCCCGGAACCGACCGATCTCGCCGGTCTCGGCCAGTGCGTTGAGCTGTTCGCTCATCCAGGATCGGTACTGTGCGGAGTTGTACTGCTGTCTGAACGCGGCTCCTTCGGAGCCGACCATGTCGACGACCTCGTCGACGGTCTTTGGTGACTCCAGAGTCCCGCTCAGGTGCGTCGATAGCTCGCGCTGGGCGTCGCTGAGTCCGACGCCTTCCTCGTTGGTGACGAACGCGTCGTCGTTTTCGGGACCGAGGTAGCCGTACTCTTCGAGTGCACGCCGCAGGAGACCGGGACTCTCTTCGAGCAGTTCGGTCAGCGCTTCGGCCTCGTCCGCGTCGAGTTCCGCCAGTGCGGCCGCCAACTGCGCTTCGTCCCACTCGGGATCACTCATCGGTCACGCCTCCCGGGCGACCGCCACGTCCTTGCGTGGCGGCTCGAACTGCTCCCCGTAGACCGCGAGCTTGTGACGGAAGCGTTCGCCGACCCACTGGAGGCTATCAGAGCGGACCGTCGGCGTCTGGCGTTCGTCCGGCTCTGGGTTGCGTCCGTGTTCCTCGAGGCCGTGGATACCGTGGAAGAACTCGAAGTCGTCGGTCTCGAAGGCGTTCTCGAAGGCCGACCTGACCGTCGGTGCGCTCTGCTTGTCCTGATCGCTGGGCGTGAGCGTTCCCGCGGGGTGGGTGTGAAAGCGGGCCAGCAGCTTCGGGGCCTCCCCGTCGGGGTAGAGGGCGGCGACCTTGTCGGCCATCGCGTAGGGGTTGAAGCTCACGCTGGACCGGGTCGCGGAGCCGTAGTACTCCTCGTTGTCCAGCCGGATCAGGTCCGTCGGGCGGGTGTAGGAGGGACCGGCGAGCACGTACACCGTCTCGACGATGCGCTCGTGGCCGTTGAGACCGCGGGCTTCGAGTTTCTGCATGAAGTCCCTGTCGTCGGGCAGCACGAAAGTCCCACGGGTGTACGAGGTCGCCCCGTCGTCGGGACTGACTGTCGGCGTCGACGGCCCGGAGGCCGGCTCTGGCTCCGACGCTGGTCCCGACGTGTCCGCTGGCTCCGAGGTCGGAGCCGACGGCGTGTCGGTCGTCGAGGTCCGTGCGGTCGAACGGCCGTCCGTGTTGTCGTCGTCACCGAGCGAGATGGCGTGGACTGTCAGCCCGCCCAGATCGGCGGTGCCCGCTTCGATCTCGTCGACGCTGGCCGTGTTGACTTCGATGTCCCGGTTCGACGTGACGGTCACGCCGTCGACTTCCTCGTGGGTCTCCGGTTCGTCGTCGTCATCGCCGAAGAACGGGATCCGGACCATCGGCCTAGTTCCCTCCGGTCATGATGTTGATGATCGGTTCGCGGTAGATCAGCCCGACCGTCGAGACGAGACCGAGGATGAACACCATGAACAGCCCGAGGTTCTCGCTGACGACGCCGAGCAGTCCGGTCGGCTCGCCGCCGGTCTCCGTCGCGGCCGGGGTCTGTGCGGCCGTGTTCTGGTCCTCGGTCGACTGCTCGCTGTCGCCGCTGGTCGCGGTCTGTGCGGCCGTGTTGACCGCCTCGACGTCGATCGTCTTGCGGACGCCGGTCACCGCGACGGAGTTCTCGCGGTCGCCCTCGTACCACAGTTCGTAGTCCGCCACCATCGTCACCTGATCGCCCGGCTCGGCACCGTTGGTGTACACCTGCGCGCGGATGTCGCGGATCTCACCCGGTCGGACCTCGAACTGACCGACGACCAGGTTCGTCGTCGCCTGATCCCAGTTGGTGCCACCGCCGAACTGGAAGCCGCTCTGGGCGAAACTGAACTCCAGGTCGACGACGATGGTACACTCTTCGGGGAGCGTCGGTTCCGGCCGGAAGTTCGCTTCGACCGTCGCGCCCCGTTCGGCGGTGATGGTGTCGTCAAGCAATGCGATGCTCCGGCGGCTCATCTGGGGGGTTCCCTGACATTGTTCGGCCGTTGCCGTCGCCGTGTTCGTCGCGGTCGCAGTCGCCGTGTCCGTCGCGGTCGCAGTCGCTGTGTCCGTTGCGGTCGTGTTCGACTGGGCGGCCACCGGCGCCGCAGTCAGTGCGAACACCGACACGACGAGCAGGCCGACGAAACCGATCGCCACTGTCCTCCGTTTGCGTGCTGAATTGTTACGCATCACTCAATACAATAATGGCTTTACAAATAAATCTTTCTCAATAAGCTATTACTCGACACCAGTTGTGGTCGAGTGGATACCGGAACCCACTCACTGAGTGACGGCTCGTGGGGTCACCGTCGGCGCGCCAGCAGCCAGAGTGGGAGCGCGAGTAGCACCGTTCCGACGGTGAAGCCGGGGCCTGACCCGCTCAGTGGGTCGGCGTCGCCGGTCGCTCGGTTGGACGCTCCGTCCCCGGCACCCGCTCGGTCACCATTGCCGCCAGCAGTTCCCGAATCGTTGCCCGCGGACTGGCCGACCGGCTCCGCTGTCGCCGTCTCGTCGCCGACGACCCGTATCGTCGTGGTCGCGTTCTCGACGACGCGGTAGCTGTCGCGCTGGCCTGCCGGGTAGTAGATGACCTGATAGGGTACGTCGATGCGCTGTCCGGCGAGTGCCTCGTCCTCGGCGGTGATCGCCAGTGAGATGCTGGTCTGCTGACCGGGGTTGACCGTCGCCTCGCCGACGTACTCTGGCTGGGACCCGACGCGGATGTTCCGCGTCGCGCTCACGGTCACGCCGCTTGGCAGCGACAGCGCCAGTTCGACGTTCGCAGTTCGGTTGTTCACGCCCGGATTTCGGAACGAGAGGCCGATAAAGCGCGTCTCGTTGCCCGGTTCGAGGGCGGTGACCGCCACGGTGGAGTCGATCTCTGGCACCCGTCGGAAGTTCCGAACGGCGGCCGACCAGCTATGCGTGGCTACACCGCCGTCGCTGTCGGTCGCGACGACGGTGACGTTGTGGGTCCCGGTCTCGTCGAAGGTGTGGGAGTACCGCGGTCCCGTCGATTGCTGGCTGTCGTCGACGAGCCAGCGATAACTCACCGTCCCGCCGTCGGGGTCGGTCGCGTTCGCGTTGAACGTCCGGGTCGTGCCCGACATCAGCGAGAACGTCGCAGACTCCGGTTCGACCGCCGTGATCCGTGGCGGACGGTTCTGGACTGCGACGGTCCAGTCGACGGTCGAGCGCGCGCCGTGGCCGTCCTCGACCGTCGCCTCGACGGTGTGGGTCCCGGGGTCGGTAAAGCGGCGAGTCACGGCGAGTCGCCGCTCGTCGGCTGTGACCGTCCGGCTCGACACCTGCTGGCCGTCGACGGACCACGTCACCGTCGCCGGTTCGGCGTCGTCGTCGGTCACGCCCACGACGAACCGCTGTTCGGTCCCAGCCCGTGGCGTCGGTCGCGTCGTCGGCGAGCGGCGTTCGAGCGTCGGTTCGTCGTTCGAGACGGTCACGCTCTGACTTCGGGTGGTCGTCGTCCCGTACTCGTTCTCGACGACCAGTTCGACCTCGTGGGTCCCGACCGTCGACAGGCGTGTCTCTGCTGTCGCACCCGAGAAGGTCTCGTTGCCAATGGTCCATCGATAAGTAAAGGCACTCCCTCGTTCGGCCGGGTCGGCCGCTGTCGCCGCCAGCGAGACCTGCTCGCCGGCCGTCACCGAGGTGGGCGACACCGACAGTTCGGTGACCTCCGGCGGCACGGTCTCGACGGTCAGGGTCCGCGTGCGGGTCGTCGTCTCGCCGTACTCGTTTTCGACGGCCAGTGTCACGTCGTAGGTGCCCGCCTTCGAGACCGTCGTTTCGACGCTCGCCCCGTCGAAGGTCCGGTCGCCGACGGTCCAGCGGTAGTCGAAGCCGGTCGCCCGGTCCATCGGATCGCGGGCGTCGGCCGAGAGAGTCACGCGCTCACCGAGGGGGACCGACGACGGCGAGACGGACATACTTGTGATCTCGGGCGGGGCTGCCTCGACGGTCAGGGTCCGCGTCCGGGTGGTCGTCGTCCCGAACTCGTTTTCGACGGCCAGTGTCACGTCGTAGGTGCCTGCCTGCGAGAACGTCGACTCGACGCTCGCCCCGTCGAACGTCCGGTCGCCTACGGTCCACTGGTAGTCGAGGCCGGTGGCTCGGCCAGCCGGATCGCTCGCGCTCGCCCGGAACGCGACGGATTCCCCGACGATCACCGAGGAGGGCGACACCGACAGGTCGGTGACCTCCGGCGGCGCGCGCTCGACCGTGACGACGAACGACTGTCGGGTCGTGACGCCTCGGTCGGTGGTCACTGCGACCTCGACGGCGTTCTCACCGGTCGAGCCGAACCGCGTCTCGACACTGGGTCCCGAGAACGTCCGGTCGCCGATGGTCCATCGGTAGTCCAGTCCCGTCGATTCGGTGTCGGCGCTGAACGTCACCGCCTCACCCAGCACTACTGCCGCGTTCCCCGGCGAGACCGAGGTGATCTGTGGCGGTTCGGCCACGTCGACGGTCCACTCCGTGCGAACGTCCTCGGTCGCACTGGTCCCGTCGCTCACCTCGACGGCGACGGTGTGCTCGCCCGGGCCGAACCGCTCGGCGTCGAACTCGTAGCTCGACCCGCTGGTCGTTCGAGCGCCGTCGACGTACCACTGGACGGTCGGCGTACTGTCCGGATCTGACACGGACACCGAGAATTGCTGCTGTTCATCGGGACCCACGTCGATGGCCCCCTGCGTGGGCGTCGAGTCGTCGATGCTCGGGGCCTCGAAGCTGTCGACGGTGACCGTCCCCAGATCGACGTAATCCGACGGTCGCTCGATCGTCCCAAAGCTCGTCACGAACTCCACGTCGACGACGTACTCCCCTTCGCCGTCCGGCATCGTGACCGAACCGTCGACCGTTGCGTGGCGACCGGGCGAGATACTGACCGTTTGGAGAGTTTTATGTGTCGCGTTATTCCGTTCGCCCTCGGGGTAGACGTACAGCTCGGTCGTTACGTCCCTCGTGTCCGAGCGTTCCGTGTTGTACACACGCGCCTCGAACTCTGCCGTCTCGCCGGGTTCGAACCGCTCTGATCCCCGTGGCGACTCGAAGTCGACCGACGTGTGGTAGGGCGCTTTCCGGATGAGCCAGAACGATTCTTCCTCGACGTCCTCGACCGTCACGTCGTAGGCACCCCACCGTTCGTGGACCCTGCTCTCCTCGTTCCGGACGGTGATTGTGTACTCGCCCGTCGGTGCCCCCATCATGATATTGCTGTCGAGGTCTTCCTCTAACTCACAGGCGGCGGGACTGCTTGCGTCGGTGGTCATGTTGTGCTGGTAGAAGCCGTTGTCCTGACCTGCGACGAACACGTGTGTCGGCCAGTTCTCGTCGCCGTTCGACGTCGAGATGTCGAGACAGACCTGATCGCTCTGACCGCCGACGACGCCGGCCGCGCCACAGATCACGAAGACGCCGACCAACACCGCGATTACAACGCTCCGTCCCACCGCTAGTCGCTCCACCCTGCCAGATATGCCACCTTTTGTTGCCACTTACTGTCCATAATCCCTGTCGTGATATGATGAATCCCCCCAATTAAGAATTCCGCCTCCGTGGTGGGGGCTGCCACGCCCCCTTTCTCGATGTCGACACTACGCTGCTTGGAACCCGACCAGATCGGCGTCGTCTGCGGCCCGCTCGGTCGCCTCGTCGAGATCGAACTCGCGGACGATTTCCCCGTCTCGCAGGAGCGGTGCCAGCAGTGCCTCGCCGTCGTCGGGACCCGGCCGATTCGAGAGACCGACGTGGTGACCGCCGTCTGGCGTGCGATACACCTGTTTTTTCCCGGTCAGCTTCCCGCGCTTTGCGGCCGGTTTCCCCTCGACTTCGACGATGTCGAGCGAGAAGTCGACCGGGTCGGCGTTGCTGACGTAACTGCCGACGCCAAAGCCCGCGACCACGTCCCGTAGCTGTCGAAGTTCGGCCGGGCCGAGACCGCCGCTGGCGAAGATCCCAACGTCCTCGTGGCCGTGGGCGTCGAGCGTCCAGCGAACCTCTTTGAGGATGTGCTCGAAGTCACCACGGCGGGACCCCGTGGTGTCGATGCGGACGCTATCGAGTCCGTCGACCGCCGCGACGGCGCGCAGGGATTCGTCGACCTCGTCGGTGTAGGTGTCACACAGCGCGACGCGGGGCACGTCGGCGTCGACACCCTCGTCGAAGGCCCGCCACGCCGCCTCCTGGTTCCCGCGGCCAAAGCAGATCATCAGTGCGTGGGGCATCGTTCCGCCGGCCTCGCGACCGATCACCTCGCCGGCGGCGACGTTGGAGATGCCGTCCAGCCCGCCCAGCAGCGCCGCGCGCTCGACCATCGCACCGATCGATGGGTGGACGTGCCGGGAGCCAAAGGAGAGGACGGTCGAGTCGGGCGCGGCCCGGCGGGCCACCAGCGCCTTCGTGGCGACGCCGGTCGGATGCGAGAGGAAGCCAAGCAGCGCCGTCTCCAGCCGACAGAACTCCCGGTACGGGCCCTCGATCCGCATCACCGGGCCGCCGTCGAACAGCCGTCCCTCGCGCAGTGCGTCCACGTCGACCGCTCGGCCTTCGAAGAGGTGGGCCACGTCTTTGACGCCGGCCAGCAGTTCCCATTCGCCGGTCGGGAACTGGTCGGCCGTCACCTCCGCGACGACGTGGGGGTTCGTGTCTGCGTGATCGAGCGCCTCGACTGTCCGGTCGAAGTACGCGTCCGTCGCCCGCCCGGCCCGGATCTGCTCGGGCGTGACGATGTCGAACGATGCTGTCATTGCCGGTGGTTCGGTCAGCGAACAAAAAACGCTTCGCGTCGCACGTCAGCCGTTCGCGTCGTAAATATCGTCGAGTCCGTCGACCGTCGGGGCGTTGACGATCCGAACGCGGGTCCCCGAGCGGGTCACGCGGAAGGCGTCGCCGAACGCGTCCGAGTCGGGCAGGCGATACACGTCCGTACTGGGCTGACGGCTCGCCCGCTCGTCGAGGATCGAGCGGTAGGCGGTCTCGAACTCGCGGGCGTCCTCGACGGTGTCCCACTCGATGGCCCAGACGTAGCCGTAGCCCCCCGAACCGTTCCGGTAGGGGTAGACGGCGTCGCCACCCCACCCGGCCGACGCCTCGCTCTGGTAGCGGAACCACTGGTCGGGCGAAATCGCGTCGTTGGTCAGCAACATCGCGTAGATCGACGCCTCGCCGACGGTATCAGCGACGGGGTCGTGGTCGAAGCGGTTCCACTCCTCGCCGCTTCGGTCGGGTACCGTCACGTTCACTGGCTCCTCGTCGGGGTACTGCTCGGGGTGGATCACCTGTTCGGTACTGTTCGGTGGAGTCTCGTACAGCGTCTCGACGCCGGCCCAGCCGTTCTGGTCGTACTGCTGGTCGACGAGTCGCGGGCCGGTCGCGTAGGGCTGGTAGATCGTCACGAACACGCCGTCGTCGGGCGTGCCGCCGCTGTCACCGTCGCCGCCACCGCCGTTACTTCCGGGCCGAGGAATGCATTGCCAGCGGTTCTGACACCGGTCCTCGTAGGTCCACTGGACGTAGTTTGCCTCTCCCTCGGTGACGCCCTGACTCGCTAGCTGGCGGTCCTGTGTCGCGGGTGAGCCGCCGAGGTTGCCGTACTGGTCCTGTAAGGCGTGAACGAGTTCGTGTGACAGTGTCGCCCGATCGATGGTCGGCGTCGGCGAGTCGCTGACGATGGTGATGTTGTCCGAGGCGGGCGAGTAGTACCCCTGTACGGAGGTGTTGTACGTCTCGCCCAAGGCCTCGCTGGTCCCCGAGTCCTCGCCGACGATCAGCAGTGCCTCCCACACCTGATCGTTCCACGGATCGTCACCGCCACCGCCCGGGCCGGTCGAACTGTTCCGGTACTCGTCGCGACTGATCACCTCGACGCTGACGTTCCCCGTGAACTCCTGTTTGCGCACCTGCTCGACGCGTGCTTTCGTCCGTGAGAGGACCGCTGCTCGTTCGCTCCGGTTCAGGCCGTCCTCGGTCGTCACCGACACCGAGTCGTCGTACCAGTAGCCGTCCTCCCAGCCGATGGGGTCCTCCCCCGGTGCGCGGTCGTGTCCAAAGGGGTCCAGATCGCTGACCGGGCCGGTACAGCCCGCGAGGACGACCAAGAGGACGACCAGCAGTAGCCTACGCATCGTGGAGTTCGTCCAGTTCGTCCTCGGTCGGCGCGTTGGTCACGGTCACGGTCGCACCGGACTGTTCGATTCGGATGGCGTCACTGAAGGGGCTGTCGTCGCTGATGACCCAGCTATCCGCACCTGCTGGCTCGCCGCCCCAGTGCTCGACGACGCGCTCCCAGGTACGGGCGAACTCGGCGGCCTCGCTCTCGTTGGTCCAGCGCGTCCGCCAGACGTAGCCCAGTTCGTCGCCGTTCTCGTAGACGAACATCCGGCCGCCGGCCCAGCCACGGACCGCCGGCATGTCGTAGTTGTACGGATCGTCGCGGTCGATCTCGCCACTCGACTCGTAGTTCAGCGCGTCCCGTGGTGTGACCACGCTCGCCGAGTTGTAGTCGTCGGTGAGGGTGTAGGCGAGCGACGCGGCGATGGCCGACTGGCCGACGACGGCGTACGTAGGACGGTTTGGCGGGCGAACCCGCTCCCACGCATCGGTGCTCCGGTCCGGGAGCGTGACGTTTTCCGGCTCCCACTCGGGGTACTGCTCGGGGTAGATCACTTCCGTCGATCCGTCGGGTAGGTCCGTGTAGGCCGCGTCGACGGCGTCCCAGCCACCGCGCTCGTACAGGTCGGCGACGAAGCCCGGCCCGTCGCTGTAGGGGAAGTACATGAGGAAATTGAGGCCGAAGTGGCTGTCGCCGCTCCCGCCGCTGCCGTTCGTACTTGCCTCGTCGAGGCATGACCACGTCTCGCCACAGTTTGCCATGTAGCGTTGCTCGACGTAGGCGGCGTCACCCTCGACGATGCCGTTTCGTCCCTGATGGCCGTCCCGTGACGTGATCGTGCGATTCGAGAGGTCGAACTGCTGGTCCTGCAGCGCGTGGACGAGTTCGTGTGCCAGCGTCCGCTCGCCGTCGAGTTGTGGGGTCGCGCTGTCCGAGACGATCACGATCTCGTCGCGCGCGGGGCTGTAGTACCCGAGGACGCTCTGGCCCAGCGCGGCATCCTGCTTTGCGATCGAGTCGTTCCGTTCACCGATCAGGAACAGCGCCTCGAACTTCGCGTTGTCGAAGCGCTTGAGCGCGGGACTCTCCCCATTCGAACTCCGATTGCGGAACGTCGAGCGATTGATCACGCTGACCGGCACCGTCTCGGTGAACTCCCGCTCGCGGACGTGTTCGATCCGGGCCATCGACCGCGCGATCACGAGTCGCTGCTCGGTCTCGTTGAGACCGTCCGTGTTGTCCACTGCAAGCGTCTCGTTGTACCAGACACCGTCCTCCCACCCCAGCCGGTCGATGGCGGGGTCGGCTGGCGTCGTCTCCGTCGCTGTCGAGGTGGCCGTGTCGGTCGATGCTGTCGGAGTGGCCGTCTCGGTCGTCGCCGACACGTCTGTCGACGTTGCGGAGTCTGTCGGCGCTGCATCTGTCGGCGGCGCGGCGACGGGGGCCTGACAGCCGGCGAGGACGAGCAGCGTCGCGAGGAGGACGGCGCGTAACATTGACATCGACATCTCGGTGCTCCCGCGTGAAAAATCACGCGCAGCGATCGGCACAACGCTGTTGGATCGCTGGGCCGTAGCGTCGGCCTGTCATGGTGTTCGAGTCAGCACGGACTGCCCTCGTCGTGGTCGACATGCAGAACGGCTTCTGTCACCCCGAGGGCAGCCTCTACGCACCGAACAGCGAAGCGGTGATCGACCCCTGCGCCGACCTCGTCGAGCGCGCACGCGAGGCGGGCGCGAGCGTCGTGTTCACCCGCGACGTACACCCGCCCGATCAGTTCGACGACGCCCACTACTACGACGAGTTCGAGCGCTGGGGCGAACACGTCGTCGAAGGGTCGTGGGAGACCGAAATCGTCGAGGACCTCTCCCCGGAACCGAACGACCTCGTCGTCGAGAAACACACCTACGACGCATTTTATCAGACCCAACTGGAGGGGTGGCTCGACGCTCACGGCATCGACGACCTCGTGTTCTGTGGGACGCTGGCGAACGTCTGCGTCCTCCATACGGCCTCCAGTGCCGGTCTCCGTGACTTCCGCCCGGTGTTGGTCGAGGACGCTATCGGCTGTATCGAGGAGTCCCACCGCGAATACGCGCTGGAGCACGCCGACTGGCTGTTCGGCGAGGTGACCGAGCGCGACGGCGTCACGTTCGAGTGATCGAGACCGCCACGTCGTCACCGACTTCGAAATCGACGCCCTCGCCCACGAGTTTGACGCCGAACCGATCCCGCGCACAAAACAGCGCCAGCCCGGTGATCGGGTCGCCGTTGGCCTGCACTGTCACGTCGTCCCACGTGACCGTCCGATTCTCGGCCGTCCCGACACGCCGCCCAGCGACTTCGATGGCGCGCTCCGTCGCGGCACCGCCCAGCAGTCCGCCGCGGTCGTAGTGGGCCAGTCCACCGTCGACGACGCCCTCGCTCGTGGCACTCCCGTTCGCCAGTCCGACGAACCGCTCGCCCGGTGCCGGATGTGCCGGCGCGTCGAGTCGCGCCCACGTCTCACTGGTCTCGACGACGGTCCCCGTCCCGTCCCACGACAGCGGTTCGACCTCGACATCGACCGCCAGTCGCAATGATCCGCTTGCCCGATAGGGGTTCGCTCCGGGGTCGCGAAACTCCAGATGCAGGTGGTCCGGCACCCACGGCGCGAAAAAGCCCGCACGGACGCTCTCGCCCAGCGGGTCGCCGACCGTCACCCGGTCGCCCGCCGCGACGCTCGGCTCGACGTGTAGGAGTCGCGCGACCGCATCGCCCGTGTCGACGAGGACGAGCCAGTCGTGCTCGGCGGCGTAGGGCTGGGGCGGCGCGCGGACTCGCTTGGTCTCGACGACCTCGCCGGCCACCGGCGACGGCACCACGTCACTCTCGGGGTACAGGTCGATCGCGTGCCCCTCGTCGTGGGCCACGAACGGTGAGTTGTACAGCGAGAAGCGGCGGTACTGGTGGCACACCTCGGCGGGCAGCGTGACGGCCATCACCGATCACTTGGCGGGGACGGACATGTGCCTGTCGCACAGGTTCAAAAGCGATGCCGAGTCAGCCCTGCTCGTGCCCTGAGAACCACCGCGGCGGGTCACGCGGGAGCGCGACACACCCCGCCGCGAGACGGCGAGTGTCGCCTGTTCGCCATCCCACGAGCGTTATCCCGGTCCCACCCGTACGTCGCTCCATGCGCGTGCTTCGTGGACGCTGTCGGGACCACGTGGCCGACGCCGAGCGAACGCGGCGGCTGGCCGAGGAGGTCGCCGACAGCCGTGTCCCCGCCCTGCGCGTCTGGCGACCCCACCGACAGATCGCGTTCGGCCGCCGTGATGCCCGCAGCGACGGCTACGAACGTGCCCGCGAGATCGCCCACGAACAGGGCTATGCCGTGCTCGAACGGTCGGCTGGCGGCCGCGCGGTCGCCTACACCGGGACGACTGTCGCGGTCGCGCTCGCGACGCCCCTCGACGACGTGCGCGAGGGGATCCAGCGACGGTACGCCGACGCCAGCGAACGGCTTCGATCGGCGCTTTCGACGCTTGGCGTCGACGCGACCAAGGGCGAGCCACCCGACTCGTTCTGTCCGGGGTCACACTCATTACAGGCCGACGGCAAGCTCGTCGGTATCGCCCAGCGCGTCCGTCAGGAGGTCGCCGTCGTCGCGGCGGTCGTGCTCGTCGACGCCCACGACGAGATCGCTGCGGTGCTCGATCAGATCTACGGCGCGTTAGGCACTCCCTTCGACCCCAGCAGCGTCGGGAGCATCGCCCGTTCCGGCGGGACGACCGATCCCGACGCGGTGATCGACGCAGTCGTCGATGCCTTTGTCGGCGACCGAGACACCACGGTCGAACACGTCACGGCGGACGACGGCGCTCGACTCCGAGACACTTAGGGATCGCCGCGGCGGAGAGAGCGTATGCTCATCCAAAACGCGACGCTCGCGGACGGTCGCACACGAGACGTGCGCGTCCGCGGGGAGCGGATCGACGCCGTCGGCGAGGCTCTGACGCCCGAGGACGACGAGCGGGTCGTCGACGCCGACGACAAACTGCTCTTGCCCGGTGCGATCGATGTTCACGTCCACTTCCGTCAGCCGGGGTACGGCCACAAAGAGACGTGGGCGAGTGGCTCCCGGTCGGCCGCCGCCGGTGGTGTGACGACGGTCGTCGACCAGCCAAACACCGCTCCACCGACGGTCGACGGCACGGCCTTCGACCAGAAGGTCGATCTTGCCGGCGAATCGCTCGTCGACTTCGGGATCAACGGCGGCGTCACGGCCGACTGGAACCCCGACGAACTGCTCGCACGCCCCCTGTTCGCGCTCGGTGAGGTGTTCCTCGCGGACTCGACGGGTGACATGGGGATCGACGCCGACCTCTTCGAGGACGCGCTGGTCGCGGCGGCCGAGCGCGACGTGACCGTCACCGTCCACGCCGAGGACGCCACGCTGTTCGAGCAGGACGCTCGCGAGCGTGACGACGCCGACGCGTGGTCGACCTTCCGGGCCGCGGAGGCGGAGGCCGCCGCCGTCGAACGTGCCTGCGAGGTCGCGACCGAACACGACGCGCGAATCCACATCGCCCACACCTCCACGCCGGCGGGCATCGACATCGCCAGCGACGCCGGGATGACCACCGAGGTGACGCCCCACCATCTCTTGCTCTCGCGGGACGATCTCGACGACCTCGGTACGTTCGGCCGGATGAATCCGCCGCTGCGCAGCGAGGAGCGCCGCAGCGAGGTCTACGAGCGGGTCGTCGACGGTACCGTCGACATGATCGCCACCGACCACGCGCCCCACACGCGCGAGGAGAAAGACGCCTCGATCTGGGAGGCTCCGTCGGGCGTGCCGGGCGTCGAGACGATGCTCCCGCTCCTGTTGGCCGAGGCCCGCGACGGCGACTTGACCTACGAGCGCGTCCGCGACCTCGTCGCTACGAACCCGGCCGACGTGTTCGGCCTGCCGCAGAAGGGACGGATCGCCGAGGGCACCGACGCCGACCTCGTGCTGGTCGACACCGACGACGGACGCGAGATCAGTGGCGAGGCCCTCCACAGCAACTGTGAGTGGACGCCGTTCGATGGCTTCGAGGGCGTGTTCCCCGAGTGGACGATGGTCCGCGGGACCGTGGTCTACGACAGCGCCGAAGACACGTTCTGGGACCAGCAGGGCGAGAACGTCCGGGCCTGATCAGATCCCGTGCTCTCGTGTTCGCTCGATTCGGCGCTCGGGAATTGGTCGGACGAGTCCGAACATCAATCTGTTCGTCAGGATACCGATGCCGATGCCGAACTGCAGTGCTGCGACCGTCGAGACCGGCGGGCTGACGACGAGAACGACCACGAGACTCACGGCCACGACTGCGACGAGCACGACCGGGAACCCCCACGCAGAGTCGTCCGGTATGTACCCCCGATCCCCAGCGGTGACGAATCCAGCCGTCCCCAGTGCAGCAGCGACCACGAACGCCCAGTGCTCGACGAGATTTCCCGCCCCCGCGAGTACCAGCGCTGACATAATCTGCACGACACCGAGCAGGCCGTCGAGCAGTACGACTTTCGTCCGAGTATCCATAGGCGGTGTTCCAGCGGGCCGGTATTAATTGTGCAGGAGGGTGTGCTCAAACGACCGCCGCTGTCGCGCTGACGCCGACCATGACGCCGAACCCGAAGCCGGTGATCCGCCCCATCGCTCGACGCGAGTCGGCTTCGGTCCAGTCGCTCCCGGTATCGAGATGGCGCTGCATGGCTTCGATCCTCTGGCCGGCGAAGATCGATCCCGACCAGCCGAGCACGCCGAATCCAAACGCGAGCGCACCGAGGGCGAACGCCTTGCGAGTGCCAAAGGCTGTGCCGCCATACACTGTGAGAAGTCCGACTGTGATCGGTCCGGCGACGGCACCGGCGAGCAACGCCGTGCCGACGAGTCGGATCCGGAACTGAATCCAGCCGACGGTCTCGGCGGTGGGTGCCATCAGTCGATCGCCTCCCGCATGCGCGGGTCGAGCGCGTCCCGCATGCCGTCGCCGAGGAGATTGAACCCGAGCACCGTGATCGCGAGGAAGAGACCGGGGAAAAAGGAGAGCCACCACTTGCCCGTGAGCAGACCGTTGTCGACGCCACGCGAGAGCATCAGTCCCCACGAGGGGGTCCCGGCCTGCGCGCCGAAGCCGAGAAACGACAGCGCCGCGAGGTCGATGATCGCCAGTCCGAAGTTCAGCGTCGACTGGACGGTGATCGGCGCGAGCGTGTTCGGCAGGATGTGACGGGCCAGTACCCGCGGGTCGGCCGCCCCCAGCGCCTCGACGGCGTCGACGTACTCGTCTTCGAGCACTTTCAGGGCTGCCCCGCGGACGACACGGGCGAACCGAGGCGTGTAGACGAGCGTCAGCGCGACGACCGCGCGCCACAGGCCCAGTTCGCGCGGGAAGATAGCGACCAGTGCCAGCGCAAGGAGCAGCGGTGGGAACGCGAGCAGCACGTCCATCGTCCGCATGATCGTGTTGTCGGTCACGTCGCCGTAGTACGCAGCGATGATGCCCAGACCGACGCCTGCGACAGTGGAGATGCCGACGGTGATCGTGCCGAACTTCAGCGCCAGCCACGAGCCGTACATGACGCGCTTGTAGATGTCGCGGGCCGCAGCGTCGGTGCCGAAGAGATGGATGTTGAACGGTGCGGAGCCGGTCCATCCCGGCGGTGCGCGGTCGGGAATCTCGGTGCCGAGGCGGGAACTGACCAGCGTCCCGAGGTCGTAGGTGACCCGCGCGTAGACGGCGATCACGACGAGCGCGAGGATGATCGACAGGCCGACGACGGCCAGCCGATTCGCGAGTAGTTCCGAGAGGAACGGCGAGGCTCGGATGCGCCCGACGACGCCGCGGCGGTCTGTCTCTGTCTGGGTGCTCATTGTTGGATCCGTGGATCGAGGTAGCCGTAGGTGATGTCGACGAAGAGGTTCACCAGCGTAAACAGCAGCGCGAACGTCAGGACGGTCCCCTGCACGACGGGGTAGTCGAGCGCGCCGATGGCGGTGACGATGGTCAGGCCCATGCCGTTGATGCCGAAGACGGTCTCCGTGAGGACGGCTCCGCCAAGCAGCGTACCAAACTGGATGCCGATGATGGTCACGACGGGGATCAGGGCGTTTCGAAAGCCGTGTTTCATCAGGGTGATCTTCGCACCCTGGCCCTTCGCGCGGGCGGTCCGCATGTAGTCTTGCCTGACGACTTCGAGCATCGACGAGCGCATCATCCGCGAGATGAGCGCCGTCGAGTAGATGCCGATGACGAGGGCAGGCAAGAACAGGTGCTGGACCGCCGAGACGAACGCGGGCCAGTTACCCAGCAGGATCGTATCGATGGTGATCATCCCCGTCAGCGGTAACTGATAGCCAAAGAGCGTCCAGTGTTCGGGCAGGAAAAACATCGTCGAGATCCGCCCGCTCGTCGGCAGGACGCCGAGGTACGTCGCGAACAACAGGATCAACAGCGGCCCGGACCAGAAGATGGGGATCGAGATACCCGTCAGGGCACCGACGCGGGTCAGGTGGTCGGTCAGCGAGTCCTGCTTGATCGCCGAGAGGATGCCAAGCGGGAGTCCGAGCAGGATGCCGGTCAGTTGCCCGTAGATCGCCAGCTCCAGCGTGATCGGCAGGCGGTCGAAGATCACCTGACGCACGGGCGCACCGCGACTGATCGTGTAGGACTTTCCGAAGTCGAGTCGCGCAGCGTCCCAGAGGAAAGTCAGGTATTGCTCCCAGAGTGGTCTCGTCAATCCAAGCTCTTCGCGGACCTGCTGCAGTTGCTCTGCCGAGGCCCGCTGGCCGGCGATGACTCGCGCCGGATCGCCGGGGGCGAGATGCAGAATGGCGAACACGACCGTCGCGACCCCGAACAGCACCGGGATCAGCAGGAGCAGCCGTTTGGCGACGAAGCGCTTCGAGACCATTGCCGGGGCAGGGCTATTGCTGGAACTGGACCGTGTTCAGGTACGGGCCACCCACGGAGCTGATCGTGTACGATTCGGTATCGATGGCGTTGTTGACGCCGCGGAGCGTTTCCGCGTAGTCGATGAATACCCACGGCGCTTCGTCGTGGGCGAGCTGATTGGCCTCCTCGTAGTTCTGGACGCGTTGCTCCTCGTCGTAGGTCGATTGGGCCTCGCGGACCAGTTCCATGTAGTCGGTGTTGGCCCACGCCGAGACGTTGAGCGTGCTGTACCCCTCGGTGTCGAAGCTGACCCAGTCCTGATCGTCGGGCACCTGATCCAGCTCGACCTTCGGGTCCAGCAGGACGTACATGAAGTTGTCTGGGTCCGCGTTGTCGGTGTACCAGCCCAGGAAGCAGGCGTCGTGGCGACCCTGATCGGTGTAATCGAGGTACGGACCGAAACTGGAGAACTGATTGATGTTGACGGTCAGCCCGATGTCTTCGAGGTCCGAGCGGACCTGATTCGCCGTCTGGATCGGGCTGGGGTTGTAGCCACGGGGGTTCGAGAACGTCGCCAGTTCGAACTCGAAGCCGTCGCCGTAGCCCGCCTCTTCGAGCAGTGACCGGGCCTGATCTTTGTCCGTCGGATACGGGTCGATGTCGTCGTTGTGGCCGGCCACGTCCGGCGGCAGTGGTTGGGACGCCTGCGTCGCGAACCCCTGATAGATCTGGTTCACGATCGCTTCGGTGTTGACGGCGTAGGAGACCGCCCGGCGGACCCGACGGTCGCGGAACGGTTCCATCCGTTCCATGTTCATCGCCATGTAGCCGACGTTGATCCCGTTCTTGCGAAGCAGCGTCGTCTGGCCGCTCTGTTCGATCCGCTGGAAGCCATCGGAGTCGAGGTTGTCGGTGATGTGGGAGTCGCCGTTGATCACGTCCTGTACCCGGGTGCTGTTCTCGGTGATCGTCTTGAACACGACTTGCTCGACCTGCGGGCCGGGACCCCAGAAGTCACCGTTTGCCGTCAGCAGGACGCGCTCGTTGGGGTTGTCGAGACGGCCAAAGGCGAACGGGCCGGTGCCGACCGGTTCGGTCCCGAGCTGGACCTGTCCGTCCGGGTTCGCGGGGAGGCTCGTGATCTGTTGCTCCGAGAGCACGGCGGCGGCGAACATCGCCAGGTTTCGGAGGAAGGGTGCGTACTGCTGATTGAGTTCGATGCCGAGCTGGTAGTCCTGACTGGCGTCGACGCTGTCGACCCAGTTCCCGAGCGTAAAGCCCGCATACCCCGAGCGATTCGCGTCGCCGAGGTAGTAGTCGTAGCTACTGTCGGTAAAGCGCCGGAAGGTCGCCTGAAAGTCCGAGGCCGTGAACTCCTCGCCGCTGTGGAACGTGACGCCTTCCTGTAGTTGCAGGGACGCCGTCGTCTCTTCGAGGGAATAATCGGTCGCGAGGGCGTTCTCCAGTTGCCCGCCGCTGCCCGGCGTGAACTGGATGAGTGTATCGAATATCTGATTGGTCACCTTCGCCACTTCGCCACTCGTCGTCTGCTGGGGGTCGTAGTTCTCGGGGTGGTCTCCCCGTGCATACACGAGGGTCCCGCCTTGCTGGGCGGCGGCGGATCCTGCCGCGCTAACGCCGGTCACTGCGGCCGTTGCTGCCGCGCTTCCTGCGGCCGTGAGAAACTCGCGTCGGTTCAGGTCGGTATCTGGAACCATACGTGTTCCTGACAACAGGCTAACTGTTAACGGTGCTGTCAATCTTCATGATCGATTATCGCAATGACCCGCACCGGTGGTTACCACCTCGCTATAGTTAGTCGGGACCTTCTCCACCGTCAGTCCCCTCGTAGAGGTGGCACGCGGCGGGATGTGCGGTCGAAGGCAGCACCGGATGGCGCCGTTCACAGACGCTCTCGAAGCGCTCGGCGAGCACCGTCGCGGCACGGTCCCAGTCGCCCCGGTCGAGGAATTCGAACGATTCGGCGACGACTTCGCGGTTCCGGCCCGTCGGTGGGTGGTCGAAGAGTTCGTCGAAGAGCGCGGATTCGAGTCCCGATCGGTCCCGCTGTGACTGGGCCGACTGGCCGCCGTCCGCGACGGTATCCTCGCCGTCGCCCGCCCGTTCACGGATGGCGTCCACGTCGATCGACTGCTCGGCGACCCGCTGGCGATAATCCATGATCTCCCGGTAGGTCGCCTGTTCGACCGTGATGTCGTCGGGTGGGATGACCTCCGGGCAGCGCGTGTGGAAGCGACAGCCTGCGGGCGGATCGATCGGCGACGGCACGTCCCCACGGAGCAAGACCCGGTCGGTCGCCGTCGTCGGATCCGGTTCCGGGATCGCCGAGAGAAGCGCCCGGGTGTACGGGTGCTTCGGATCGGCAAACAGCGTGTCCGTCTCCGCCACTTCGACGATTTCACCGAGGTACATCACGGCGACGCGGTCACAGATGTGACGGACCACGGAGAGGTCGTGGGCGATAAAGAGGTACGTCAGTCCGAACTCGTGCTGGAGGTCTTCGAGGAGATTGATGATCTGAGCCTGCACGCTCACGTCGAGGGCGCTGACCGGTTCGTCACAGACGATGAAGTCCGGGTCCACGGCGAGTGCGCGCGCGATGCCGACCCGCTGGCGCTGGCCGCCCGAGAGTTCGTGGGGATAGCGGTCGTACTGGTCTGGCCCCAGTCCGACCGCTTCGAGGAGTTCGGCGACGCGGTCGCGCCGCTGTGCTCGCTTCGACCGGTCGTCGTCCGCGTCCACGGGCAGGTCGTGGATCTTCAGCGGTTCGAGGACCGTCTGTCCGACGGTCATCCGCGGGTCGAGGCTCGACATCGGATCCTGAAAGATCATCTGGAGGTCGCGACGGCGTGCGCGCAGATCGCTCTTGTCGAGGGTCGTCAGGTCCTCGCCGGCGAAGACGACGGTTCCGTCGGTCGGTTCGAGCAACTGCAGGATCGTCCGTCCGGTCGTGGACTTCCCACAGCCGGATTCGCCGACGAGACCGAGTGTCTCGCCTTCGAAGACGTCGAAGCTCACGCCGTCGACGGCCTGCACCGTTCCGGGGTCGCGTCCGAGGTACTCGTCGAGCAGGTCGTCGGCCCGTGAGAAGTGTTTCTTGAGGCCGTCGACTTCGAGGAGGCGGTGATCGGTTCGCGTCGACGTGGCGGCGGCGACACCTTCGTGGGCATCGTCGTACTCGCTCGTGTCGAACGATTCCAGAATGCACTTCGAGCGGTGATCGACCGCGTCCGGGCCGTGCTGGAGGTATGGGATCTCCCCCTCGCGACACTGGGGCTTGGCCCACGGGCACCGAGACGCGAAGTGACACCCCTCGGGCAGGTCGATCAGGCTCGGGACGCTCCCCTCGATGGGTCGCAGTCGGTCGGTGTCCTCGCGGGGGATCGACTCCAGCAGTGTGTACGTGTAGGGATGTGAGGGGTTCTGGAAGATTTCTTCGACGGGACCCTCCTCGACGATCTCGCCGGCGTACATGACGGCGACACGGTCACAGATCTCGGCGACGACGCCCAGATCGTGTGTGATAAAGAGGACGGCCATCCCGCGCTCGGCCTGCAGATCGTCGATCAGATCGAGGATCTGGGCCTGAATGGTCACGTCCAGTGCCGTGGTGGGTTCGTCTGCGATCAGGAGTTTCGGCCGGCAGGCCAGCGCGATGGCGATGAGCACGCGCTGGCGCATCCCGCCGGAGAACTCGTGGGGGTACTCGTCGACCCGGGCCGACGGTTCGGGGATGCCGACCTCGTTCAGGAGGTCGACGACGGCCTCTCGAATCTGGGCGTCCATCTCGCCCCCGCGGATTCGGGGCAGCACCTCCCTGATGGCGTTGGCCCACGTGTCGGCGCGCTGGCGGTCGCCGGTGTGGAGTCGAAGGCTCTCGGCGATCTGCTCGCCGACGGTCAGTGCGGGATTGAGCGAGGTCATCGGGTCCTGAAAGATCATCCCCATCTCACCGCCGCGAACGCTGCGCATGACGTGTTCGGGTGCGGCGCGCAGGTCCACGTAGCCGTCTTCGACGGTCACCGCGCCCTCGTCGAACGCCAGCGCGGGGTCCTGCTGGACGAGACGGCGTGCCAGTTCGAGGTCGCTGCCGGTGTCGGTCATGCCCGCCGGAAGCCTGCGCCGGTCGACCGTCGCATCGGTCAGCGTCACGAACCCGTCGTGGGAATCGGCCGCGACGGCTCTGGGGTACCGACGGGCTAGCTTCCTGATGGTCTCCGGGTCGTGAAAGCGAATCTCGCCGCCGGCCACGTAGCCCGGTTCGTCGACGATGTCCATCGCCGAGAGGGCCGTCACGGACTTCCCCGACCCCGATTCGCCGACGAGACCGACCGTCTCACCCTCGTGTACCGTAAGATCGATGCCGTCGACTGCGTTGACCGTTCCGCGGTCCGTGTCGAAGTAGGTCCGCAAACCGCTCAGTGAGAGAAGCTCTTGCATTGTTAACACTTCGAAGATGCGCGGTAAAACGCTTGCGACGTTTCGTTCAGACAACACTTTTGGCCCGGGCGTGCGTCGGTCTCGGGTATGAGCGACCCCGGCAACACGACGACCGTCTCGCTCGCGCACGTCGCGAACCACTGGGACGACGTACTGGACGACGCCGCTGCGACGGCCGCGGAGTACCGTTCTGTGGGCCGAACGGCGATCGAACTTCACCCCGGCGACGTGGCGCTTTCGACCGGCGGCCGCGGACGCACGGGGTTCGATGTCGTCGTCCCCGGCGAGGAGTACGAGCGCGTCCGCGACGCACTGGCCGACCACGAGATCGACGGTATCGACGTGTTCAGCCGGACGGCCGGCGGTGTCGTCTTCCTGCTCGTGGCCGCCGAGACCGGGGACGAACTGGCCGTCCTCGTGCCGCTGTACTACGGGGCCGACGACGCGACTGCCCTGCGCAGACTCGCCGCGAACGACCCCCTCCAGATCCACGTCCGCCCCCTCGACCCGTCGGAAGCGGTCTCGATCACCGTCGGCGACGCCGAGCCGTTCATGCCCCCCGGGAACGACGGCTAGCCGGCGGCTACTCCTCGCCGTCGAGATCGTGCCCGCAGTGGGGACACTCGTCGTGGCGCAGCGCGGCGCTGTGTTCGCGCACGTCCCGCATCACCTCGGAGATCTGGTCTTCCGTCTCCAGTTCCTCCTCGACGCTCAGTTCGACGCCCTCGACTTCGAGCAGGAACTTCGCGACCTCCGTGGCTTCATACATCACATCGTCGAGTTCCTCGGCGGTGAAGAAGTCACACATCGCGCCATAGAGGAACGTCGCCCCGGCTTTCCGGACCTTCTCCTCGAAGGACGCGCGGGCCTGATTGACCGCCTGTGGCGTGTACGTGTCGGTCATGAAGGGCACCAGTTCGGGAAGGTTCTCGCCGATCTTGGTCATCTCGACGCCGGTCTCGGTCCTGAAATCGGCACAGAGGCGGGCGATAGCCCACTCGCGGGCAGTGACGTAGGTGCGATCCCGGAGGAACTCGTTGGCCCGGTCGTAGGTGCCGCCGTCGATTTTCTTGAAGCGGTCGTACTTGCGGACGTCCGCGGGGACGTCCGACGCTGGCTCGTGGCCCTCGTCGGGGGCCGACGTGTCGGCCGCGTCCGTCGATCCGTCGGTCGTCTCCTCTTCGGCGATGATCGGGACGACCCGATCGTCGGTCGGTCGGTCGTCTCCGCGCTCGTCGCGCGACGCGCCGTCTGTCATGCTCACTCCTGTGCTCCGGGGGCGAAAAAGGGTATCGACGGCCCACAGGGACACCCCGACCGGCGGGGAGGTGGCTTTTTGAGGTGGCCCTGCAATGGCTCCGCTATGAACGTCCTACTCGGCGTCGGGGGCAGCGAACTCTCCTATCAAGCCCTCGACGAGACGATCGCGAGAGCCAGAGAAGCCGGCGACGACCTCACCGTGGCGATCTTCGACAACGAAGAGATGGATACCGACGGCGGTGCAGTCGAACAAACGGTTCGAGAGACGCTCGATACGGCCGACTTCGACGCGACCGTCCGCCACATCGAGGGCGATCCGGGCAGTCGACTCGTCGACATCGCCGAGAGCGAGGGCTTCGACCGAATCGTACTGGGCAGCGGCGAACGCTCGACGCTGGGCAAGATCCAGCTCGGTTCGATCGCCGAGTTCGTCCTGTTGAACGCACAGACCCCGGTGACGCTTATCCGATGAGCCGACGCTATCCCGACGAGCCGGCCGGTTCGTTCCCGTCGCCGCCGCGCCAGCACATCGACAGTGAGGGGCGAACGATCAAGCTTCGGCGCGCCGACGTCACTGACCGGACGGCACTGATCGAGATGTACAAACAGTTCGATCCTGCCGACCGCGCACAGGGCATCCCGCCGGCCCGCGAGACGGCCATCGAGCGCTGGCTGGAGACGATCCTCGACGAGGACTGTTTCAACGTCGTCGCGAGCCACGACGGCGCTGTTGTCGGCCACGCCACGCTGGTCCCCGACGAGCAGGACGGCTACGAACTCGCCATCTTCGTCCTCTCTGCCTATCAGGGCGCAGGCATCGGCACCGACCTCGTCGAGACGCTGCTTGGGCTGGGCCAGTCCGAAGGGATCGAACGCGTCTGGCTCACCGTCGAACGCTGGAACGACCCCGCCATCGCGCTCTACCGGAAGGTCGGCTTCGAGACGGCCAACAGCGAGCGGTTCGAGATGGAAATGTCGATCCGACTCGCGTAGGCCCACGCCGAATCGAGAACGCCGTTGACAGGCGTTCGGTCACTGCCCGGGAAACACGAGCAGGCGACCGGTCAGGAACACGAAGTACAGCACGACGAGCCAGAGGCCGTCGTTTCGTGTCAGCGTCCACTCGCGGCGCACTGCGACGACGGCCAGCAGACCAAGCGCGACGACGATTTTCAGCGGCAGGTCCCAGACGAGCACGGCCTGTGGGACCCGGTAGGTCGAGATGATCGCGCCGAGACCGATGCCGAGCAGTGGATTGACGATGTTGCTTCCCAGCAGCGTCCCGACGGCGACGGTGGGGGTTCGCCGGCGGATCGCCTCCAGCACCATCGTCAGTTCCGGGAGCGCGGAGGCGATACCGATGGTGACGACACCGACCGTCGATCCGCCGAGTGCCAGCTCTCGCACGACGGTGTCGATGGCGGCGAGCAGGAGCGACGCGCTGGCGATCACCAGTCCGAGCATGACCACCGCGACGAGGGCGTCCCGTCGGACGTTCGTACTCTCCGGTTCTGGCAGGACGGTGCTGCGCTCGCGCCGGCGGACGCTCACGCCCACGTAGACGAGGTAGGCGACGACGAGCACCGCTCCGTCGAGTCGCGAGACGATGCCGTCGACGCTGACTGCGAGTGTGAGGACGAACGCGAGTACCATCGGCAGGTAGCTCTGGCGGATCAGACTCCGGGTCAGGTCGATGCTCCCGTAGCCAAGCAGGAGGACGCCGAAGACGAGCAGTTGCTGGGCGGTCGACGATCCCATGTTGCCTCCGAGGACGACCGCCCCGGCGACCGTCGGATCGAGGACGTTCGAGAGGATACCGAACGATGCGGTGACGTGGGCCGCCAGTTCGGGGAGGCTCGTCCCGACCGCGAGGACGGTCATCCCGACGACGAGTTCCGAGATATTGTAGTACCGGGCCAGTGCGAGCAATCGGTCGAGCGCACGCTGGGCGGCCGTCACGAGCGTGTACAGCGAGACGGCGACGAGCGCCAGCTCCGTCAGCGAGACCGGACCGACCATCTATCGTGACAGCTGTGTCTCGTCCCACGGCAGTTCGGCCGTCTCGTCGAGCGGTTCACGGGTCCAGACACCACAGCGCTCACAGTCCCAGATCCGGGTGACCTGCCCGTCGACGGTCGTCACGCCGACGGAGGCCCACGCGTGATCCGTACAGCGATCTGCCATACCGACGGTGACACTCCCCGGGGACCTGTAGCTTTGCCACCATTCCGACAGTCGTCGAGTCGGAACCGACCGACACCCGCTGTCTCACACCGACAGGACGGGCTGGCTGGCGTACTCGATGACGTACAGCGCCGCGCGGCCGATGGCTTCCTCCGAGTCTTCGCCCGCCGGTTCGCGCGGGACGACGAGGAAGTCGGCGTCGAGGTCTTCGGCCACGTCGAGGATGACGCTGCCCGGTGATTGGCGCAGACTCGACGGTGAGAAGCCCGATGCCGTCGAGTGATTGAGTTCGGCGTCGTGGCCTCGTTCGTCGAGTCGCGACTGGACTTGCGCGGCGAAGTCGTGGTGTTCGTCGGCGATAGCGTCGGCGTCGACCTCTCCGGCGTCGATCGCGCGGACCAGCGTCTCGTCGAGGACGAACAGGAGGTGGAGGTCGGCGTCGTACGCGTCCGCGATCGCCAGTGCGCATTCGGCCGCCTGCTCGGACTGCGTGGAGCCGTCCACCGGCGCGAGGACGAGGTCGATGTCCATACCGAGGCGTGCCGCCCGACCAGCAAAAAGCCCGCGGCTTTTTGACCGGTCCCCACAGAGGTACTGGTATGTTCGACACCGTCGTTATCGCAACGGACGGCTCGGCGTCCGCCGAGCGGGCCGTCACCGCCGCGCTCGATCTGGCCGGCCGGTTCGACGCGACCGTTCACGCCCTGTACGTCGTCGACGCCGGTGAAATCGCAGGGTCCCCCGAGACCGTCCGTGAGGACTTCGAGCAGGCACTGACGACGACGGGCGGCAAAGCACTCACTTTCGTCCGCGAGACGGCCGACGCCGAACCAGCGGACGACGCCGTCGTCACCGCCGTTCGCGAGGGCGATCCGGCCACCGAGATCTGCCAGTACGTCGACGAGATCGACGCCGACGTGGTCGCGACCGGAACTCGCGGTCGCCACGGCGAGCACGGCTACTTGCTGGGTAGCGTCGCCGAGGGCGTCGTCCGCCGTGCGGACGTTCCGGTCCTGACAGTCCGACAGATGGAAGACAGTGCGAGCGGACTGTAGGCTTGCATGCCCTCCACGACTCGCAGAGCCGTCCTCGCGACAGTGGCGACCGGTACGGTCGGTTCCGTCGCCGGCTGTCAGTCACTCACGGACGACCGGGCGTCGCTCGGACGACCCAGCGTCACCGGTCTCTCGGCGGCGACGCTGTGGCTCGACGACGACGTATCACTCCCGCCGTCGACGACCGTCGACAGGGTGGCCGAACCGACCGACGCCGATCTCGCCGTGTACCCACCGCGGGACGCAAGCGTCTCTCGCGCTGCCGAGACCCTCGCCGCCGACGTACCGATCGCCATCGCCGGCGAGGACGCGCTGGGGACGCTGCTTTCAGTCTGTCAGGCGTCCGACCGTCCCTATGGTTTCGCCAGCAACGGCTGGAACTCCCGGACGGCCGTCGCCGGTGCGGTGCCGTCGTCCGGCGCCCTCGACACGCACGTCTTCGTCACGGCCGATTACCCCGACGACCTCCCGTGGGCGCTCGGCGAACTCCTCCAGCCAGCGACCCACGAGCCGGCGGTCCCGATCGAGCACGTCCCGCTCCCGGAGAACGTCCGGTCGCTGGGAACCGCACGCGTCCGCGGGTACAACGGCGGCGGCGAGTTCGACCGCCGTGATCGGGTTTTCGTTCGCCCGGACAGCGATCCGACGCCGGTGTTCGTCGACATCGAGGCGACGATCGTCGCCGGTCGCCGCGGCGGGCCGAGTGGTCCGTACCGGACCGATCGCGTCGAGACGGTCGCCCACTTCGACCAGCGGTTCACCGACGTGGGTCCCAGCGGTCAGACGACTGATGCCCTACGCGTTCAGAACGTGAGCGACGTCACGGAGCACGCCGCGAACGTCGTCTTCGAGCCACGGAACGGTGCGACCAGATCGTCGTTTACCGCCTGCCAGCGCGCTCGACTGGTCCTCGACGATCTCTCTGCTCCTTTCCGCTACACCGGGAACGTCCGCTTCCGGTGGACCGATCCGAAACTGCTGGAGGACGATGCATTCGTCCACCACACGCCCGGATCGGCGGTGTGGTACCCCTGACACGCCCGCCGAACCGGTCCCTTCTTTGACTGTCGCCCGCTGTGGCTGGTATGGACGACTGGCTCATCGACGACGACAATCTCTCGCTGGAACGCAAATCGATCCTCCCCGGCGAGGGGTTCTTTCTGCCGGACTCGATCGAAGAAGAAGAACAGGAACGCGAAGCAGCAGAGCGGATGGACGACGCTGGCGTCGTCGTCATCGCCGACCCCGACGCCGACGGACTGGCCTGCGTCGCCCTGATTCGGGAAGCGCTGGGCGAGGGATCGCTCGTCCCGGCCGGTCCCCACGAACTCGAAGAGGCGCTCGAATGGGCCGCCGAGTACGTCGAACCGTCGGCGACGCTGGTGATCTGTGATCTCTGTCCCGACAGCGAGTACGACATCGCCGCTATCGAGGATCTCACGGAGCGCCTCGACGACGTGCGCTGGTTCGACCACCACCAGTGGGACGAGGATCTGGGCGCGACGGTCGACGGGGCCGGCGTCGACCGCGTCGTCGGCGACTCCGACGAAGTCTGTACCGCGGACGTGGCGCTTTCCGAACTCGACTACGTCTTCGACGACCGCTTTGCCGAACTCGCCGCCGTCACCCGGGACCACGACCTCTGGATTCGCGACGACGAGCGCAGCGACGACCTCGCCGATCTGAGCTACTGGCTCGAACCCGAGGAGTACATCGAGGCCGTCCTCGAACACGGACCCGACCTCTCGCCGGAGTGGCACGACTACCTCGCCGAGAAGCGCGTCGAGAAGGAAGCCCTCATCGAGAAGGCCGTCGAGCGCGCCCAGCTACGGGAGGTCGCCGGCTGGACCGTCGGCGTCACCTACGGCCGCTGCTCGCAAAACGAGGTCGCCGAAGCGCTCCGGGAACAGGGGGCCGACGCCGCCGTCATCGTCAAGCCCGCCGGCTCCGCCTCGATCCGGGGCACTGAGACCTTCGAACGCTGCCACGAGGTCGCCGCGCAGGTCAACGGCGGCGGCCACCCCCGCGCTGCTGGGTGCAAGCCCGACGTGTACGAGGACATGCTCGACTACGCGCACCACTGGACGACCCGTGGCGCGGTGGCGAAGCAGGCCATCGTCGATGCGTTCAAGCGACTGCCCGAGGAGGAAGATGCCGAGGTCTAGCATACCGCGAGCGAAGCGAGCGGTTTCACCGGACCGAGTGTAGCGAGGTCCGGCCTTTTTTCGCCCACGTTTTTCGAGGAGTGGTCGCCTCCGGCGACCCGACGAAGAAAAAGGTGGCAGTCCATCGTCGACGCGTTCAAGCGGTTGCCCGAGGAAGAAGCAGAAGCATAGCATACCGCGAGCGGAGCGAGCGGTTTCACTGGACCGAGTGGAACGAGGGCCAGCTTTTTCGCCACCGGGAGAGCAAGCTCTCCCGAGCCTCACTTCGCTCCGCTCAGTGAGACCACGTTTTTGCGCAAGCGGTTCCCGCAGCGAAGCGAGGAAACCCGACGCGGAAAAAGGTGGGTGTGACGTGTTCAAGCGGCTGCCCGAGGAGAGCGACGCGGACGAAGCAGACGAAGAGTAGCATACCGCGAGCGAAGCGACGCCAGCAACGGTTAGTTTGAAACGAGCGGCGAACGAACCCGCGAGAGCATGTCGCCCGCCCTCTCCGCGTGGTTCCCCGACCGCCGCGATGTCGCGTACGAATTCGTGACGGCTGTCATCGTCGGCGCGACGCTTTACGTCTTCGACGGATCGTTCGAATATGCAGTTGCTGGAGCCTCAGGATTTCTGGTGCTCCGGCTCCTGACCGACACCGCCGAGAACGCCGTTGGTGACTACGCCGACAACGCCCTGTATGGCCTGCTCATGCTCTCGGCGGCGGGCTATGCCGTCGTCCTGACGGTTCCGTGGTGGGTCGTTGCCGCCACCGCTGTCTCCGGCGGGTGGTTCCTCGTAGACGGCGTTCAGCACCTCCGCCACGGTGTCACGCGGGACGAGGTCGGAACACCGTACACACACGAGGGCAGTGCTGTCACCGGACTCTTGACGGCGCTCGCGGCGCGGCTGGCAGCGCCGTTGTTGCTCGAAACGCGCGGCCAGAGGTAAGGACGGTGCTACTCCCCGACGACCCACTTCTCGGAGTATTTCTCGCCGCAGGGACAGACGGCGTAGGCGTGGATCACGTCGCCCTCCTCGTAGATTCCCCCGACTTCCTCGTTCTGTGCCTCCGCGAAGGCGAAGACGAACTTGGCGGTGTGGTTCACGTCCGGCTCTTCTTCTTCGTTCGGACAGACGCCGCCGGTCAGGTCGCGATTGATCTCGCCGTCGGTCGCCATCGCCTCGCGGGCCAGCCCCATCGGATCGATGCCGGTCGCCGACTGGAAGGCACTGCGGCCCTGATCGCCGTCGATCACCAGTACCATGCCGTCCTCGACGTCCTCGGCGTAGTCCGCGAGGGCGTCGGCGTTGCCGACCGCGTCCTCGTGCAGGAAGAAGGCCACGTCCTCGACGCGCTCGCCCGCCAGAAACTCCGTGCGCTTGCTCATACTCTCTGTGTGTCTGTTTGTGGGGAAAAGCCTCGCGACTCACACCGACCGAATTTTCATTGCTCGCCCAGCGATGTCCACACATGGTCCTCGACCTCCTCGTCGGCTTCGCCGTCCTCGTCGCAGCCTCCTACATCGGCACGACCATGGCACTCCGCGGGTACTTCGATGATGCTGTGAGTGACGACACCAACCCGGACAGTGACAGCGCTGGCGGGTCATCGGACGACGATTGAGACCGGCCGGTCCGCCAGCATCGTGATCTGTCGCGGATTGTTTCGAGTCGAGACTGTCCGCGACCGGTGGACACACGTGGGTAGCGTTTGCAGGGCGACCATGCCCACGAAATACGACAAACTCGTCTGCGACGAGATTCCGTCGATCATCGAGGCCAACGGCGAGGTCCCGGAGACACACGTCGCCGACGACGAGGAGTACCGACGGCGACTCCACGAGAAACTCGACGAGGAGGTCGCGGAGTTCCACGAGAGCGGCGATCCCGACGAACTGGCCGACGTGCTGGAAGTCGTCTTCGCGCTCGGTTCGCTCGATGGACTCTCCGAAGAAGCCCTTCAGCAACGTCGCGAAGCGAAGGCCGACGAGCGCGGGCGGTTCGACGATGGGATAGTTCTGGAAGCGGTCCGGGAAACAGAACCATAACTGCGGCAAGTATCCGGGCGACCGAGCGGTCCGACGGACCCGGCAGGTCGCCCGGTTCACTACTCCGAGCGTAGCGAGGAGTAGCCTTTTTCGCCCACGTTCGCAAGAGCAGTGCTCTTGCGAGCCCATCAGAGATCTTCGATCTCTGAGGACGTTTTTCCACAAGCGGTTCGAGCGCGCCTCCGGCGCGACTCGAACCCGCTGTGGAAAAAGGTGGCTAGATACCGATAAACTGTGTGACCAGCCACTTCGTGGCGATGGAGGTGACGGAACCGATCCACGAGAGCATGACGAAGTGCATGTAGGTGTTGGCCTTGTGGCCGCCGTCGACGGTGCGGACCATCAGCGCAGACAGCATCGCGCCGAACATGATGACGATGATCAGGAGGAACTCGATCAGCGGGATGTTGTAGACGCCGGTGTTGATCAGCGTCGAGGCGTCGAAGTTCGACGACGAGGAGAGGTTCAGCGACATCGACGAGAGGATGTTGACGACCTGCAGGCCGATGAAGAAGGCGAAGGTCGAGGCGGCGGTGATACCGTACAGCAGGCCGATCAGCGTCGTCGCGGCCTGATTTCGCTGCTGGCGAAGCTGTTTGATGACGTTCATGTTCTGGGCGATGAGTTCACCCAGTTGTTTCGGCGACCCACCCATCTCGCGGCCGATGAGGTACATCTCCGAGAACGTCTGAATCAGGTAGGACCGACAGTCGGCGGTGAAAAAGCGCCACGCTTCGGCGGGTTCGATGCGCATGTTGAGTCGCTTGTACAGATCGTTGACGTTCGGGGTCAGTGCGCCGAAGTCCTTCTTGCGCAGGGTTCGCAGGACCATCGAGGTCGTCGACTGTTTGGCACCTTCCGTGGCACCGAGTGCACGGATGAAACTGGGGAACTCCTCGTCGCGGCCCTTGACTCTCTGCTCTTCCTGCCGGATGACGATGCCGGGGATCAGCAGTGGGGTGATCGGAATGACGGCGTACATCGACAGGGGAACCTTGTCGAGGAAAAAGAGGATGTGATCGAGCGTGATCGGCGACACGCCGAACATCCCGCCCAGCGAGATGAAAAAGAGGACGGCCGTCAGGCCGACGCCGGCGTACGTCGCCTTGTCGATGCGGTCTTCGATCTCTGAGGGATATTCTTCTGGGTGGAACCACAGCGGGTCGTAGGGAGCCATCGACCGGATGGCGAGGTAGAACCCGGACTGAACGAAGATGTACATCACGATGACGGCGCTGACGGTCATCGTCGGGTCCGTCCCGGTCAGCACCGGCAGGACGACCGCGAACACCAGCGCGAACGTCATCGACAGGACCATCGACAGATAGAGGTCCTTCATCACTTCGAGGTTGTCCAGCGTCCCTTCGTACACCGTCGTGTAGTTCTGGATGATCTGCTCCTGTTCGCTCAGGAGGTAGTCTTCCAGTGACTGACCCGCACCGAGCGTGTACGCGAGGCGGTCGAGGAAGTCGGAGACCGTGCGTGAGGGGACCTGTTTGGCACGGCGGCGACAGGCGTCGTCTAAGCTCTGGTTCCAGGTGTCGACCAGTTCGACGATGCGGTGCATCTCGTTTGCCAGTTCGCCGTACTCCTCTTCCTGTGCCAGCGTGCGGAACACTTCCATCCGGTCGATCTTGGTCGTCGCCAGCACCGTCATGTGGGTGACCATCAGGTGAAAGCGATTGTTGAGCTGCTGGCGACGCTGTGAGAGGAGGATCTTCGGGTAGAAGATCGCCGCCATCATCGCGAGGAAGCCAAGCAGCGGGATCGGTGCCCGGATCATCATCGGCAGGTCGAGCACCAGCGCGATGACGGTGCTGAACAGGAAGAAGACGATCGACGGCACCAGAATAAAGGAGAGGTACCGCTGGAGCGGAATATGCATCTGCTGGTAGGACTCCAGCAGGCCGCTGAAGATCTCTGACAGCGTCAGGTCGATCGAGTTCTCGGCTTCGTTCGAGCCCATTAGTCTGGTCGTGCGATCGTGAAGGGCAGGCCCTCCACGCCGTCACGCTGGAAGTCCTCGACGAGTTCGTTCACTTCGTGGTAGCCGACGATGTTCTCTTGGATCGCCCGCCGGATGATGTTCGCGCGGAACTCCAGTTCGTCGTAGATCTTCCGGGTGTCCTCGTACCCCAGCAGCGTCGCGATCTGTTCTTCGAGGACGTAGGAGTTGTTCATCGCCTGGAAGTTGATCTCGTCTGCGGCAGGGTCCCAGTTGAACGCCTGTCGCGTGACGACCCCGTCCATCTCCTTGGAGTAGCCCTCGATCTCCTGGACGGAGGTGACCCGACGCAGGACCTGATCGCCCTGCTTGACGCGGTTCTGGAACAGTGCTACGTCGGCGACGCCCATGAACGTCTCGGGGACGTTGATCGGTTCGCTGGTAAAGCGCTGGATCATGGAGACGATGTCGCTGGCGTGGAAGGTCAGCATCACCGGGTGGCCGGTCTGTGCGGCCTGGAACGCCATACGACCTTCTGCGCCACGAACCTCACCGAGGATGATGTAGTCGGGGCGAGATCGCAGTGCGGCGGCGACGAGGTCGAACATGTCGACGCTCGTCCCCTCGTCCTCGCCTTCCCGGGTGAGAAGTTGCTGCCACGTGTTGTGTGGCGGGAGAACCTCGGCGGTGTCCTCTGCGGTGTAGATCTTCGCGTCTCGGGGGATGAACGTGAAGATAGAGTTCAGCGTCGTCGTCTTCCCTGATGCCGTCTCCCCGACGACGAACACCGTCTGTTCGTTCTCCAGACAGAGCCAGAGGTAGGCCGCCATCTCGGGGCTGAGCGTGTTCCACTTCGTAATCTGGAAGATCGACAGCGGCGTCTCGGTGCCCTGACGGATAGTCAGCGAGGGGCCTTTGAGCGACACGTCGTCGGAGTAGATCAGGTTCAGACGCGACCCGTCGGGCAGCGTCGAGTCGACGATCGGATCGGAGTCACTGACAGGGTCGCCGACACGCTCGCCCATGTTGCGCAGCCACTGGTCGAACGCCTCTTCGGACTCCCACTCGACGGTCGTCTGGAGCATGCCGTAGACCTCGTGGTCGACGTGACACTCCTGTCGGCCGATGACGTGAATGTCCTCGTTGGCCGGGTCCCGCATCACCGGTTCGAGCGGTCCGAGACCGACGATGTCGCGATTGAGCCGATAGAGGATGTTCTCGTAGGTACTCTCGGTCACTTCGACTTTCCCGACACTGCCGAGGTTCGCGAGTCGCGTGAGGACGCCGTTGTCGCCCTCCTGATCGCGGATCTTCGTCGATTCCTGCAGGAGTTCCTCGATCCGGTCGTCGTACTCGTTCTCGTTCTGGGGGGCGGGCTTGGTGACGGACTTTCGGAGGAGTTTGTTGCGGACCTTGTCGAAGACGACCGACTCCTCTTCGTCGAGATTAGGCTCGATGGCGTAGTACTTCGTGTCCTGTCCGATGTCGCCGTAGACGTGACAGAAGATCGGCCCACCCACGGGGTAGAGGACGTTGGGCCGGTTTGACTCGTACTCGCCGTCGGCCTCCTCGATGAACATCGGGAACTCCCCGGTGATCTGCTTGAACTTCTTGAGGTGGTCACGCAGGTGTGGTCGTCGTGCCGCTACCTGTCGAAGCTCGTCCGATGGTTTGGGTCGTCCGTGGTC
Organism: Halomicrobium sp. HArcht3-1; assembly: GCF_058933345.1. Taxonomy (NCBI): domain Archaea; kingdom Methanobacteriati; phylum Methanobacteriota; class Halobacteria; order Halobacteriales; family Haloarculaceae; genus Halomicrobium; species Halomicrobium sp. HArcht3-1. The sequence goes on along the minus strand of NZ_JBZYDM010000005.1, from coordinate 123,731 downwards.
TGTCATTATGCAACACTCCTGGATTCGATGACGATGCCGGTTCCCGACCGAACCGAGAACCCGATGGTGTCACCGACCTGCTCGCCCATGCCAGCGAAGCGCTTGACGTTGAGCTGGCGGCGCACGTCGTTGCCGACCTCGATCATCTCGATCTCGATGAACACGTCGGCGATGGCCCGGAACGGACCGATCGCTTCTTCGTCCAGCGTCGAGGGGTCGACGGTCAGCATGATACACTTGCCCCGCGAGATCACGTCCCTGAAGAAGGAGATGATTTCGAGGGCGGCCTGCCGTTCCTCGTTCTGACGGACGAGTGCCTCGAATTTGGGGTCGTTTCGGAGGATGGCGTCGAACGTGTCGATGATGATCACGTCGGACTGCCACATCACCTCGGCTTCCATCAGCCGTCGGAGCAGCTCCTTGCGGTCTTGGTCCTCCTCGCCCCCGGAGAACGTGTTCCCGTCGCCGATGTCGGCGTGCAGGAAGAGGAGGTTCTCGTCGAGGATGTGATCGACCACGTCGTACGACAGCGAGTGCATCTGTTCGAGGAAGCTCCCGACGGTCAACTCCGTCGACAGCATCGTCACGTCGTGGTCCTCCTCGCAGAGACCGTAGCTAAAGCGCTGGCTCATCGCCGACTTGCCGGCCCCGTAGTCACCCTCCGCGAGGATGATACTGCCCGGTGGGATCCCGCCACCGAGTTCCTTGTTCAGTCGGTCGTGATCGTCCAGCCCCAGCGAGTACAGGTCGTTACGTGCAATACTCATGATCGGAATTCGAACACCTCCTCGTCGCCGTCGACGATCAACTTCACCCGGTGATCGCCCGGCGAGAGCGTCACCGATATCTCGACGCGGACGACCTCGCCCTGCCGCCAGGTGTCGGCGCCGCCCAGTAGCGTGACGCCCACGTCCGTCTGGTACAGGCCGTCGACGAGCACGTCGATCTGATCGGCCTCGGCGGGCAGTGTCGACGACCCCGTGTTCTTCACGTGGAGCGTGATGTTGTCGTTGCCACTTGAGTTGTACACCGCCGCACTGCCGCTGTCGGAGATTATCTCGATGTCGCTGCGTACGTCGGAACTGACACTGACACCTTGATCGTCGATCGCTTCGCTCAACTGCCCGACGCTGTCGGTGAAGACGCCGACGACGCTCGCGGCGACCATCATGCTCGCGATGAAGATAATCAGGTGTGACGCCGAGACGCCCGCCATTTACACCACCTCCGTCGTCGTGGTGTCGGCCACGCCGGTGCCGGTGACGAACTTGATCCGTCCCGGATCCGCCGTCAGTGACGTGACCGTGATGGTCAGTCGTTCCTGTGGGAGCCAGAGATCGGTCGCGGTGTCGCCGTCGACCGACGTATCGTACCCGGAGATGTAGCTGTTGTTCGCGAGGACATCCACCTCGCTGACGGTCAGTGACTCCCCACCAGTGTTGGTGACCTTGATCGTCAGTTCGCTGGTGGCTCCGTCCCAGGTCGCACTGGTGACGTTGATCGCCGTGTTTTGCTGGGCCAGCGTCCGGTCCGTGCGGTCGTCCTGCGCTTCGGAGACACGCTCGAAGCCGTTGGTCGTCGCCGTGTGGAACATCCCGAAGGCGATGAACATGCCGGCGAACACGATGGCCGCCGAGCCACTAACGCTGAAGCCCATCTGATCCCCCTCCACGGACCAGCTTCGACAGGACGATGGCGTCGGCCCCACTGTCGTCGTCTAGCTGACTGATGTACTGGAGGCTTCGCGTGTGCTGATCGATCGATAGCCCACCGTCGCCACCGGTCTCGTCGAAGCCACGCAGGATTTCGTGGAGGTCGTCGGCGACCGTCTCGTCGATCCAGTCGATCCGCTCGTAGTAGTCGATCGCACGGGCGGCTTCTCGGTAGCTGGCCTGTTCGAGCAGGTACTCCAGCCACTCGACGACGATGAGGTCGCTCGCGAAGCCACCGGGCAGTTCGTCGAGATAGGGCTTGCCGTCGCCGCTCCCCGTCGACTCGGACTGCGACGCAGTCGACGTGGTGGTTTCCGGTTCGGGGTCTGGCTCTGGTTCGGGGTCGGGCGTGACTTCCGGTTCAGGTTCTGGCTCAGGCTCCGGTTCGGGGTCGGGTGTGACTTCCGGTTCCGGTTCTGGTTCAGGTTCTGGCTCTGGTTCGGGGTCAGGCGTGACTTCCGGTTCCGATGCTGGCTCCGTCTCGGCGTCGACCGCCGCGTCCGCTTCCAGCCCGTCGTCTTCTGATTCGATGACCTCGTCGAATAGCTCGTCGTCTTCCAGCCCGCCGAGGTCGTCCTCGGCGTCGTCCAGTGCGTCGTCGGCCTCGTCGAACATTTCATCGGCATCGTCGACTCCCATCTCGTCGTCGTCTTCTTCGAGGCTCATATCGCCACCCGGACTCTCGCCTTCGGCCCACTCGGCGTCGCCCGAATCGTACTCGTCTTTCAGCTCCTGGAAGGATTTGCCGCCGTCTCCGTCACCACTGTCCCCGTCGCTGTCGTCCATTTCCATGCTCATGCTGTCGTCCTCCGCGAAATCGTCGAAGTCGTCGTCGAAGCTCCCACCGTCGTCCTCGAAGCCGCCGCCACCGTCGCCACCCTCGTCGGGAAACACGTCGTCGACACCGCCGCCGCCACCGCCACCGCCCATATCGCCCATGTCGCCGTCGCCGTCGTCCTCGACGAGGTCCTCGTCGAAAAAGCCCTCCGCGTCGGCGTTGACGATGTCCTCGTCGATGTCTTCCTCCTCTTCGCCGTCGTCGTTGTCGAACAGGCCGAAGCCACCGCCGCCACCGCCCATGCCGCCACCGCCCATACCGGCGTCGATGTCGTCGGCGAAGGGGTTGACACCGCGCGTGACCATCTCGTAGATGTCGAGTAGCTTGCGGACGTTCTCTTCGACCTCCTCGACGGACTCGCTGATCTGCTCGTTCTCCGTGCGCACGGTGTTGACCGTCGAGGACAGCGAGCCGACCTCGTTTTCGAGTTCGTCGAGGCGGTGTTCGAGTTCGTCGGTGTCCTGCCCGCCGGCGTCGTCCATGTCGCCGAACTCGTCGTCACCGAACCCACCCATGTCGTCGTCGCCACCCATCCCACCGAGGTCGCCGAACTCGTCGTCACCGCCACCGCCGTCGTCGGCCATCAATCCACCGCCGTCGGCGAGTTCGTCGTCACCACCGTCGTCGTCGCCACCGGCGTCCTCGTCGTCCGACAGTATCGAGTCGAACATGTTCTTGATACTCATCCCGACGAGCCCGCCACTGAGCAAGACGATGAGGGCGGGTGCGAAGACCGATCCCTCCGGGATCGTCACCTGTAACGCCGGGAAGACCGCGATACTACTCATCGTAGGTAAAAGAGGATGTTCACACCCTTCAATATTCTGCCTACCCTATCATATCTGATAACAGATTGGTTGTATTCGGTGTAAATATGTGTAATTAAGATTTTATTCAGAAATACTATCGTCTGACTATTCTTTCTACTGCGACGTACTGACTGGATCGTCAGACGACACCCAATCAGCGCGCCCCCGTCAGCCGGACGGCTTTCAGATGTCAGACACGAACCGGGCAGGGGTCCCCGGTCGTCGTTTTGATTGCCCCTGCTACAACGTCGCCGAGTCCTGACTGGCGCTCTTGACGATCAGATCGCCCGTCGCCGATTCGAGGCGGAGTGACCGTCCGTGGTCGCCGCCGATGTCTTCGCCGACGATCGGAATGTCGTGTGCTGCAAGCGTCTCGCGGACGCTCTCGGCGTTTCGGCTACCGATGCTGGCCCCGTTCTCAGAGAAGTCGAGCATATCGCTTCCGCCGGCAATCTTCGCCTCGATCGAGCGGCGACTGGCACCGACTCGCTCCAGTTCGTCGAGCAACACCTCGACGCCAGTGTCCGCGAACTTCGCACGTGCGCCGTCGCCCTCGTCGTACCGGGGTAACATTACGTGGACGAGGCCCGCTGCACCCGATTCGCTGTCGTACAGTGCGACGCCGATACACGAACCGAGCCCGCTCGTGGTCAACACTGCGTCGTCGGTCGTCACCGTGTACTCGGCGATTCCGACTTTCTTTCGCTCTGGCTGACCGGTCGCCGATTGCTCCGTTTGACTCCCGTCGTAGACCTTCATTGTCAGAATATCTGTTCGATGTCAGCGTCGGTCTCGTCGGCCCGGTCGACTTCGAGTTCGTCGAGCGCCTGTCGCAGTTCCCGTTCGTTGGGCAGCGCGTGGATCTCACTCCCGAACTCGATGTCGTCGGTTCGCATCTTGGATTCGATGATAAAGGAGTGTTCCTGCTGCTGGCCGACCTGTGCCGCGAGCGGATCGACGATGGCCTGACCCATGTCGTGGACCAGTCGCGGCGGCGTGTGATCGACGCTGGTCTGGAGTACGTTCGCCCACCCGTCGACGAAGCCACTCGTCATGATGTTCCCCAGCTCTTCGATGGCGGCCTTGTGGTGGTCGGTCAGCCCCTCACCCTCAGGCTGTGTCGGCATCAGCGCCTCGGCGACGTTCTGGGCCGACACCTCGTCGAACAGCACCATCAGGTAACCACTGGGTGCGCCGGTGAACTCGACGACAGTACCGACGTACATGTCGTTGCCGACCTGCTTTGGCACGTCCTCGATCGGCGCGAAACTGATCTGGGTCACCTCGGCCTCGGTCGGGATGCCGGTCATCATCTCGACGTTTTCGGCGGCCTTCTCGGTGCCGCTGGTGGTCATTTCGTTGAACACGCTCAGCTTGTCGATCGGGATGGCGTCGCTCTCAGACTCGGCGTGCTCGCTCATCAGCTCTGCCAGTGGCTCGTACTCGGGCAACATGTAGATGTAGAAGTTGACCGATTCGCCGACCCACTCGATCTGTGACTTGAAGACGAACACCTGTGGCTGTTCGTCCATCGCCGGGGCTTCGGGCAGTATCTCCGCCCCGTTGCCCTCGATGTACGTCGGCGGACTGTGATCGATCGTCGTTTCGAGGTAATCGGCCCACCCGTCGATGAAGCCACTCATCATGATGTTGCCGATCTCCTTGACGCCACTCTTTGCCATCTCGCTGTCCGCGCCGCCGGGGAGCAGCGCCTCTGTGATCGGGCCGACGGAGTCCGCCTCGAACACGAGGACGGTGTCTCCTTCGAGCGCGCCCTGAAAGTCGAACTGCACACCGACGAACTCCTGCCCGGTGAGTTCTTCGCCGACGTCCTCGCGGTTCAACAGCGTGATCTTGGTCACGTCGACGACTGCGTCGATGCCAGTCATCTGGCTCAGCGACGCGGTCGCCTGTTTGGCCCCCTCGTGAGCAAGCTGATTGAACGTTCCGAGCGACTGAATGTCGACTTTCATCTTACGAGGGCACGACGTCCTCGATGGCTTCCATCACGCTCGGTTTCTGGAACGGCTTGGTGATGTAGCCGTCGGCACCGGCTTTGACGGCCTCCTTCATCTTCTCTTCCTGGCCGACACTCGTGCACATGATCACGTTGGCGTCCGGGTTCGAAGTCTTGATCTCGTCGGTCGCCTCGATCCCGTCCCGGATCGGCATGACGATGTCCATCATCACCAGATCTGGTGTCTGTTCCTTGTACACTTCGACGGCTTCCACACCGTTTTCCACTTCTCCCACGATGTTGTGGTCCTCTTCGAGGATCTCACGCAGGAGGTTACGCATAAACTCTGAGTCGTCGGCGATCAGTACGTCTGGCATACCTATCACTACAGATGTACCGCGAATGTCTAAATAAACCCTTGCACGGAATTATCGGCTGTGATATTCGATCGACGGCGGCAGGACGCCGTTTTATCGGCAGCCCACGATACTGTCGCCCGTCTTTACCGGGGTGATGTCGAGCGTGAATGGTTCGTGATACTGTTGGTGTCCCCTCGTGAAGAGATTCGCCACCTCGCTGTGGGAACATCGTTCACGAATTCACACCGACAGTACGAGTAGCGAGGCGGCAACAGTCTGGCACGGGCGTACTACAGATTGACACCGTCGTCGCCCTGAACGGCGGCGAGCAACTCCGCGATGGAATCGTCGGGCGAGCAGTTGCTCGACGCGACGAGCTTTTGCAGGCTCTCCGGTGGATACCGGACGGGAACGTTCGACTCGCTCAGGAGAATTCCGAGCACCTCCTCGACCGGCGTCGACCCGTCGACCTGCCGTGCGTACCAGAGCATCAGGCTCTCGAAGACGGTGATGATATCGTTCGACACCATCCGTTGCTGACTGACCGACCCGTCGAACTTCGCCGTCACGTCGAAGCCGTACCGAGAGCTTCCCTCCTCCATGTTCTCGGTGAGCCATTCGTGGACCGTCGCAGCGTTGAGTGTCGGCTCCGGCGGTGCTGCTTGTTCGCGCTGCTGGGTCGATTCTGGCTCTGCTGGCTGCGTGGCGTTCTTCTCGGCTCGCACATCAGACGAGACGACGAATCGTCCGTCGTCGATCTCTTCGACGTGGTCGTTGTCGGCGATGTCGAGTTCCTCGGGCGAGAGGATCTTCCCGTCTTCCGGGTTGGGCGTGTCCGGCCCTTCAGGCATGTGTAACTCTGTGCCACACTCGAACATAAGTCCGTCGCCCACCGATGGCTCTGGGCGATGAACGAAAGCAAAAGAAAAGTCGGACGGCTTAGAGGCTAACGGCGGATTTCCCGGAGAGGGACTCGGGCACGACCAGCGTGGCCGTGGTCTCGCCACCGGCCTGCGTGTTGAGTTTGATCGATGCGGTCGTCCCTTCGTAGAGGTCAGCGGTGATGAGGTCTCCCGTCCCGTCACCCGGATCGGAGAAGCCACTATCCACCGCACTCGCTGCGTCGGCGGAGTCGGTCTGGAACTTCATGGTGGCGCGGTCGGCGGGGTCGTTGAGGACGTTACTGTTGGAGATGGAGTTGTCGTCGTCCTGGAACGTCGAGGTGAGGAATGCACCGTCACCCGAGGTTCCACCACCCTCGTTCTGTGCCTCTTTGCTGACGATGTCGAAGGTCCCGTCGGAGGAGACCCACTGTGCGGTGGTGGTCGTCAGGTCGACGTTGTCGGCACCGGGGGCTTTCTTGACGGTGAGTTCGACCGTCGTCACCTCGGAGCCGGCCTCGTCAGTGGTGATGTCTTCGCCGACGGCGTTGACGACCTGAAGTCGATTGGTCACTTGCGCACTGGATTGTTCACCGCTCTCTTCGGCACTGGACTGCAGGAAGCCGGCGGTGTTGATCAGGACACCGGCGGCGATGGCGGCGACCAGGACCATCGCGATGAACACGATGAGGGTCCCGATCCCGACCTGCCCGCGGTCGTTGTCGTTGTCGTTGGTGAGTCGGTCGATCATAGTTGTGGTCTGCCCCGAGTGCGGTCCACTCCGGACGCTATCCCAACGTGGACATCTCCCGGTAATAAGGGTAACTCGCGAATTATCACTCCTGAAACTCGATTTCACCGATGATATCGTCGATCCAGCCACTGAGTTCGTGGACTACGGTACGAAAAACTGTGTTACGGACTGTCGATCTGTGATCGACCTCGCCCCAGGGGTGTAATCTCTGCATGACGTGACAGCCATCCCGTCACTCGGCTGTCGCTCTCGACTGGATCTGGTGTGACAGAAAACAGGAAACAGAAGGTCGTCTACAGGCTGACGGCGGACTTCCCGGAGAGGGACTCGGGCACGACCAGCGTGGCCGTGGTTTCGCCACCGGCCTGCGTGTTGAGTTTGATCGACGCGGTCGTTCCTTCGTAGAGGTTCGCACCGACTCGGTCGGCGGTACTGTCGATGTTGGGATCTTGTGCAGCAGCCGGCACGGAGTCGGTCTGGAACTTCATGGTGGCGCGGTCGGCGGGATCGTTGAGGACGTTACTGTTGGTGATGGAGTTATCGTCGTCCTGGAACGTCGAGGTGACGAAGATCGCATCCCCGCTGGTCCCGCCGCCCTCCGTCGTCGCGGTGTAACTGACGATGTCGAAGGTCCCGTCGGAGGAGACCCACTGTGCGGTGGTGGTCGTCAGGTCGACGTTGTCGGCACCGGGGGCTTTCTTGACGGTGAGTTCGACCGTCGTCACTTCGGAGCCGGCTTCGTCAGTGGTGATGTCTTCGCCGACGGCGTTGACGACCTGGAGCCGATTGGTCACTTGCGCACTGGATTGTTCACCGCTCTCTTCGGCACTGGACTGCAGGAAGCCGGCGGTGTTGATCAGGACACCGGCGGCGATGGCGGCGACCAGGACCATCGCGATGAACACGATGAGGGTCCCGATCCCGACCTGCCCGCGGTCGTTGTCGTTGTCGTTGGTGAGTCGGTCGATCATAGTTGTGGTCTGCCCCGAGTGCGGTCCACTCCGGACGCTATCACAATGTGGACACTACCCGGTAATAAGGGTAACTCGCGAATTATCATGCCTGAAATCGAATATCGGCCGTGATATGCTCTGATTTTGCTGATGAGAATGTCGCCATCAGGGACGAGAACTGCGCCACTGATGTCTTGCTACCGGCTGGTGACTGTTGGAGAAACTAAAGAAAAAACCGATGTCCGTTACAGGCTGACGGCAGACTTGCCGGAGAGGGACTCGGGCACGACCAGCGTGGCCGTGGTCTCGCCACCGGCCTGCGTGTTGAGCTTGATCGACGCCGTCGACCCTTCGTCGAGGTCCGCTTGGACACGGTCTGAATTAGACAGTGCTGCGTCAAGGTTGTCGGTCGAATCGGTCTGGAACTTCATGATCGCCCGGTCGGCGGGATCGTTGAGGACGTTACTGTTGGAGATGGAGTTGTCGTCGTCCTGGAACGTCGAGGTGACGAACGCAGCGTCACCGTCGGTTCCACCACCCTCGTTCTGTGCGGTCTTGCTGACGATGTCGAAGGTCCCGTCGGAGGAGACCCACTGTGCGGTGGTGGTCGTCAGGTCGACGTTGTCGGCACCGGGGGCCTTCTTGACGGTGAGTTCGACCGTCGTTACCTCGGAGCCCGAGTCGTCGACGATGTCGGTCCCGACGGCGTTGACGACTTGCAGTCGGTTAGTGACCTGTGCACTGGATTGTTCACCGCTCTCTTCGGCACTGGACTGCAGGAAGCCGGCGGTGTTGATCAGGACACCGGCGGCGATGGCGGCGACCAGGACCATCGCGATGAACACGATGAGGGTCCCGATCCCGACCTGCCCGCGGTCGTTGTCGTTGTCGTTGGTGAGTCGGTCGATCATAGTTGTGGTCTGCCCCGAGTGCGGTCCACTCCGGACGCTATCACAACGTGGACACTACCCGGTAATAAGGATGACTCGCGAATTATCATGCCTGAAAACACCTATCTCCAGATGAAAAGAAAGGATTCACGAATGAGAACGGCGGTTTCGACCGGTTTGTTCGGGTGTTCTCGGTCGATGGGTGAGACGTGAGAAGCATCGAACCGGTCGCCGATCCGCGATCGTTCCTCGGTGTTCCGTGTGCGTGCTCCATTCAGTCGTATGTCACGAGGCTGTACATCACGAACAGGAACCCGAACGTCGTCAAGCCACTGTTGACCAGCAGCAGCGACCGGACACCGCTGAAGTCGTTCACGAAGGCACTGATCATCGTCGCCGTCGCCCCGGCGACTGCGAGGGCAAACCCCAGCGACAGGTGGAGCATTGCATCACGTGACGTCTGTACGTACGCGCGCATCGCCATCCCGACCATGGTAAGCCCCGCGACGACGAAGACCAGCGTAGAGATCGCGTAAAGGAGTTCTATCATCGGCACTGTTCTCTGCTTCCACAGTGGTTCTATTAAAACCTCCCTCGAAAATATCTCTCCTGATAATTGACTCGAAAGCTGATAACGAGTCTCCTCGGACGCGTATCTAGCCTTCAGAGAGCGTTCGCCACGCCTCGTCTAGCTTGTTGGTCACTTCCGAGCGGTCTTCGACTTGGACGGATAGCCCGCCGTCGAAGTCGACGGTCACTTCCTCGACCGAGCGTCGATACACCTTGATTCGGCGGCGGTCGTCCGAGAGGATGTTGTCGTGTAGCTCCAGCAGGTCGTGCTCGGTCAGTTCGTCGATACGGCGATAACACGTCGCGATCGGGATGCCGAGTTCGTCGCTAAGCTCCTGGGCGGACGCGGGTTCGTCCGTGGCATCCAGGATCTCTGCGCTGTATTTGTTTCCCAGCGTCTGCAGAATATCCACTGAAGCCATCGGTTATCAAATAGTATATTCTGTCGACTATAAAGCTATCGCCCGTGATACTGCCCGTAATCGGGTGATTACTTTTGGGTGATCGTCTGGCCGGTAACACGGAGAAAACCGCTACCGTCTTGCGTTTTCTCGGTTAATAATCACGGGTCGTTAGATCGGTGAGTCCTCTTCGCTCATCATCGAGAACGCACTCGCGTTCTGGTGGACTCGAATGCCACCCCATTCGATCTCCATGGGATAGATGTCGGTCTCGATGTTTTGCTTGCGCATCTTCGCGACCCAGACGTAGCGGTTGACACCCGAGTCGGTCGGCGTCTGGATCAGGTAGATGTTCCCGTCGGTCAGGTAGTTCTCCAGTCCGATGTCCGTATCGGGGAAGACAGCTCCCTGTTCGTTGGTCATCAGCGTCGTCAGTTCGTTACTGTTGAGGATGTCGGTGAACTTCAGCAGATACGTTCGCTTCTCTTTTTCGTTCTCGAAGAAGAGTTCGAACATCGTCAGCGAGTCCAGCACGAGCCGATCGTACTGGTCGTCTTCGAGGTCATCGAGCAGAAGTTCGAGCGAAGACGAGAAGTCGTTCTCTCGGAGCAGCACCTGCTTGTCGTAGATCTTGATGTCACCGTTCTCGACGTACTCGGGCCACTTGTCGAAGCCGATCGATTCGGCGGCTTCTCGCAGATCGGATTCGTTCTCTTCGAAGGAGAGATAGATTCCCTTCTCGTCGAACTGTTCGACCCCATTGTAGATGTACTGGAGACCGAGAATCGACTTCCCTGCACCAGGATTTCCACTGACCAGTGTCGTCGAGTTCTTGACGATACCACCGTTCAGAATGTCGTCGAGACCGTCGATGCCTGTCTTCGTTAGTTCGATCATTTTTGATGTATCAGGGGCTGGCAGTCTGGAATTGCGTTGTACTCTCGGGGCTGAGTAAAAAAGTCTTGCTCCCTAATTCGAGTGGACTGCCTGTGGATCGACCCAGATGACGAAGTCGTCGTCGCGTTTGACGACGCCCTGAATCGAACCGTTGCTGTTGGTCCCCGGTGATTCGTCGACCTGTTCGTCGTCGACCTGGACGACCTGATCGACCTCGTCGACGAGCCAGCCTGCGGCGCTCTGGTCTTCGATGATCTCCGGGTCGAAGACGATGATCCGCTGTTCGGTGCCGTTGTCGGTGATCCCGAACACCGACTTCGGATTCACGATTGATGTCGTGCGCCCGCGCAGGTCCATCACGCCTTCGACGTGCCGTGGCGCGTTCGGGACCTTCGTCAGGTCGCCAACGTCGACGATCTCGGTGACGTAGTCGATGCTCACGCAGTACGTCTCCTCGCCTAGCTCGAATTCGAGTACCTGCCCATCTGTTGTTGACATGCCTATGGACTCCCGGTGATTACCCGTATCGAACCAGTACGCAGACTTAAAGTTGCCCTCTATGCTATCAAATGTGATTACACGGTCGGAGTCTTTATTTTGGTTCCTCGCCCGCATTCTGCATAGCAATGTTTCCCTGCGTGACTCGCTCGATTACCATCTCCGATGTGCGTGGACACGGGTGATCTATGGTCGGAGGATCTCCCCGTGCCGTCGTCGCGGACGACTCTCATTTCATGCGCAGCGTCATCTCCGACATCCTCGAAGAGGGTGGCGTCGACGTCGTCGCAGAGGCAAAGAACGGCCGCGAGGCAGTAGCCCTCGTCGACGAACACCGCCCCGACGTGGTGACGATGGACGTCGAGATGCCCGAGATGAACGGTATCGTCGCCGTCGAGCAGATCATGGACCGGTGCCCGACGCCGGTCCTGATGCTGTCGGCTCACACCGACGAGAACGCCGATGTGACCTTCGAGGCACTCGACAACGGCGCGGTCGACTTCTTCACCAAGCCCGGTGGGGAAGTCTCGATGGAGATGTCCCGGCTGAAAGACCAACTCGTCGATATGGTGCTGTCGGTTGCGCAGGTCGACGTGACGGCACCGTCGGGGACGACCGGGACGGGTTCGACACAGCAGTCGACCGCGACGACTCCCAGTGCGACCGCGTACGAGGACGATCCGACGCTGATCATCGGTTCGTCCACGGGTGGTCCCAAGATGGTCGAGTCCGTCCTCTCGGAGTTGCCACTGGAAGCGGACTTCCGTGTGTTGGTCGTCCAGCACATGCCCGGTGGCTTCACCGGTCGATTCGCCCAGCGGATCGACGCTCGCAGCGACTACGAGGTGCGCGAAGCACAGGACGGCGACCGTATCGGTGGCGGAGAGGCACTCGTCGCCGCAGGGGACTACCACATGCGCGTGAAGAACTACCGGAACGGACGACTGCGCGTCAAGCTATCGAGTGATCCACCGGTCAACAGCGTCCGGCCGGCGGTCGACGTGACCATGGAGACGGCCGCGGACGTTATCGGCGACCCGCTCATCGGCGTCATCCTCACCGGGATGGGCAACGACGGTGCCGACGGGATCCGCCGGATCAAGGCGGCCGGGGGCAGAACGATCGCTCAGGACGAAGCGACTTCGGCGGTGTACGGTATGCCCCAGCGGGCCGCCGAAACCGGCTGTGTGGACTCGATCCTGCCGATCGACGACATTCCCACGGGAATCGTGGAGACGATCAAACGAGAGGTGACCTAACATGAACGACCAGTATCTCGACGCGTTCATTCGAGAAAGCGAAGAGGCGATCACGGAACTGAACAACTCACTGCTGGATCTCGAATCCGATCCAGAAGACACCGAGGCGATGGAGTCGATCTTCCGCACCGCTCATACCCTGAAAGGGAACTTCGGTGCGATGGGGTTCGACGATGCGGCGTCGCTGGCCCACGCCATCGAGGATCTCTTGGACGAGATGCGCGATGGCAACATGCCAGTCACGTCGGACGTGATGGACCTGATCTTCGCGGGCGTCGACAAGATCGAAGTGATCGTCGGCGAGATCGAAGCCGATGGTGAATCGAACACCGACGTCGACGCCATCGTCGACGACCTTCGAACCGTGCTCGAAGAGGGTGTCGACGCCGCCGAGGACGCTACCGGTGGTGCCAGCGGCGACGACGAGGGCGAGGACACCGTCGTCTCGGCAGGCGCTGACAGCGGTTCGTTGACGGCAAACACGGACCTCAGTCCCGATGCGGCCGACGACAGCGTCGTCGCCACGACGGTTTCAGTCGGCGACTCGGACATGCTCGGCGTCGATGCCATGCTGGCGATCGAAGCCATCGAGGACCATTTCGCCGTCCTCGACGCCGCTCCCGACCGTGACACCGTCGAGGACGGTGACTTCGAGGAGACGTTCGTCCTGTATCTCGACGCGCCGGACGTGGCGACGGTCGAAGCGACCCTCGACAGCGTCGGCAAGGTCGAAGACGCCAGTGGGACCGACGTGACCGACCAACTCAGCAGCGACGCGAGCAGTGGCGGTGGCACCACCGAGCACAAGGTCGACGAGATCAAGTCCGTCCGCGTCGACGTCGACCAGCTCGACGACCTCCACGGACTGGTCGAACAGCTCGTGACGAGCCGAATCAAGCTTCGCCGCGCCGTCGAGCAAGACGATCTGGACGGTGCAAGCGAGAATCTGAACGAACTGGACAAGATCACGGCGAACCTCCAGAACACGGTGATGGACATGCGCCTGATCCCGCTGAAGAAGGTCGTCGGGAAGTTCCCCCGCCTCGTGCGGGACCTCTCGCGGGAACTGGGCAAGGAAGTCGACTTCGAGATCGAAGGCGAGGACATCGAACTCGACCGAACGATCCTCACCGAGATATCCGATCCGCTGATGCACATCCTCCGGAACTCGGTCGACCACGGGATCGAAGCACCGGACGTGCGCGAAGAGAAGGGCAAGCCCCGGACCGGCTCCGTCGAACTCCGGGCCTCTCGCGAGCGCGACCACGTCATCATCGAGGTCGAGGACGACGGTGCCGGTCTCGACGTGCAGGGGATCAAGAACAAGGCCATCGAGAAGGGCGTCCGGTCGCCCGAGGAACTCGAAGCGATGGACGACTCGGCGATCTACGACCTGATCTTCCATCCGGGCTTCTCGACGGCCGACGAGGTCACGGACACGAGCGGGCGCGGCGTCGGGATGGACGTGGTCCACGACACCGTCACACAACTGGACGGCTCGGTCAACGTCGAGTCGACGCCGGGACAGGGATCGACGGTTTCGCTGCGCCTGCCGGTGACGATGGCTATCGTGAAGGTTCTCTTCGTCGAGGTCGGTGACGAGGAGTACGGCATCCCGCTGAAGAACGTCGACGAGATCACCCGCGCCGACGACAAAAAGCACGTCAACGGCAAGGAAGTGATCAAGCACAACGACGAGATCTACCCGATCATCCACCTCGGGGATACCTTCGACGTGCCCGGGCAACACGCCAACGGCGACGGTATGCTCGTCCGCGTCAGAGAATCCGAGCGACAGGTCGCCTTACACTGTGACTCGGTCAACAGTCAGGAGGAAGTCGTCGTCAAACCACTGGAGGGCATCCTCAGTGGCACGCCCGGTCTCTCCGGGACGGCGGTGCTCGGCGATGGCAACATCGTCCACATCCTCGACGTGGTGACGCTATGATGGGGGACCGACGATGAGCAAAGGTGACGAGCGTCAGTTCCAGACCCTGATCGATTTCATCGGGTCGGAGATGGACTTCGAGTCGGGCTTTTACAACGATGCGTACCTCGACCGCCGGATCACCGCTCGAATGCGCCGGACCGACACCGACACCTATCAGGCGTACAAGCGATTGCTCGAGCGAGACGACGGCGAGCGCGAGGAACTGCTCGATTCGCTGTCGATCAACGTCACCGGCTTCTTCCGCAACCCCGAGGCGTGGGAGAGTTTGCGGAGCGTTCTCCGTGACCTGACTGCCCAGAAACGTCGGGTGCGCCTCTGGAGTGCGCCCTGTGCCGACGGCCGGGAACCGTACTCGGCGGCGATGCTCGCACTCGACGACCCGGAAATCGACGACCGATCCGTCTCGATTCTAGCGACGGACATCAACCACGACATCCTCCGCGAGGCCCGCAAGGGCACCTACGAGACCTCCCATACGACCGACATCGCGAAGGAACTGGCCCCGCTCGACGATTACGAGGACTACATCGAGCAGGAGGGCGATGCGTTCCGCGTGCGCAAACCGGTCTCTGATATGGTCACCTTCGAACAGCACGACCTGATCCGTGGCGACCCGAAACGGGACTTCGATCTGGTTTTCTGTCGAAACCTGCTCATCTACATCGACGGCGAATTCAAGGTCCCCATCTTCGAGACGATCGAACAGTCGCTGCGGGCCGACGGCTATCTGATGATCGGGATGACCGAGACGCTGCCCTCCGCCTGTCGTAGTTCCTTCGAGGCGGTGGACAAGCAACACCGCATCTACCGGAAGTCATGAGCCTCTACCAACTGGAACGGGACGGCAAAGTACAGGACCTGATTCGGGCGCTCCGGGAAGCGGACAACCCCAAGGTCCGTGCGCGTGCAGCGGAGCTACTCGGAAACTTCCCAGAACACGACGACCGCAAGGACATCGTCAACGCACTGGTCGGCGGTGCCCAGAGCGACGACAGCCGCATCGCCGCCCGTGCCGTCGACTCGCTGGACGAACTCGGTGGCGACGCTATCGAACAGTTGATCGCCGACATGGCCGGCGTCGACTTCGGCGAGGACGGTGGCGCTGGGTGGGTCAAAGCCAAGGCGTTCGTGCAGGCACTTGACGCCGACGTGCCGGAGTTGCGGATGGCCGCGGCCAACGGACTCGGCCAGCTCGAACAGGCAGACACCGTCAGTCACCTCGCCGACGCCTTCGACGACAGCGACCCGCGCGTCCGGGCACGGGCCGCGCGAGCCTGTGGCAAGATCGGCGACCCGAGAGCAGTGGCACCGCTCGAATCGCTGCTGTCCGACCCGAAGGCGGCCGTCCGTCGCGAGGCAGCCAACGCGATGGGTGCGGTCGGCAATCGACAGGCCCTGCAGGCACTCTTACCGCTGTACGAGGACGACAACGAGCGCGTCCGGCGGATCGCTGTCGGTGCGTTCGGCAACTTCGGCAACGACCGGCCGGTCGACTATCTGGTCGAGTCTCTGACCGACGAGTCACCGGCGGTCCGTCAGGCGGCGGTGTACTCGCTGATCGAACTGCTCTCGAACGTCCCGACCGAGCAGAGCCACCAGATCAGGGACACCGTCGTCGAGAAACTCTCCTCGACCGACGACCGCAGCGTCGTCGTCCCACTGGTCGAGATTCTAGAAGAGAGCAGCCAGCCCGCACAGCGACGGAACACGGCGTGGCTGCTGGGGCGCGTCACCGGCGAGGAAGAGCGCACGCGCGTCATCGAATCGCTGATCGACGCGCTGTTCGAGGACGATCAGATGCTCCGGCAGTTCACCGCCACCAGCCTCGCAGAGATCGGTGGTGACGACGTGGAACGGCGCCTGCTGTCGGTCGTCGAGGACGACAGCAACGACCCGGACGTGCGCGCACAGGCGATCTTCACGCTGGGCAAGATCGGCACCGAACGCTCACGCAAGACGCTGGATCGGATCATCAACGACACCGAGAACGAGACGATCCGCAAACGCGCGTTCTCGGCTATCTCGAAACTCGGCGGACGGCGGTGAGGTAGATGGGGAACGGCGAACAGAAACTGGCCGATACGAAGGGCAAGTTCGTACAGGTCGTCACCGACGGCCGAAAGCGAAACGACATCGACTGGCAGCCCGGTCGGATCATCCTCTCGAACCGGCGGATGGTACTGGTCAGTAGCGAAGGCAAGCGCCAGATCCCGCTCTCGAAGATCACCTCGATCACGGGCCGGGACAACGTCAACAGGGCCATCGCGAAGGTGTCTGGCTATCTCTCCTTGCAGGTCGGTGCCAACGTCACCCTCATCGCGCCCCAGAACATCGAGGAGTTCGAGGCGACGCTGTACAGCGCCTTGCTCGACCAGACCGTCGTGCTGGTCAAACACCCGGCCGTCGAGGGCGGAGTCGTCCAGGACGCCGACTGGGAGAAAGGGCGCATGAAGATCGGCGACGACGCGGTCGATCTGGCGCTCACGTCCGGTTCGTTCGTCGAACTCGAAGTCGACGACGTTGGCAGCGCCGAGTTACAGACAAAGACCGTGATGGGCAAACAACGCCGCGTCGTCGAGGTCGAACACACTATCGAAGGGACCAGCGTCGAGACCCACGTTTCGGGCAGCAAAAGTGACGTGTCCGTGCTGGCGTCCTACGTCCGCCGTGGCGAACAGGCCAACGAGGTCGACGTGGAACTCTCGAAAGAAGAGAACGAGGTGCTCATGGCGCTGTACACCGGGGTGTCACCCTTCCAGATCCCTGACTTCGTCGGCATGGACATCGAGCAAGTCGAGGAGATCTACGACCGACTCATCGAGTATGGTATCCTCGAACCCGTGCGAACGCGCCGTGAAGTCGAGCTAGAGGCTCGTGGTCGCTCGATCGCCGGGGAAGCGGTCTCCGAGCAGTGACTCGCTGCAACTGCTCTTTTTGATCGCCTCGCTGGTCGCTGCCGTGGCAGTGACTGCGACCGGCCATCTCGCCGGTGAGCGCACTCAGGAGTTCACGTCTTCGAGGTAGCGACTCGCGACGACCTCGCCCTTTGGTGTGAGTGCTGGACCGTCCGGTGAGTCCTGTACGAGACCGTCGTCCTCCAGATCCTGTAGCAACATCGTCACCTGTGCGCCGTCGATACCGAGGATGTCCGCCAGTGGCATCCCCTCCATATCGCCAGTCGAGTAGATTGCGACCAGTATCTCGGTCTTGTCGTTGGTGAGTTCGATGTCGCGCAACTCCTCCATGAGGTCGCTGTACTCCAGCCGGAGGTATCGGCCGAGGATCGACATCTTTCGGGGCGAGGGCATCGCTGCCATCGTCGTCACTGCGGTCCCGTTCATCATGTGCCGGAAGGTGAGTGTCGGCCGGTTGGCACCCCCGATTTCGCGGGTCGTCCGCTGGAAGTCCGTCACTGTCGCCAGATCGACCATAAAGGAACGATTCGGCGAGCGGAACTCGACGGTCCCGTCCTCGATGTACAGGCGTGCCGTCGAGAACTCCTCGTCGGTCACCCGGCCACCGACCCGCGCGCGTTCCTTGACAGTCGTCTCGGTTCCGTTGAGGATCGCCTTGAACAGCACCGTCGAGAACTTCGTGATCTTGTCATCTTCGGCCTCGACGACCGCGACGTAGCGTTCCTGATCGCGCTCGAACGCCACCGTCACCGTCGAGTCGAAGAAGTCACCCAGATCCGGGGGGATGTGGCCGACGGCGATGTCGAACACCGACGACAACGGAATGGTGAACTTGTCGTTCTCGTTGGCCGCGAGCACCAGTCGCTTCTGGCTGAGCAGCACCCGCCCCCGAACCGGTTCGGTGGTCGCCATCACCTCCGCGTTGAAATTGCCGACGAAATCAGCGATGACGGATTCCGACATTGATCACTCGTCGTCTCCTACCGCGGCAGGAATCTTATG
Organism: Halomicrobium sp. HArcht3-1; assembly: GCF_058933345.1. NCBI lineage: Archaea > Methanobacteriati > Methanobacteriota > Halobacteria > Halobacteriales > Haloarculaceae > Halomicrobium > Halomicrobium sp. HArcht3-1. The sequence goes on along the minus strand of NZ_JBZYDM010000005.1, from coordinate 105,085 downwards.
GGTTTCGCGCCAATATCAATCGAGAGAACGAAAATCGCCGCTGATACTGTGGGGCGACGCCGCCGAGGCACTCACTCGTCGAGTCGCTCCGCGATACTGGCAAGCGAATCGTCGGGGGCGTCGGTCGCCGAGTAGACGACCCGCTGGCCCGGTGTCCGAAGCCCGTAGGTGTATCCCGGGGTCACGATGTCGAGGTGTACCGAGCCACCGAGCGCGCAGTCACTCGCTTCGAACCACTCGACCAAGCGGTTCTCACCGTCGTCCTCGCGAGCGAGGCGCTTGTTGTCTGTGACGTGACGGAGCATCAGCGTCCCGTCGAGGGTCGTCTCGACGGCGGCGTGATAGCTCGTCCCGTCGAGCACGCACTCGATCACGTCGTCCGCCGACAGGTCGAGGTCCTCGGGCAGTTCGATCCGGGGACGGCCGGTGCGCCCGACGCGTCCGATCGTCACCCGACGGGTCTCGACGGCGTCGTGATCACTCGGAAGTCGGTCGGCCACGACCGGTTATTCGTCGTCGTCGCCTTCGCCCAGCAGGTCTGCGACCTCGCCGCTGCCGTGCTCGCTGACTTTCGCGTTGATCTGGGCGGTCTCGTCGCTGATCTCGCGGCCACGGACGGTGATGCGCTTTCGCTCGCCGTCGCGGGTCGGCTTGTAGCCGACGCCGCCGTCGGTGAGGATCGACTTCGTGCCGATGCCGCGCACGTCGGGGCGCATCGGGCGACCGGCCGCGTCGGAGCCGCCGGTGAGTTCGAGCGTGAAGCCGTCGAGACCGACGGCACTGCCGTCGACCTCGTCGCCGAGTTCGCGGCCCATGAATCGGTTTGCGTCCTGATCGTCGACATCGAGCTGGTAGGTGGTGCCGGTCTCCGGGTCGGAGAGAGCGACCGTGAATTCTGCCATACCCACTGATATTGCGCGCCACTTCAAAAGCGCGTCGGACTGTCTCTCCACTTGCCCCGACGCCACGCCGTACTCCGCTGGTACCACTCGCCGACTGTCACGGGCCGAACCGTTATTCGGCTGAGTCTCCGAGCGACGGTATGGATCTCTCCGTCGTCGACCTCTCTCCGGTTCCCGAGGGTGGTACTGCCGCCGATGCCTACGAGAACACCGTCGCAGCAGCGCGACAGGCCGAACGGCTCGGCTACTCCCGGTTCTGGGTGGCCGAACACCACGGCATGGGTGATCGACTCGCCGGGACGACACCCGAGGTGTTGCTCGCCCATCTCGCCGCAGAGACCGAGACGATCAGGCTCGGTTCGGGAGCGGTGTTGCTCAACCACTACCGACCGTTCAAAGTCGCCGAACAGTTCGGTGCGCTCGATGGGCTTGCACCGGGACGGATCGACGCCGGACTGGGGCGTGCGAACGGCTCACCGGCCGTCGACCGCGCGTTCGGGACCGAGCGCCACGTCGAGAACCCGGACGAAGACCACGCCGAGAAAGTCGAGGCGGTCGTCAATCACCTCTACGAGGACTATCCCGACGGCCACGCCTACGCCGACCTGTCGATTCCGCGCTCGAACGCGGCTCCACCCGTTCCGTGGGTGCTGGGTTCCAGTCCGTCGAGCGCACAGATCGCCGGTGAACTCGGATTGCCGTACTGCTTCGCTGCGTTCATCCGACCGCAGTTCGCCGCGTACGCCTTCGAGGACTACATCGATCACTTCCAGCCCTCGCGGCTGGCCGGCGGTCTCGACGAGCCACACAGCATGGTCGCGGTCAACGCGGTCTGTGCCGACACCGACGCGGCGGCGGCGCGCCTCCGAGCGGTGGCCGAGGCGAGCTACAAGCGGATGGAGCGGGGCGAGGTCGGCACGACCCCGTCGGTCGACACTGCCATCGACGAACTCGGCGGTGTTCCCGACCAGACGCCCGCGCGCCTCGACGAAGACGAGTGGCCGCGTGCGCTGTCGGGTAGCCCATCGACGCTCGCGGGACTGCTCGAACAGCTCTCGGATCGCGTCGGTGCCGACGAGGTGATGATCCAGCACGTCGTCGCCGATCACGACGACGCGTTGCGCTCGCACGAACTGCTTGCCGACGGTGTCGGGCTCACGCCGCGCTGATCGGCCGTCCTCGCGAGGCTGTTGGACGATAGACACTCAGAGCGGCGAACGGCTATGTTTATTATCGACAATGTTCGATTCCAAGGTATGGCAACACATAGTCCTCCGAGCGGTGACGATGGCACCGGTGACGTGACACTCCCCTCCGTCGTCCCGTTCGAACTCCCGTACGTGAGTCGGATGAGCTGGGAACTCGGATCTCGCGTCGTCGAGGACGACCAATCGACGGCAGTCGGTGAGTGGGACCACACTGGCCGGCCGTGGTCGCTGTCGGTGTTCCGCGTCACGAGCGCGACGTGTCTCGTCCGCCTTCGAACACCGGTCGGCCGGGAACGGTTCTACGGGACCGCCCAGAACGATCTTGCATCTGCCCTCCCGGCTCTCGACGATGCACCGTCCTGGCACCGTCGCGAGTGATACTGTCGGCTGTAATTCTGTGAAGCACTTCGCCATCACGGAGTGACGAATATCTTGAAATAGTTACAGCCAACAGTATGAGCATCGATCTGCCCAGCGAGGGTCGGCTACTCTCGGGCGTCGACGACCGTCGTCACACGAGCGTTTTCTTTGAGCCTGATCCCCGCACCGCCGACCGACAGGGGAATCCGGTGGAGTGCATCGAGCGTGAGCGTCGGGTGTGAGACGCCCCGTTCCAGCAGTTCGGTGCGGGGCTGGACCGTTACCGTCGCGTCATCGGCCAGCGACTCGTTGTATCCGAGCAGGTACTGCCCCGCCTCCAGCGTCCACCACTCGTAGTCGTCGTCGGGATTGCGCTTGCTCGACGCGTGGGCGACGGTCTCGGCGGCTTCGAGTTCACCACCACCGAAGTCGACGCGGCCGGGTTCGGTCACCTCGTAGACCTCGGCGACCGTCAGATCGAAGCCGTCGTCGTGGCCCTGCGTCGGTTCGTGGACGATGTCGGTGACGTACTCGGCGTACATGCCCGGACGGTCGGCCGCTTGGCTGAAAAGCTCACTCCTCCCACCGGAACTGCCCCGCTTCGAGGACGGTCTCGCCGTCGATCTCCAGTCTGCCGGACTCCCGGAGGTCGGTGAGCAGGTCCACGTGAACGGCGCTGTCGTTGCCCGGTCCGTCTGGGACACAGGCGTCGTAGGCCCGCCCGAGTGCGAGGTGGACCGTCCCGCCCATCTTCTCGTCGAAGAGGATGTTGTCCGTGATCCGGTCGACGCCGCGGTTCATGCCGATGCCGAGTTCGCCCAGCCGACGCGCTCCCGCGTCGGTGTCGAGTACCTCGCCGATGGCTGCCTCGCCCTGCGCGGCGCTGTAGTCGACCACTTCGCCGTCCTCGAAGACGAGGTACACGTCGCGCACGCGCGTACCGTCGACGGTCATGGGCACGTCGAAGGTGACCTCCCCCTCCGTGGCGGTCGGTGCGGTAAACACCTCGCCTGACGGGAGATTGTGCGAGTCGTAGGCCACCGAGGCCGCGGAGTTGACCGCCACTCGGTCGGTGATCGACATGGTGAGATCGGTGCCCTCACCGACGATCCGAACCGCTTCGCCCGCGTCGAGCAGGTCTTTCAACTGGGCCATCTCCTCGGCCAGTGTCTCCCAGTCCCGAAGGACGGCGTCGTAGACGAAATCGCGGTACGATTCGTAGCTCATCCCCGCCCGCTGGGACATCGCTCTGGTCGGATGTTGCGTCGACACCCAGTCGGTGTCGAGTCTGGCCTCTCTGATTCCCTCGCGGGCCCGCCGGTAGGCTTGCCGGCGTTCGCCGGGCACGTCGCTCGACTCGGCCGTGTTTCGGCTCCCCTTCAATACGAGCACGCTGTCGGCTCGTTCGTAGAGGGCCTGCTCGTAGGTCGGATCGTCCTCGAAGTCGCCGTCGTGGGCACGCAGGTACGCCCGCGTCATCTCGTCCGATCCGTAGGTCGCCAGTAGATTCGCCCCGCGTTCGCCCAGTGCCGTGGCGACGGCGACTCCGAGGTCGTGTGCGCCTTCATCGACCTGTACGATCACGTCGTCGCCCGCTTCGATCTGTGCGCTCCAGTCGACCAGTACCTCGGCGTGGTCGCTGACTCGTCGGTCCATACCCGCTCGTCGGCCGGTGCGAATAAAACCCCACTGCCGGCCGGTCGTGCTATTCGTGGTCGACGCTGACTGGCTGGCCGGACGCGGCGCTTTCCTGGAGCGCGTCGATGACGGCCATGTTGTTGATCGACTCCGTCCGGTCGACGCGTGGGGACTCGCCGCGCTCGATGGCGTCGGCGAACCCCTCGACCTGCAGACGGTACTGGTCGACGCCGCCGAAGGTCTCGGTGTATTCCTCGCCGTCGGCCATATACGACAGCTCGAGATTCTGGTCGGGGTCGACGTCGAAGGCGTCGGGCACCCGGAGCCAGCCGTCCTCGGCGAGGACGCGGTACTCGTGGGTCAGCGGCGTGTCGAAGCCGCCGGTGATCTGGGCGGACACACCGCCGGGATAGGTCAGCAGGCCCGACAGCTGTGAATCGACGCCGGCGTCGTAGCTGTCGGCTTCGTGGGCGAAGACGCGGTCGGGTTCGCCAAGCAGGTTCCGCGTCGCACTGACGGCATAACAGCCCACGTCCATGAGCGCGCCGCCGGCCAGGTCGGGATCGAGGCGGATGTCGTCGCTGCGGTCGCCCATCTGGAACGTGAACGTCGCTTCGACGTGGCGAATGTCGCCCAGTTGCTCGGCTGCGATTTCGCGGGCGCGCTCCGTGCGCGGATGGAAGTGATACATGAACGCCTCCATTACCGTCACGTCCTGCTCGGCACAGTAGTCGAACAGCGCCCGGGCCTCCTCGGCGTCGGCGGTCAGTGGCTTCTCACAGAGGACGTGCAGGCCGTGGTCGGCGGCCGCGCGTGTCCACTCTGCGTGTAGCCCGTTCGGGAGGGGATTGTAGACGGCGTCGATGCCGTCGTCGGCAAGCAATGCCTCGTAGCTCCCGTATGATCGCTCGATTCCCAGGTCGTCGGCGACGGCACGCGCTCGATCCCCGTCCCGGGAGGCGATGGCACCGACCGTGTGCTCGCTCGCCTGAATCGCCGGAATCACGTCTTCACGCCCGATCTTCGCCGTGCTGAGGATACCGAACTCCATGCATAAACGTGCGCACGGCCGTGGCATAAACGCTGACCCACTCGTGGGCCGGACTACGGACTCGCCCCTGTCTCGTTCGACGCCGCGATACCTTCTGCAGTGCATTTGATATCGCGGGAACTGGTTTATCAGCCATCATCCGTTCGCGTCGCCACCGCGGCCTTTTACCCACTGACTTACTCAGTCTCCTCTATGGACGAGATACTCGTCAGTGACGATCCGATGATCGACCCCGCGGTGATCGCCGATGGCGTCCCGGACGCTGCCGTCAGCGTCGCGACACTGGACAGTGAGCAAGCGATCGTCGAAGCCGCCGCCGGGGCAGTCGGTCTCGTCGTCGACGTGAACACACCGGTCCCGGCGGCAGTGATCGCCGAACTTCCAGACCTCGAAATCATCGCACGCGCGGGCGTGGGCTTCGAGAACATCGATGTCGGGACGGCCGCCGACCACGGCGTGACCGTCACCAACGTCCCGGAGTACTGCACCGACGAAGTCGCGACCCACGGCGTTGCGCTCCTGCTCGACTGCGTGCGCAAGGTCGCCGAGTACGACCGCGCGACCGGGGACGGCGCGTGGGCGTGGGACGATGGCCGCCCGATCCACCGGTTTCCGGGGACCACGCTCGGTCTCGTCTCGTTCGGACCGATCGCTCGCCGATTCCACGACCGCCTCCGCGGGTTCGACCTCGACGTGATCGCGTACGATCCATACGTCGACGCCGACGAGATGGCAGATGCCGGCGTGCGGAAGGTGACCTTCGAGGAACTCTGTACGCAGGCGGACCACGTCTCGTTGCACGCGCCCCTGACCGACCAGACCGAGGACCTGATCGACGCCGACGCGCTCGACGAAATGCGGGACCACGCCGTGCTGGTCAACACCGCGCGCGGTGGCCTGATCGACGAGTCGGCACTGGTCGACGCACTTCGGAGCGACCAGATCGCGGCTGCCGGTCTCGACGTTCGCCGTGAGGAGCCACCGGCAGCAGACGACCCACTCCGCGCGCTCGACAACTGCGTGCTTTCCCCGCACGCCGGCTGGTACTCCGTCGAGGCCCGCGAGGAACTCAACGAGACAGTTGCACGGAACCTCACGGCCGCACTCGCCGGTGAGACCCCACCTGACCGCATCGACCCGGAACTCGACTGGCTCTGATACTGCCGGCTGTCACTGTTTCATACGGACGGTTGTAGCGATTTACCGGTGAGCGTCTACCCCGTGGCGACGCTCACCGGTACGCAACTACAACTTTCCGTATCAGGAGATTCGCGACCACGGGGTCGCGAAATTCGTTACAGACGTACAGCCGGCAGTATGACCCGCCCGCGGTCTCGTGGCTTTTTGTCGCTGGGAGCAAAAATCAGAACGAATGGCGAACCCGATCGACAGACGCGTCAAAACGCTGCTGACCTCCTACACGGTTCTCGTGGTCGTCGCACTCTTGCTCGGTGCGGTCGTCGGCCCGGCCGCCTCCAACGCCCTGTTCGATGCCGAAGAGCGCGGCACCGTCGCGGTCGTGACGATCGAGGGACCGATCACCGGTCCGTCCGCGGACGACGTTACCCGTGAACTCCGTGCCGTCCGGCGGAACGGAACCATCGATGCCGTCGTCCTGCGGATCGACAGCGGTGGCGGGAGCGTCGCAGCCAGCGAAGCCCAGTATCGGGCGGTCAAACGACTCGCGCGCGAGAAGCCGGTCGTCACGAGCGTCCGGGGGATCGCCGCCTCCGGTGCCTACTACACGGCCCTCCCGAGCGACGAGATCTACGCGACACCGGGGGGACTGGTCGGGAGCGTGGGGGTGCGGGCGTTGATCCCACAGCCCGACGGCGTCCCCGAGCCAGTGACGACTGGCCCGGACAAGGTCGGTGGTCTCACCGACGACGACATCCGCGCGCAGGTCGAGACACTCAAGCGCTCGTTCGTCGACACGGTGTATGCCGAGCGAGGCGACCGGCTCACGCTCACCCGCCCAGAACTGACCAACGCGAAGGTCTACTCCGGGGCGGGCGCGGTCGAGAACGGCCTGGTCGACGCGGTCGGCGATCTGGAGACGGCCATCGCCTCGGCAGCCGATGCCGCGGGCCTGTCCTCGTATTCGGTCGACTACCGGTCGACGACGCCGGACCTGCTTTCGCTCCTTCGCGGTGCCGAGACCAACGGGTCGGCGGCCGGCTCACTCGACCGAGCGGCGCTGTTTACGACCCCCGGAATCGACCGCCCGCGGTACCTGATGTTGTGGGGCGACCTCGACGCCGAGGCTCGGGAGGTGCACACCCATGGGGCTGCGTGATATCCTTCTCCGGGTCGGGGTGTTCCTCGCCGTCTTCGCCGTGGCGACGATACTGACCGGACTGGGAAGCATCCCCATCGCGCCGGACGGGCCGAACCAGACCGCGCCGCTGAGCGTCGAGAGCCACCAGCCCGACTCGATTCTCGCACAGCCATCCGAGGAGACTGGCGACGTGAGTGCTGATCCCGACACGACAGGGCAGACGGTCGTCATCGACCAGAGTCACAACAACAGCGTCACTCCCGACCAGATCAGCCCCTTCGTGACACGTCTGTTGTCGGCTGGGCACGAGGTGGTGTTCTACACCGACGCAATGGCCGATAATCAGTCGCTCAACCGCACGCTCGCGCGCGCCGACGCCTTCGTCGTCGTGGCTCCCGGCGAGCAGTACAGCACGAGCGAACAGGCCCGCGTCGCCCGCTTTGCCGACCGTGGCGGGCGGGTCCTGCTGGTCAACGAACCCACAGCCCAGGTCGGTGACCAGGCGACGCGGCCGACGCCCATGACGAATCTGGCCGGCGCGTTCGGTCTCGGGTTCGACGCTGGCTATCTCTACAATCTCCAGACGTACGACACCAACCACCGTGCAGTCTTCGCCGTGCCAGCGACCGAGGGACCGCTCACTCGCGGGATCGACCGTCTGACGGTCTACACCGCTCGCCCCGTCGTCGGTGGGTCGGCTGCGGTCGTCACCAACGACTCGACGCGGCTCTCGACCACGCGCCGAGACGGTGCGTACACGGTCCTCGCCCGCGAGGGCAACGCCGTCGCGCTCGGTGACCGGACGCTGTTAGGTCCAGACTACGTCCACACCAGCGACAACGAGGTACTGGTGAGCAACCTCATCGAGTTTCTCGTCTCCGGGTCGACGTAACGCCGAGTCCGCTGGGGACACGTGTTCTCTCGCCTAACAACACGACGCGGTGACGCGTCGGGGCCACGGTACGATCTATCGGCGGTCCACCGCAGCGACGACTCCGTACCCGGCCGACACCGATCTCGATGCCTGGTCCCGATAGCTGCGCCCCGTACCGACACCTTTCCTGTCGCCAGTGTTCCGTGTTGTTCGATTGACCGCTCACAGACTCGCTCACGGCCTGTCGCCGGCCAGTACGAACGGGCCTGCTGATAGCGTGGTGGCCACATTTGATATCGCGTTATATGGTTTACGTATGTGGTACTGAGCACACTCTGTGGTCGAAAATCATCAGCCAGCGATCAAAGTTGCCGGGGCGACGGGTCTCAGTCGTGGTCTGCGAGTGCCTCGAACTCGCCCGCCAGCAGCGCTTCGCTGATGCTGTCGGTGTCGACCTCGTCGACGAATCGGGGGTATTTCCGTCGGAAGTACCCGACGATGTTCTCGACGTCACGGGTCAGCAGTTCGTCGGCGTTGGCGTGGTCGGTCGGGACCGCTTGGGGCCAGTCGAAGATGGTGATGCCGTCGGTCCCGACGAAGACGTTGTACTCGCTCATGTCCGCGTGGACGAACCCGGCGTCGTAGGCCGTTCCCATCTCGTCTATGATCAACTCCAGTACCGGGCGAACCTGTTCGTCTTCGAGTCTCGTCCGTGATAGCTCGACGCCGTCGATCTTCTCCATGACGATTGCGTGACGGTTACTGTCGATCGGCTGGGGGACTCGAACGTCCGGATACAGCGTTTCGAGTGCCTCGTACTCCCGTTCGGTTGCCTTTCGGGCAGTGTACTGCCAGGAGACGTGGTCGCGGTCGGCCGTGTACTCCCGTTCTTTGTTGACTTCTCGGAACTGGGTGTACCCTTCGCGGTGGAACTTCAGGGCCATGGGCTTGTACGATCGGACCTCGAACACGTCGCTCTCTTTGCCGACGCCAAGCGGTGCACCGAAGTCCTCGATCGTCCCGCGCTCGACCAGCGCGTGCAGGGCCAGCGCGTCGTACCCTTCGAAGGTCAGCTTGAACCCCTCGTACTGCATGGTTTTGCGTTCGAGAAAGCCCCGGTCAGCACAGCGGTCCAGCCGGTAGTCCACGTCCTCGGGTGTCAGCCGCGAGAACTCGGGGAGCTTCTCACGGTTGACGTACTCCGAGAAGCGCATCCCCTGTTCGACGCCCGAGAGCAGGTGAAAGTCCTCGGGTTCGAGATCTGCCATCTCGCTCGCGACGTTCTGGACCATTAGCGGCCCGTAATCGCCCGACTCGTATAAGTTCGGCGCGTCGGGCTGGCCGGGACAATATATCGCATTACGCTATATCGAATCTACTGGTCGGTCCCGGGTCGCATCTTTTACGGTGCTCTGTGACGCGCCTCGGGATAGGCACACATGGACGAATCGCCACCGATCGATCGCATCGGTGAACTGCTCGCAGCGGGCCGGCTGGCGGACGGACGTGCATCGCTCGCTCGCCTGCAGACGATGCCATCCGAGGATCGGAAACGCGTTCTCCGGTCGCTCAGAGAGGTAGCCGAGGACCGGCCGTCGCTCTTCGAGGGATTCACGTCCGACCTCGTCTCGTTCCTCGGCGACGACGAGCGCGCGGTTCGGTTGACGGCGGTCAAGCTGTTCGTCGTGATCGCGACGGGAGCACCGGACGCCGTCGTCCCGGCGGTCGAGACGCTCGCTGCCCGTCTCGCGGACGACGACGAGTTCTACTTCGTCCGCGCTCGTGCGGCCGAGGCGCTGGGGTACGTCGCCCTCGCCGACCCCGAGGCGGTCGCCACGCCCGAGACGCTCGCCGAACTTCGGGTTGGACTGGCTTTCGAAGCGCCGGAAGTCACGGAGAAACTCGCGAAGGCGCTGGCACACGTTGCACTCGCCAAACCCCGCCGACTCCGCCATCAGGTGGGAAAGATCGCTGGGCACCTCGACGACGATCAGACGCTCGTGCGCTACCATCTCTGTACGGCACTCGTGGCGATCGGCTGTGTCGAACCGGACGCGCTGGCCGACGGCCGGGACGCGCTGGCAGCGCGTCTCGACGACGAGAACGCCTACGTTCGCGGTCGCAGTGCGGAGGCGCTCGGACTCCTCGCGACGACCGATGCGGTGACGACAGTCCCAGCGGACGACCTTCGGTCGTTGCTCGACGACGATGCGTTCGTGGAAGAGCGAGCACGCTTTGCGGTCGACGCGTTCGCGGACGACAGCGAGTCGGTCCCGGTCGATCCGGCCACCCGTCTCGGGACCGTTCGTGAGCGGACCGACGAGATCGCAGACGAGATCGAGACGCCGGATGCCGACGGGGAGTGTCCACACTGCGGGCTCGCACTGCCCGAGGGTGGCCCGCCGATGTGCCCGCAGTGTGGTGCACCCCGGTGAGCGTGCTGGCTACCCAGCCACTGTGATTCACCCTGCCGACCCGGTGTCTCGTGATTGTCGAGTAACACTCCGTTTTTGGCACACCTAAGAATCGAAATCCCTTTATCCATTTAGGCTGCCCTAAATCGCATGGATGGAGATTCCAGTCGGCCCGCTGGGCCGACGCGCAGGGAACTGCTGAAGTATGGCGGGACAGTCACTGCTGCTGGCGTCCTCGCTGGGTGTTCCAGCAACTCGGGGTCGGACCAGACAGCAGAACCGACGGCGACCGACACCGAGACGGCGAGCGAGACGCCGTCGTCGACCGAGACGGACACGCCGTCACAGTCCTACTCCGTGACGATGGAGCCGGTCGGGACGCTCGAACTCGACGGCGTCCCGGAGACGGTCGCGCCGTTTACCGCGGACTACATCGACATGCTGGTCGCGCTTGGCCACGCCGACGCGGCCCAGTCGATCTGGTATCGCGGTCGCTACAAGACGATCCACTACGAGCAACTCGACGGCGTCTCGATCGACCTCGATGGACTCACACAGCTGTGGAACGACGGCATCTCGAAGGAGCCGTTCTACGAGATGGACGCGGACCTGCACCTGATCGATCCCAACGCACTGACCGACTGGTTTCAGGCGTGGGACCAGCAAGACCTCGACGAAGTTCGGGACAACGTCGCGCCGTTCGTGGGCAACGTGATCTTCCGACGAACTGACGACTGGCACGACTATCGCTACTACTCGCTGTACGAGGCCTTCGAAAAGGTGGCCGAACTGTTTCAGGAGCGAGAGCGCTTCGAGGCGATCCAATCGATCCACGACGAACTGGTCGCCGACGTACAGACCCGGCTGCCGGCCCCGGACGACCGACCGAACGCGGCGCTCGTGTTTGCCGGTGAGGAACCCGAGTCGTTCACGCCGTACCGGCTCTCGGGCAACGGTGCCAACAAGGAGCACTTCCACACGCTCGGGCTGTCCGACGCGTTCGCCGGCACCGGCGTCGACGGACTGTCCACGAGTGACACGGGAACGATCGACTACGAGACGCTGCTGGAGATCGACCCCGACTCGCTGTTGCTTCGCTACCACCGCGAGGGGAAGACCCGTGAGGAGTTCGAGAACGACGTGCTCGCGTACATGCAGGACCACCCCATCGGGAGCCAGCTAACGGCCGTCCAGAACGAACGCGTGTTCCGCGGCGGCCCGATCTACACCGGTCCGCTGCACAATCTCTTCATGATCGAACGGTATGCCCTCGCCTACTTCCCCGAAACGTTCTCGGAGGACCAGCTGTTCGACCGTGATCGTCTCTCGCGGATCATCACCGAGGGGGTCAGCGATGCGTGACGACCCGACGACCGACGCACCGACGCGCCGAACACTGCTGAAATACGGGCTGGCTGCGGGGAGTACCGCGCTGGTGGCTGGCTGTTCGAGCAACTCGGGGTCGGACCAGACGCCCGAGGAGACGGCGACTGACACGGCGGCGGCCACCGACACCGCCACGGAGACTGCGACGGCCGAAGGTGCGGAGTCGACTGCCACCGAGGCGGCGACTGATTCGTCGTACTCGGTGACGATGTCGCCGGTCGGCGAGGTGACCTTCGAGTCGGTGCCCGAGTCGATCTTCACGCGCCTGACCCACCACGCCGGGATGGCGTTCGCGCTGGGCCGGGGCGAGGACGTGAACGCGATGCACGCCCCCGAGTACTACAATCGGCTGTGGAATCAGATCACGCCGCGACTGCCCGGCGTCGAACTCGACTGGTCGGGGCTGTACTCCTCGTGGCAGGCCAGCAAGGAGAAGCTGTACGAACTGGACAGCGACGTCCACCTCGCCGACCCGGCGTGGATCGTCCAGCTCGGTAGCTGGAGCATGGCCGACATCGAGGAAGTTCGAGACCGGATCGGGCCGTGGTTCGGCAATTCCCTCTCCGACACCCACCAGACGCCGCCCGATTCTTACGCCGACAGTTACGAGTACTACAGCCTGTGGGAGCAGTTCGAGAAAGTCGCACAGGTGTTTCGGGAGACGGCCAAGTACGAGGCGCTGGCCGAGATCCACGCGGACCTGCTCTCGACCATCGAGACGAACGTCCCCGCCACAGACGAGCGTCCGTCGGCGGTGATGCTCGCTTCGACGAATCTCGAAGAAGACATCTACGCGTACTCGCTCGACACGCCGGGCTTCCTGACGGCCCACACACGCCCGCTCGGGCCGACCGACGCCTTCGAGGGGTCCGTCGAGTCTGGCTCGACCGTGGACTTCGAGACGCTGCTTTCGGCGGACCCGGACGTGATCTTGTTGCTGGCCGGCTTCCAGCCGAGTGTCAACATGGCCGACGCCCGCTCGCTTCTCGAATCCGACCCCGTCGCCAGCCAGATCACGGCAGTAGAGAACGACCGCGTCCACGCACAGGGCGCACGGTATCAGGGACCGATCCTCAATCTGTTCCAGCTAGAGATGACGGCCAAGCAACTGTACCCCGACGCCTTCGGCGAGTGGCCCACCTACGTCGAGGGACCGTATCCAGAGATTCCCGCCGAGGAACAGCTGTTCGACCGCCAGCGCGTCGCGGACATCGTCAACGGAGCGTTCTGAAATGACCGACACCAACGACACCACTTCGACCGACGCACCGACACGTAGAGCACTGCTGAAGTACGGACTGGCCGCCGGGAGTACTGCACTGCTCGCGGGCTGTTCGAGTAACTCGGGATCGGACCAGACGCCCGAGGCGTCGACGGCGACCACGGCTGACCCGACGGACACGGCGACCGCGACCGAGACGGCGACGACGACACGCGCCACTGAGACGACCCCCTACTCGGTCAGTATAGAACCGATGGGCGAGGTCACGTTCGACACGGTCCCGGAGACGTGGCTGTCCTTCCTCAGCACCTACGGCGATATGGGGATCGCCCTCGGCAAGGCAGACGGGCTACGCGGCCTGTGGAACCCGGCGGACGTACCGACGACGTTCTACGATTTCCTGCCCGGCGTCGACGTGTCGCTCGACGACGTCACGCAGATCGCCGGCGACGGCGGCTTCGACAAGGAGATCTTCTACGAACTGGACTGTGACCTCCACCTGGTCGATCCCAACTGGCTCGGTGTCCTCGCCGACGACTGGACACAGTCCGACGTCGACGAGATCACCGACGGCGTCGCGCCCTTCCTCGGGAACTACATCCGACGGCGCGGCGACGACTGGCACGACTACCGCTACTACTCGCTGTACGAGGCCTTCGAGACGGTCGCCGACGCGTTCCGAGAGCGCGAGCGCTACGAGGCGTTCGAATCGGTTCACGACGAGATGCTCTCGACCATCGAGTCGTCGCTCCCGGCGACCGAGGAGCGCCCGACGGTCGGTCTCCTCTCGGTGAACTCGGACTTCGAGAACGGGTCGTTCTGGGCGTACCCCGTACAGGACGGCAACAACCACAAGCAGTATCGCGACCTGGGGATGCGAGGGGCCTTCGACGCCCACATCGACGGCGGGTACGCCAACTGGGACTACGAGCAACTCCTCGCGGTCGATCCGGATGCGATCGTCTTCCAGTACGGCTTCTCACACGTCTCGTCGGCGGAGTTCGAGACCCGGATGGAGGCGATGCGCGAGGACCCGATCGGCTCGCAACTCAGTGCCGTCCAGAACGACCGGCTGTACCGGGGCGGCGCGTCGTATCAGGGACCGATCGTCAACCTGTTCCAGACGGAGGCCGCCGCCCGTCAGTTCTACCCCGACGCGTTCGGCGAGTGGCGCGGGATCGAGACCCTGCGAGACGCCGAGCTGACGCTGTTCGATCGCCAGCGAGTCGCGGATATCGTCAACGGAGCGTTCTGAGATGGGCGACACCGACGGCGACGACACGGCAGCCGTCGAGTCGCGCGGTGCCACGGCTCAGTACGATGTCGTCGTGGTCGGCGGCGGCCCGGCCGGCTGTTCGGCCGCCGTCTTCACGGCCCGCTACGGTCTCGACACCGTGGTCTTCGACCGCGGGCGGTCCTCGCTCCAGCGGTGTGCCTACCTCGAAAATTACCTCGGATTCCCCGGTGGGATCGACATCGAGACGTTCACCGCGCTGGCGAGAGACCACGCCGAGTGTGCCGGCTGCGAGGTCGTCGACGACCTCGTCGAATCGGTCGAGCGCGGGGATTCGGGCTTCGTCGTCGAGCCACAGGCGGGCGAGCCAGTCACTGCCGAGTGGGTGATCGCCGCGACCCGATACGGCGGCGACTACCTCCGGCCGCTCGGTGGCGATGCGATGTTCGAGATCCACGAGCACGACGGCGAGGAACACGAGCACTTCGATCGGGAGTACGCCGATGCGGACGGACGGACACCGATCGACGGGCTTTACATCGCGTCGCCGACGGGCGAGCGGGACGCACAGGCGATCATCGCCGCCGGGCAGGGTGCCCACGTCGCACGGACGCTCCTCGCAGACTATCGCCAACAGGAGGGCTACCCCGAGGGTGTCCTCGCGAATCGGTACGACTGGCTTCGGCCCAACGCCGAGTTCGAGGGCGAGTGGGCCGACCGGGACCGCTGGCGCGAGTGGTTCGACGACGAACTCCCTGACGATCACGACGTACCCCCGGACCGTCTCGACGAACTCCGCGAAGCGACCGTCGACCGGGCGTTCGACACCCACCGGTCGGCGGCCGATGTCGAGCGCCTGACCGCCGACGGGCATCGACGGCTCGCCGAGCACCTCGATTCGGACGTGCTGGCCGAAGTCGTCGACGAGCAATGCGTGCTCGATCAGGTCGACGACGCGACGCTACTCGGGGCCGTCGACGACGAGCAGATTCGTTCGTATCTCGCGGACGAAGCAGAACGCGTGGACCTGTCCTGAGAGGGCACAGCACTGCTCTTTTGTCCGTTCACCCGTCGCGAGCGACGGATTCGTGTCGCTCCGGGACCAAGGGCCGTCGTGGAGTTCGTCCAACCGCGTCACATGGGCGGGGACTGCTACGTGTCGGGCGTGACCGTCGGAAAGTCACCCGACGACGAGACCGTCTGGGACTGTCCGGGCTGTCCTGCTCACGTGTACGCCGACCGGTGGCACGTCGCCGCGACCGTCCGTCGGCGAGGGCAGACCCAGCGCCATCGCTACTGTGGTGTCGCGTGCCTGCAGGAGTGGCTCGATCTGGCAGTCAGACCCTGAGACGATCGGCGCTAGCGACCGATCGATAGCTCGTATGGATCGTAGTCGGGGCGGCTGTCGACGCCCCGTGGGCAGTCGTATCGCTCACGAAACTGCCGCCGGATCTCGCCTGCCGCCTCGGTAAAGACCACGAGGACGCCGTAGGGTTCGCTGAACGTCGACGCGTCGACGGGGTCCGGGTCGAGGAAGACGGCGTCGGTCGTCGGCGCGGTGGCACTCTCGACGGTCGTCAGCTTCGCCTCCATCGGGAGCAAGCCGGCCAGCACTGACGGCACGAACGCACCGCCCGGCAGCGGTGCGCGTGGCTGGACCCAGCACTCACCGACCGGCTCACCGTCCGATTCGATCACGCTGTGTGCCGGTCCCTGCTCCTGCGTGTCCCACGTCTCGCGTGCGATCTCGGGCAAGTCGGCGTCCGTCGCGAAGCCCACGTCGACGCCGCCGACGCGCTCGAACGACTGGAGCGACCACGCTTCCTCGTCGTCGCCCAGATCACCGACGACGGTCCCCTCGATCAGGTCCCCCGTAACGAGGGCGTCGACCTCGGGCTGGCGCTCGCCGTAGCCCGACTGGTAGGTCGTGTACAGCCGGGTCCCTTCGGTGTCGAAAAGATTGATGTGCGGTACTGCCTCGACCACCCGATAGACCCGGAATCGGCTCGCCCGCTCGTCCATGTCCCGACCGACGGGCCGGGGACACGAGTACCCGTCGGTCGTGCCGATCGATGCCGTGGCGCGGGCAGGAACTACTTGGGGATGCTCGCCGTAGCGTCGGTGTGCACGACGCCGACAGCGGTCCCGAGGACCCGGACGACGCACCGACGATCACCTGCCGCCGGTGTGATCGTGAGTGGGACCTCGGTGCGGAACTCGATACGGTGGGGAATCAGGCCTTCGAGCAGTTCGCACTGGATCACAAACGCCACACCGGGCACTTTCCCGACGGGATCGAGACGTGGCGTGCGGTGTGTCGGCACTGTCCCGAGCGCGCCGAGCGACTCGCGGAGGGTGCCATCGAGCGGTGGGCGACCACCCACGTTCGTCACACGAACCACGCGGTGACGATACACGACGCCGACGGGTCCGAACGCCTGATCGAGGACGCGTAACGGGCCTGTCTACAGCCCTTCGAACTCGCTGATCGACTCGCGCCAGCTATCGGGCAGCGCGACCGGCCCGGCCGTCGCGCGGTCGTAAGCGACCATCGTCGTCTCGCCGGTCGCGGCCACGCCACCCTCGGTTCTGATCTCGTACTCGAACGGGAAGCTCTTCTCGCCCAGTCGTGGCACCCGGACGCCGACGGTCACGTCGTCGTCCAGTCGGATCGGGCGCTCGAAGTCCAGTTGGAGGTTCGCGACGACCATCCCGGTCTCCTCGCCGGTGCCGGTGATGTCGGCCGACTCGCCGCCGACGACGGCTTCGAGGTAGTCGATCCGGGCTTCCTCGATGTAGGTCCCGAAGACGGCGTTGTTGACGTGGCCGTAGCTGTCGATGTCGTTGTAGCGCACGTCGACGCTCGTGGTGAACTCGAAGCTCATGCCAGTAGCTCCCGGAACTCCTCGTTGAGCTTCTTCAGTTTCGGGTCGATGTTGACGGCACAGTAGCCCTGATCGGGGTTGCGCTCGTAGTAGTCCTGATGGTACTCCTCGGCGGGGAAAAACCGCTCCAGCGGTTCGATCTCGGTGACGATCGGATCGCTGTACTGATCGGCGAGGTCGGCGACGAACGCCTCGACGGTCTCGCGCTGGTCGTCGTCGTGGTAGAACACGGCCGAACGGTACTGACTCCCGGTGTCGGGTCCCTGCCGATCTTTCGTCGTGGGGTTGTGCGTCGCGAAAAACACCGTCAGCACGTCCTCGTAGTCGAGCACGTCGGGGTCGTACTCGACCTGCACACACTCTGCGTGGCCGGTGTCGCCCGAACAGACGGCCTCGTAGCTCGGGTCCTCGACGTGGCCGCCGGCGTACCCGGAGGTCACGGACTCGACGCCCGCGATCTGTTTGAAGACGGCTTCGGTACACCAGAAACAGCCACCAGCGACCGTCGCGGTCTGGAGTTCGCTCATCACTGCGTGGTATGTGCCTGGGACACAAAACTGCCTCGGCAATCCGATCCGTCGCATCGGCCGGTCCGCGCTCGGCCCGTCACCGGGCCGACATCGAATCGCCCGCGGCCGAGATGGCGTCGCGCAGTTCGTTGCTGTCGACCTGTGCTGGCTCGTAGCTGACGCCGACGGTTCCCGTCTGGTGGTCGGCGGTCGCCCAGTAGACGCCGTGAACGTTGATCAGCGCCGACGTGACGATTCGCTCGCACTCGTCGCACTCCATGGACTGGACTTCGAGTGCGATCTGTTCCATGCGTGGGCTTCGACGTTATCAGATATAATACTGTGGGCCGTATCTGGTAGCGAAGGAGACGGCTTCTGTGGTCGATCCAGCGGGACCCGGTATCGAACGATCTTCTGGACTGTCACTGGCGCAAAACCGACTGACAGCTAGCGGTCGACTTCGCCCATGATCGTGTCGAGGCTGCCGATCGATGCGACGAGGTCGGCGACGTACTCGCCCTCGGCCATCGCGGGCAGCGATTGCAGATTCGAGAACGAGGGGCCACGAATCTTGAATCGGGCCGGTGAGTCGGTGCCGTCGGCACGGATGTAGATGCCGAGTTCGCCCTTGGCGGCCTCGACTGCGCGGTAGATTTCACTGTCCGCGTCGGGTCGCAGCGTCCGCGGGACGTTGGACTGAATGTCACGGTCCTCCTCGGGCCACGCTTCGAGCAGGTCGACACACTGTTCGACGATCCGGGCGGACTGTTCGACCTCGCGGAGGCGTACCAGCACGCGAGCGAAGTTGTCACAGCCGTCCTCGGTCACGACCGACCAGTCGAGTTCGTCGTAGTAGCCGTAGGGGTCGTCACGCCGCAGGTCGTAGTCGACGCCGGATCCGCGGGCGACCGGGCCGGTACAGCCGAAGTCTTTCGCCATCTCCGTCGGGAGGACGCCGGTGTCGATGGTGCGCATCTGCAGGATTTCGTTGTTCGTCATCAGGTCGTGATACTCCGCGACCTTCGGCGGGAGACCGTCGATGAACGTCCTGATCTTGTCGAAGAACGCTTCGCGAGGCTCTGGCACGTCCCACGCGACGCCGCCCAGTCTGAGATAATTGAACATCAGTCGCTGGCCGGTCAGGTCTTCGAGGAAGTCCTGAATGATCTCGCGGTCACGAACCGCGTACTGCCAGACGACGTTGAATTCCCCGACCACGTCGAGGGCGTACGTACCGAACGCGAGAAAGTGCGACAGCATCCGCGAGAGTTCGCCACACATCGTCCGCAGCACCTGCGCATAGTCGGGCACCTCGATGTCACACAGGTCCTCGGCCGTACGGGCGTAGGCCCACTCGTTGAGCAGGCCGGCCCCGCCCCAGTCCCAGCGGTCGGGGTAGGGCATGATCTGGTGGCGATAGGTCCCCTGCTGGCACATCTGTTCCTCACAGCGATGGATGAAGCCGATGTCCGGTTCCACGTCGGCGACGTTCTCACCGTCGAGTGTCACCCGGAGGTGGAGGACGCCGTGGGTCGAGGGATGGTGGGGACCCATGTTGAGGTGCATCGTGTCGGGACCATCACGCCGGTCTTCGAGGATGCGCTGGTGCTCTCTGAACGGCACGATCTGGGGTTTGTGCTGATTGTAGTCGGCCCGCATCGGGTGGCCTTGCCACGTCTCGGGCAGGAGAATCCGGCGCAGATCGGGATGACCCTCGTAGGTAATACCGAAGAGATCGTACGCTTCGCGCTCGTGCCACTCGGCCGTGCGATAGACCCCTGCACCACTTTCCGAGCGTGGATCGCTCTTGAGCGTCGGGACGACCACCGAGCATTCGTCGGTCGGGTCGTCGTACTTTCGAAGGTGATAGATCGTCTCGAAGCGGTCGGCGTACTCCTGTGCGGTGACACAGGCACAGTGATCGTAGCCCGCTTCGGTCTTCAGCGTCGAGAGGACGCGTTCGACGGCGTCGGCCCGGACCACGACGGCAGGTGCGTTGCCGTGTGCTTCGACATCGACGACGGTCTCTTCGGGCAACACCGGGATCGGTTCGGGCGGGGCTGTCGTGGCCTGTTGCATAGTCGAACGATTGGCCCGGCAGTCGCCTCGTCGTTGTGCCTCACGTCCGAGGTTCATTTATGTACGCCCCCGCAAACGGCCGGTGTGAAGTACGTCAGGCTCTCGCTGGCTCACGACCCCGACGTTCGCCATCCGATGCACCAGTTCGTCGTCGACCACGACGGCTTCTCGGTGTCGCGACTCGTCAGCACCTCGCCGACGGTCGAGGGCGTTCGAACGGCCCTGTTTCACGTCGAGGGCAGCCCACTGGCCGAGTACGAGGACGCGCTGCTCGGGACCGACAGCGTCCTCGACTACGCCGTCTCGACGTGCCCGGACGACTCGTTTTACCTCTACACTCGGGACGCTCTCTCCCAAGACGGCCAGAGCCTCGCCGACGCCTTCGCCCGCGTCGGTCTGGTCTTGCTCTATCCGATCGCCTACCACGGCGACGGCAGCGTTCGATTCACGCTCGTCGGTCCCGGCGATGTGGTGCAGGACGCACTCGGTGATCTCCCGGCCGGTATCAGCCCCGACGTGCGCGAGGTCGGCGAGTACACGCACCGCCGCCTCGATCCCGGCAATCGGCTCACCGACCGGCAGTTCGAGGCCGTCACGACCGCCGTCGAAGTCGGGTACTACGACGATCCGCGAGCGGGAACCGTCGCCGACGTGGCCGACGAACTGGACTGTGCGCCCGGTACTGCGGCCGAACACCTCCGGCGGGCCGAACGGACGATCATGGCCGACGCCGTCAGTGCCGGGCCGGAATCGCCTTCTGGTCCGCCCGTCTAGAGTGACCATGACCGAACTCGGGGACTGCTCGTGGCGTGTCGTCGACGAAGAGACTCGCGGGGGGCCGACGAACATGGCACTGGACGAGGTCGCGGCCGAGACCGCGGCCACGGACGGCGTCGCGACAGTGCGACTGTACCGGTGGCGACCGAGCACGCTCTCGCTGGGATACAATCAGGACCCCGAGACGATCGACTGGGACTACTGCGAGCGCGAGGGGATCACCGTCACGCGACGGCCGACCGGCGGTGGTGCGATCTATCACGACAGCCACGGCGACATCTCCTACTCCATCGTCGTGCCCGCCGACGCCGTCCCCGGGGACCTGATGGACTGCTACGGGCAACTCTGTACGCCGGTCCTCGATGCCTTCGACGGAATGGGTGTCGACGCGCACTTCGCCGACGAGAAGCGGCCTGCGATCTATCAGCCAGCCTGTTACCTGCGCGAACTCCACCCCGCCCACGACATCGTTGGCCCGGACGAACGGAAGATCAGTGGCAACGCCCAGTATCGCCAGCGCGACGCCGTCGTCCAGCACGGCTCGCTGACGTTCTCGACCTCGCCAGAGCGCCACTGTGCCTGTTTCACCGGTGACCCCGATCCCGACGCGTTCGCTGACCGCGTCGGCGGAATCGACGAGTACGCCGACTGTACGCGGTCCGACGCCGTCGCGACGCTTCGCTCGACGCTCGTCGACTGGATCGAGGGACTCGGTGGTACGATCGACTCTCGGGGTTGGCAAGACGACGAACTGGTCCGCGCACGCGAGCGCGCGAGCGAGAAGTTCGAATCAAGCGAGTGGACGCGACAGCGACGAGGCAGTGAGTGACGGTCAGGCCGTCTCGACCGTCAGTCGCTCGCCCATCGCACGGAGGTACTCGCAGGCGACCGCGTCGCTCGTGTCGTCGTCTGCGAGCAGTCCGGTGACGGTCTCACAGCAGTGTTGTAGCTGATCGTGCTGTCGCCCGGGCGGGACCTTGTTCTCGGTGACCGTCGCGACGGTGTCGATGGCGCTGCTCGCGGTGTCGTACTCGCCGGCCGCGATGGCGTCGGCGGTCTCGGCCAGCAACTGATCGAGCACGGCGTACACGTCGGGTGCGAGTGCGTCCTCGGTCACGAACATGCTTGGGTTGGCATGCACAAAACGGTCGCGCCTGTCGCACTCACCGTCCGTCGGCGGCCTTCGGAAGGGCTTTGCTCCGGCGCGCTCACCCGTCGCACATGCGTGTCGGAGCACACACCTCGATCGCGGGTGGGGCGTACAACGCCGTCGAAGAGCAAGTCGAGTACGGCGGGAACTGCGGCCAGATCTTCAGTCACTCGCCGCAGGTCTGGCAGGACCCCAACATCGAGGACGACGAGGCCGCAAAGTTCCGCGAACTGACCGACGACCACGGCGTCGGGCCGTGGGTCATCCACTCCTCGTATCTCGTCAATCTCTGCACCCCGAAAGACGATCTGCGCGAGAAGTCCATCGACTCGATGCAAAAGGAGGTCGACGCCGCCGACAAACTCGGCGTCGAGTACGTCAACGTCCACCTCGGTGCCCACACCGGCGCGGGCGTCGAGGGCGGGCTGGACAACGCCGCCAGCGCGCTGGACGAACTCGACATCCCGGATGGCGTCACTGTCCTCGTCGAGTCCGACGCCGGCAGCGGGACGAAGCTGGGCGGCGACTTCGAGCACCTCGCCGCAGTGCTGGACCGCTCCTCGCAGGATCTGGAAATCTGTGTCGATACGGCCCACGCCTTCGCCGCGGGCTACGACCTCTCGACGGCCGACGGCGTCGCGGAGACGATCGCCGAGTTCGACGACGTGGTCGGGCTGGAGAAGCTCGCCTGCATCCACCTCAACGACTCCAAACACGAGTGTGGCACCAACAAGGACGAACACGCCCACCTCGGCGAGGGCCACATCGGCGAGGACGGGATGAGCGCTCTCCTGACCCACGACGCACTCGACGACGTGCCATTCGTTCTGGAAACCCCGACTGAGAACGGCAAGAGCTTCGAGTGGAACATCGAGCGTGCGAGAGAGTTGGCCGACGCGTAAGCGTCGGCGAGAAGCGAACGGGGAGCGCGAGGCGCGCCAGTCGGCGGGCCTCGAAGCGAGCGTTGAACGCAGTGATTCGCGAGCAACGTGACCCGTGAACCGGGCGGCGCCGAGTGAAGCGAGGGGCCGCCAGAAAGCGAGCGGTGAGGGACGAGCCGTGAGTTGGCCGACGCGTAAGCGTCGGCGAGACCGCTCTCAGTTCGTCTCGAAGACGAATCGGGCACCGCCGGCGTCGCTCTCTTCGACGCGGACCGTCCAGCCGTGGGCGTCGGCGATACGGGCGACGATCGCCAGTCCGAGGCCCGTCCCCCCGCACCCGGAGTGGCCCATCTCCATGACCGTCTCGCGTTCGTCCGATGGGATGCCGGGACCGTCGTCCTCGACTGCGAAGCCGTCCGCCGTTTCGACGACGCGAACGGTCAGGCCGGTCCCACCGTGTTCGGCAGTGTCCTGCCGGCCCTGTGAGTCCGGGCTTGTCGTCCCACCGTGTTCGACAGTCTTCTGCCGAGCCTGCGAGCCGGCGTTCGTGGTCCCGTGTTCGACGGTGTTGCGAAACAGGTTTTCGAGGAGCCGAGCCAGTCGATCACCGTCGGCCTGAATCGTCCCAGACAGGTCGGTCACGAGCGTCGCGTCGGCGGTGTCGACCGTCTCCCAGGCTCGTTCGACGGTCCGTTCGAGATCGACCGTCGTCTTCGTCACCGCGCTGTCGCCGCCCTGTGCCAGCGCGAGGACGTCTTCGATGATGGTCTCGATCCGGGCTGCGGCCCGACCGATCTCGTCGAAGCGGTCATCGTCGTATTCGGCTCGAAGCTGTTGGACGTAGCCGTCGGCGACCTGCAATGGGTTTCGGAGGTCGTGGCTGACGATCGAGGCGAACCGTTCGAGCCGTCGGTTCTGCTCGGCCAGCTCGCGTTCGCGGGCCGCGAGCTGTTCTTTGGTCTCGATGGCATCGAGGGCGTCAGCGATCGTCTCGCCCAGTTCCGCCAGCACCTCCCGCTCGGTCTCGTCGAAGGCACCTGCCCGGGTCGTACACAGCAAGACCCTGCCGTAGTGGGTGTCGCCGAGTGCGATGGGGACGACGATACCCGCCGTGTACGGTCGCCAGCGGTCGTCGAGGTCGACGACGCCGTCACCGTCGGCAACGAGGTGGTCGGCGATCGCCTGTGGATCGATCTCTGTCCGGGTCCCATCGTCACGGGCGGTGATCGTTCCGCTCCCCTCGAACCGGGCAAAGGCGTAGGCCCCCCGTTGGGTAAGCTCCTCGCAGACGGCCCGCTCGACGGCTTCGCGGTCGTCGGCACGCACGAGCTCGCGATTCACGTCCCGGACGATCTCGTTGATCCGGGAGAGCTGTTCGACCTGTCGGTCGGTTCGGTATTGGCGGGCAGCGGTCCGGGTTCGACGGACGAGTCGGTCGTACGGGTCGGCGTCGGACTGGATCGGAATGTAGTCGAAGAGGTTCCGGCCGGAGACCTCTCGCGCGACATCGTGGTTCGCCATCCGAGTAAACAGGATCACCGGGAGTGACGGGCGTTCGGCGTCGAGCGCTTCGACGACTGCGAGTCCACCGCGAAACTCGATCCCGTCGGCCCGGGGGACCTCGTAGCGCGTAACACAGACCTCGATCTCGGGGTGCTCGCGGACGGCGGCGAGTGCCTCGCGCTCGCCGACGACAGCTTCGACGGTGAAACCGGCGGCCGAGAGCCGGTCTGCTGGCTCAGCCCCGTCGTGACCGCCAACGTACAGCACCTTCGGCGAACCCTCCATGTATCGACCGTCGGGGCGGAGCTGCAAAAGCGTATATCTCGACACTGGCAGTCGATGGTTTATTATCGGTGTGAAACGTAATCTTGGTGATGGCTCCCGACGACACGCCGACAGATCGCGACGCTGTCGTCGATCGAATCAGGTCACTCGTCGCCAGCGCGACGTTCGAAGTGACGCTGTCGGTGCCGATTGCTGCGATGCCGGCACTGGGGCCGGCACTGGAAGACGCCGTCGACCGTGGCGTGCTGGTGCTCGTCTTGCTCTGGGAGTCGCCCTACGAGCCTCAGTCGGACGTGGACCCGAAATTGAGCGACCGCTCGACGGTCGCTCGGCGCTCGCCCTCCATCGCACCCGTGTTCTGCTGTATCGACGACGAGCGCGGGCTGATCGGTGACGCCGCGGCGCTCGACGACGACAGCCCCGACCACACCGTCGGGATGTTCGATTTCCACGACATCGCCAGTGGGCTGTATCGGGACTTCCTCACGAACTTCTGGATGGCGTCGACCGAAGTCCACGCCGTCGACTGTCCGACGCTGCCCCGGACCTACGACGGGATCCGTCACGTCGTGACCCACATCGCCCTGTGTCTGCGCGCGGACGTGCCCCTCGACTGTCGCGTCGACGGTCGTGATCCGATGACGGACGAGCAACGCACCGTCGAGGGACGAGTCCTGAACGTGCACCAGCGGATGGTGTATCCGGCGTCGGCGTCACTACCGGTCGAGAACTCCTTCCTCGTCGATGCCGACGGTCGCCAGTGGATCGGCGGTGCCTACGCGTTCCTCGAAGATATCGCTGCGGACGCGATCACGCTCCGCAGCGCGTGATCGCGTCGTTTTTGCCCGTCGCCGGCGAACCGTCGGCGTGCGCAGATTCGACGCCGACTATCTCGAACGCACCCGGGCGGGGATGTGGACGGACTCCCGAGCGGCGCTCGACGACCTCGATCTGGACGACTGTGAGCGTGTCCTCGACGTTGGCTGTGGCAGCGGCGAACTCACTCGCGTCCTGCGCGAGGAGACGCCGGGCGAGGTCGTCGGTGTCGACGCGGATGCGACGCTCCTCGCAGCCGTCCCCGAACCGACCGTCCTCGGTGACGCCACGCGACTCCCCTTCACCGACGACGCCGTCGATCTGGTGGTCTGTCAGGCGCTCCTGATCAACCTCCCCGATCCGGCGGCCGCACTGGCGGAGTTTGCTCGCGTCGCCCGCGAGCGCGTAGCGGTGATCGAACCAGACAACAGTGCTGTCAGCGTCGAGTCGACCGTCGACGCGGAGCCGACGCTTGCCCGTCGCGCCCGCGAACTGTACCTCGACGGCGTCGAGACGGACGTGGCCCTCGGTGCGAGCGCGGCCGATCTCTTCCCCAACGTGGGGCTGTCGGTCGTCTCGACCAGTCGGCACGATCAGGAGCTGACGACCGCCCCGCCGTACACCGAAGCGGCGCTGACGGCGGCAAAGCG
This sequence comes from Halomicrobium sp. HArcht3-1, assembly GCF_058933345.1. Taxonomy (NCBI): domain Archaea; kingdom Methanobacteriati; phylum Methanobacteriota; class Halobacteria; order Halobacteriales; family Haloarculaceae; genus Halomicrobium; species Halomicrobium sp. HArcht3-1. Next base: position 78,983 of record NZ_JBZYDM010000005.1, on the reverse strand, counting down.
AAAGGCGACGGCCGCGGGACTGGCCGACCGTGCCGACGTGCTGGGCGACGCCGCCGACGGGGACGAGTTCGACCAACTCCGGCAGGCGTGGCGCTCGATGGGGCGCGACGTGATCGAACAGATGGGTGCGGGCGACTACGAGCGCACCGAGACGGTCCCCTTCTTCGTCACGGTGGGTCGGGTCGCGTCGTCGGAGTGACGGTCTCGGCGATCCTGAAGAGCAGTAGATCGAGCGCGAGCGAAGAAATACCCACGACGGCACCAATTAGCGCCGCGATCGGCGTTCCGATCGCAGCGATCAGCGCGACCGACAGCAGTTCGAGCGACGTGACGAGTGTCGTGGGCACCCCGAGTGCCAGCACGATCCCGAGCAGAAAGACGATGCCGTCGAGGGAACCGAGCGCTCCGGCCCACAGGACGAGCCGCGAAGGTGGGTCTCTGGTCGGATCGACGCGGGCGAGCAGCCAGCGCGTCGATGCCCACACGACGAGCCAGAGGAACGCGAACACGCCCAGTCCGAGTGCAGTGCCGAGATTCGGTAGCGCATCCGAGAGGCCGCCGCTGGCGTAGGCCGGGACCAGCAACGCGAGGACGAACCCGACCGTGTTCACCGTCGCGAGCGTAACGACCGTGAGTGGCCGGTGCCCCGGCCCGGACGTGCCGGTCGTCTCAGCCATGGGCCAGTACCTCCGCGATCGCGACGAGAGCGAGGAGCGAGAGCGTCGTCACGCCGTAGGCTCGCTCGTACCAGCCAGTCGCCGTGGCCGACCGTTCGTCTTCGAGACGCGCGATCACCAGCGTTCGGACGGCCGAGGCGAGGACGACCAGACTCACCAGCGTGAGTTTCGCGAGCAGGAGTCGTCCCCAGTCGGTCGCCGGCCCGGGCGCGCCCAGCGCCCCGAGGTTGCCGATGCCGGTGGCGACGAGGACACCGATAGCCGGCCAGAAGAGCCACTCGTAGGTTCGCGCCAGCGCGGCGGTCGACTCGCTCTGCCGGCGGGCGCTCAGCCACACCGTCGCTGTGCCCCCGACGAGGACGGCCATGCCGAACACGTGGACGGTTCTGACTACGAGATGGAGGGACTCGCTCATCGTCGGTGGTTCAGCGACGATCAAAAAAGTGTCACCGCCTGTCCGGCAGGACAGGGTGTGTCGATCTACACCTCCCCGTCCTGTACGGACGGGCAGTCGCTTCCACCTCCCCGGGCTGGTCGTCCGAGGAGTCGTTTCACACCTGCCCGCCTTGGTCAGACGGGCAGTCGCTTCCACCTCCCGTCCTGTGCGGACGGAGAGTCGATCTACACCTGCCCGCCTTGGTCAGACGGGCAGTCGCTTCCACCTCCCCGGGCTGGTCGTCCGAGGAGTCGTGTTACACCACGTCGCCCCGAACCGACATCCCGTCCTGTCGCTCGCGTGTGGCAGCGAGCACGTCGGCGGCCTCGGTGGCTTCGTCGGCATCCATCCCCAGCGTTTCGAGTGCGCCCGACAGCGTCGGGAAGGCGAGTTCGCTCGCCCGAAGTTTGCGGACGGCTTCCTCGCTGCGCTGGCCTTCGGCCCAGAGACAGACGCCCCGCGGGTCGAGTAGCTGTTCGTAGTTCTCGCGTGCGCGTGCACCCTTCAGTCGCTGGGTGACGTTGTTCTCGAAGGATGCGTTGCACACTTCGAGGTGGATCGGCTCGTCGTCGTCGAGCAGGTGGGCTGCCAGACATTTCTCGGGGGCGGCGTGGCCGTTCGCGTTCGCACGGATGTATTCGGGGTGTTGCTCGGCCCACTCGGCGCGGACGGTCTTGCCGACGCCCTCGACGCCGAGTCGCTCGTGAAACTCGTCCTCGCGGTCGGGCGCGTCGCGCATGAGGATGTCCTTGGTGAGATAGATATCCAGTCTGTCGATCGGGTCGAGTCCCAGCGCCACGTCGCCGTACACCCACACTTCGCGCACCGGGACCGGCATCGTCTCGTCGGCGACGGCATCGACGACTTCGACGGCCCGGTCGATCGCCGCCGTTCGGCTCAGATCACTCATTGCCGATGGCTACCCGCCGGATGGAGAAATGTCTACTGCTCGATTGCCCCACTCTTTATGCTGACCGTCGTGGAACGAATCAGTAATGCGATTACGGCGACGGTTCCTCGTCGCGTTTCTGGTGCTCGCGGTTGTCCTCTCGGCGCTGTCGCTGGCCGGGTTCACGTTGTACCGGAACGCAACGATCGAGCAGGAAGCAGCGACCCTAGAGCAGGTCAGTCAGACCATCGCCTCGCAGGTCGATGTGGTGCTGACGGAAAAACGCCAGACGGTGCGGCTGTGGGCCAAGACACCGTCACTGGCCGATCACGGATCACAGGCCCAGGCGAGTGATGTGCGCACCTTCGTCACGTCGACGGCTTTTAGCGGCGCATCGGTCGTCGCTGCCAACGGCACCATGACGGCCTTCTACTCTCGGGGGACCAACGAGTCCCGGTCCGCGTCGCTGATCGGCCGGTCGTTCAACGAACGAACCTACTTTTCGGAGGCGATGGCCGGAACGAGCTACGTTAGCGACCCTGTCGCCGCCGAGAGTGGAAACTTGATCGTCACGATCAGCGCTCCGATCCGCTCTGACGGCCGGGTCGTCGGTACGTTCAACGCCGCGTTCCACGTCCGTGAGGGGGACCTGTTCGGCCCGATTCGTGCGCGTGATGCTGACTCGCAGGGCGTGCTCGTGGTCGCAGACGACACGCCGATGTACGTCGACGGGCCGCGACCGACCACCGACCAGACGGTCGCGGTCGCCAACGCGACCGTCGAACAGACTGGCTGGACAGTGTCGGTCACGCAAACCGACGCGGCCGTGCGCTCGCAGTTGCGCTCGATCACGTTCCTGCAGTTCGGGACGCTCGGTCTCGCACTGGCTGCGCTCTCGCTCTTTGGGTGGTGGCTCTACCGGGAGTACGTCGCCAACTTCGAGCGATTGCAGGAGGGGTTCTCGGCGCTGGTCGCCGGCGAGTACGGGACGACCGTCTCGCTGTCGGGACCGACCGAGTGGATGGCCGTCGCGAACCACTTCAACGAACTGAGCGAGACACTGGCACGACGCCGCGTCGAGGTGACGGTGTTGAACCGGGTCCTGCGCCACAACCTTCGGAACGCGATGACGGTCGTCTCCGGCACTGCGGCCCGAATCGAGGAGACGACCGACGACGAGCGACTCGCGAAGGACGCGGGGATGATCAAACGCCGCGGCGAGTCGCTGCTCGCGCTCGCCGACCACGCCCGTGTCGTCGAGTCCTCGTTGCAGGTCGACCGCAGCAGGTCACCCCCGCGACCGATCGGTGCCATCGTCGAGGAGTCGGTCGCCGGCCTCCGTGAGGAGTACCCACACGCGATCGTCCAGACCGACGCGGTTCCCGACGAGACGTTCGTCCCGGATGGTGATCTGGTGACCGTCGTCGTCGACGAACTCGTCCGCAACGCTATCATCCACGGCAACGCCGAGCCGACGGTGATGATCGACGTGGCTGCCACGGACGAGACGGTGATACTCACGATCAGCGACGACGGTCCCGGTCTCCCCGAGGTCGAGCAGCGACTCCTCACCGAACAGTTCGTCGAGACGCCGACCGATCACGGCTCTGGTCTCGGCCTGTGGGTCGTCAAGTGGGTCGTCGGGTGGCTGGACGGATCGGTCTCTGTGACCGTCGACGACGGCACGCTCGTTTCGGTGACCCTACCTCGCGTGTCCGACGAGGAGTAGCGCGTCTCCGACGCCCGCGATGGGGCAACGGTAATGCGGGCGTCGCCGGTAGTACCGATATGACAGACCTCCAGACGGCCTTCCGCGAGCAGGCCGCGTGGGCCGCCGACACCTCGCCGCTGTACGAACGTATCTGTCGGATCGTCGCCGACGACCCCGACCTCCTCGCGCTCGCTGACGAAGCTCCGCCCGAACGCGCTCGCGACAAGGTGTTTCTCGCCGCCGTCCACGCCGAAATCCTCGACGGTGTCGACCACCCGCTGGCTGCGTACTTCCCCAGTGTCACCGACGAGCCACGACCGCCCGACGACGAACTGGCCGATACTCTCCGTGACTTCTGTGTGACCCACGCCGAGGCCCTCCGCGCTTCCCTCGCGACGCGGCGGACCCAGACCAACGCCGTCCGCCGCAGCGCCGTCCTCTACCCGGCCTTTGCCCACGTCGCGGCCCGCACCGACGGCCCGCTCGCACTCGTCGAGGTCGGGCCGAGCGCTGGACTCAATCTCCTGTGGGATCGGTATCGATACGTCTACGACGACACCGAGACACGCCGTGTCGGCCCCGAAGGGTCGTCGGTGACGATTCGCTCGTCGATCCGCGAGGGCTGCCCGCCACTGCCGCCGGAATCGCCGCCGGTCCACTCCCGGGTCGGGATCGACCTGCATCCCCTCGACGTGACCGACGACGGCGACGTGGCGTGGCTCCGTGCGCTCACGTGGCCCGAACACCACGACCGCCGCGCAGTGCTCGCCGACGCCGTCGCGGCCGCCCGCGCCGACCCACCGCGACTGCTCGCCGGCGACGTGCTCGACGAACTCCCGGCCGTCCTCGACGCGATTCCCGACGACGTACCGGTCGTCGTCTACAGCACGCTCGTGCTCTATCAGATGCCGGCGGCGGTGCGGACGGAACTCCGGGCACTGATTGCCGAGTACGCAACTTCCCGGCCGCTCCACTGGCTCACCGGGAGCGGAGGCCACGACGACCCCGGAGACGGGATCGGTCTCGACTGGCACCGCCCCGTCGACGGTGACCTGCGGACGGACCGGCTGGCGACCTTCCAGCCCCACGGCGAGTGGATCGAGTGGCACGACGTGTGAACGGTCGACAACACCCGCTCCGTGGTCTCCGCCCGGCTTTTTGACGGTCGGGACCGTGGTCGACACATGAAATTCGACCGGTTCGAGGCCACGGGGGACGCGGCGAACGACGATCCGCCGGACTGCCTGTTCGTACTCGGCTGGGGGAATCGTCCCGAACACGCGCCGGTCCGGTGGCTGATCGACCACATCCGAGCGGACGGGTGGACAGTCCACACCGCGACGCTGCCACCCCACGTCGTCGACGTGGCCCGCGAGTGGGTCCGGCCGGTCGAGTCCTACGCCGCCGACCTCGACGACCCCGCCGTGATCGCCCACAGCGCCGGCGGTCTCACCGTCGCCCACGCCGATATCGACGCCCGGACGACGACCTACCTGAGTCCGTGGTGGGGTGATCCTCCCGCTCGTCAGGGACCAGTCGTCGACGTGCTCTCGAAGCTACCGGGTGACCAGCGCTTTCTCCCCAGTGGCATCGACGACCGGGACGTACTGGGCGAGTACGCGACCGCGCAGCAACTTCGCGACGGTCCCGACTGGGTCTCGCCCGCCTTCCTCCGGGCGACGAAACGCGCCCATCGCACACGACCTGCCATCGCCGACGACGCCGTCGTCTTCTGCTCGCTGACTGACTCGGTCGTCTCGACGGCCGCCATCGGGCAGGCGATGCCGAGCGAGCGGACGGTGCTGTACGACGGCGGCCACGAACTCTTTAGCTCCCGGTCCCGCGACGAACACCTGCCGACGATCCTCGAAGCGCTCTCGGCGGGCGTCGACGCACTGGCGTGAGAACGAAACCCTCTCCCCGACTGGCACGCTACGCTCCGCCAATGGAGTGTGACAAGTGCGGCGAACCGGCGGTGATGCACGCGGCCTACTCCGGGCTTCACATGTGCGAGGAGCACTTCTGTCGCACCGTCGAGAAGCGCGTGCGCCGCCGCATCCGCGAGGACGGGCTGGTCCCACGGGATGCGACGCCAGACGACCCCGAGACGTGGGTGATCGGTCTCTCGGGAGGCAAGGACAGCGTCGTCCTCACCCAGATCTTACACGACGTGTTCGCCGACGACCCTCGGATCGAACTCGTCGCGCTGTCGATCCACGAGGGCATCGAGGGGTATCGCGACAAGAGCCTCGACGCCTGCGTGGCACTGACCGACGACCTCGGGATTCGCCACGAGGTCGTCAGCTACGAAGACGAGTTCGACGTGCGCATGGACGAGGTCGTCGAGGACGACCCCGAGAACATGGCGGCCTGTGCCTACTGTGGCGTGTTCCGCCGAGATCTGCTCTCGCGATACGCCGAGGAACTCGACGCCGACAAACTCCTGACCGGCCACAACTTAGACGACGAGGCCGAGACCGCGCTGATGAACGTTCTGGAGGGCGACGTAACCCAGATCGCCCAGCACTTCGACTCGTCGCTCGGTCCCTTCGAGGCCGCCGGTGACGGGCCGGCCGACCGGGCACGCGCCGAAACCGACCAGCACATCCCCCGGGCCAAGCCGCTGCGGGACATCCCCGAGAAAGAGGTCGCGCTGTACGCTCGCTTCGAGGAACTGCCGGCCCACATCACGGAGTGTCCCCACGCTGACGAAGCGTACCGGGGCGAGATTCAAGAGCTCATGCTCGGGCTAGAGGAGAATCATCCCGGTACGCGCCACTCGATCATGGCCGGCTACGAGAAACTCGCCGCCATCGCCGCCGAGGCCTATCGAGGTAAAGACGACCGGGAGGCCGACTTCGGCGAGTGCGAGCGCTGTGGCGCGCCGACCGGTCGCGACCGCTGTCGGAAGTGTTCACTGCTGGACGCGCTCGAAGCCGTCGAGTAAAACCGGGCCGATCTTCAGAGGTCGTCGAGCGAGAAATCGCCGATATCGCCGTCCTCGCCGAGTGCTGCGTCGAACGCGTCGGCGTCGTCCAGCCCAGCTGCGATCTCGTCGAGCCGCGTGCGCAGCGTGAACAACCGTTCGCGCAATCGCGTGAGTTCCGGTGGGTCCTGCTGGGTGCCACTCGCCGCGTCGGCGTACTCGCTTGCGATCGTGTAGTAGCGCCCGAGCAGCCTGTCGTACTGGACTCGGCGGTGGAGGCGATCGACCGTCGCCCGGAGTTCCTCGGTCTCGATCGGCTTGTGGACGTAGCCGTCGAGTCGCTCGTCGGTTCGTTCGTGGCCGTCGACCAGTGCAGCCGCCTCGAAGGCGATTCCGTCCTCGTCCTGTCGGTCGATGGTCTGGTCGAGGTCGAACGCGTCGTCGGCCAGATCGAACAGGACCACCGACACCGACTCGTCGAGACTCGCCCGCGCGGCCGATTCATCGTACGCAGTCCGCACCGGCCACTCGCTGCGGAGCGTGGCCGTCACGTCCTGCCGAAGGTCGTCGTCGGCGATACAGACGAGTACGACATCGCTGGTGACGGAGACGTCACAGGTCGCGTGACTCATTGTGCCACCCGCCGCGTGGTCACCGCTCGAAGGCCGGTCACACCGGTCGTGCTGTGTTGATTGAACATTGTGTCTCACTCGGATCGGGTTCCGTTCTCGACGACGGCGTCGAACAGTGTCGAGTACAGCGTCATCGTCTCCTCGTCGTGGACGGTCCGGTCGATGTAGTAGTAGCCCGTTGCCCCGTGTGCCCGGACCTGCGATCCCAGCGCGTGCAGGAACTCGAAGGTCGGCTCCTGCCCGAGACACTCCTGTAAGTCCGTGATCGAGTCGAAACAGACCACGGTCTCGCGCTCGTCGTCGAGTTTGCTCGCGATCCGTCGGCCCAGTTCCTGCACGGACCCGGAGCTATCGATGTACTCGATCGTCGCCGCTCCGATTGCCGGTGCGGATTCCGCCGTTGCAGACCGGGTCATGCCGTCGATGGCGAGACTGGACAGTGACGGGCCGGGTCCCAGTCGGTCGCGCCACGTTCGAACGCTCTCGACGGGCGAACCCGCGATGGTCACGGTCACCACGTGGTCTGGCACGTCTCCATCGGCGGTCGCCAGATCACAACACAGCCGATCGGCCGTGTCTCCGACACCGGGTGCCGCGAGCAACACGTTCGACGCGTCTGCGACAGCAGGCCCCAGATCGAACGGATCGGTCACCGGTCCCACCTCCCGTCTCCACCGGGAGCGGAATGCGTACTATTCACTAGGTTTCCAATCGGACTACTCTTTCAAATATCTTTGTTTAATTTCATTTCCAGATGCTAAAACCATGATATTTGGTAGTACAGATCTCATATTGGTGGTTTAGCCACTTTTTACACTATAATTTCATCTATAAGTTATTATAATTCTTTAGATAAATATATTTCCACTCCGCCCATCTACTCGAATGCAATGAGCCAGACAATGTCTGTCAAAAAGACGATCGCATCGCACCCAAAACTCATCGGCATGATCTTCACCGTGCTCCTGCTGCTGACGCAGGCCGGTGCTGCTGCTGGTGCAGGTGGAACAACGTTTGTTGGTCCCTAAGTGACTATAACTCGTAATCGTCGCTCCAAAGCAGAGTGTTTTCGGTAACAATCGGGAATGGTTGCATTTCGAAAAAGTCCTTCAGATCGCTTTCCGTAACAGTATACACCTTTAGCACCCCGGAATTGAGATATCGTGTGTTAGAATTTGTGAGTAGTGTTCTAAAAATTGAGCCCATTGGGTAGCGCTCAGTCGGATATGCCTTGACTGTTACATCAAACTCTTTACCACCTGTCTCTTCTACAGTTGCAGAAAACGGGGTCCCTGACTCACTCTCGACCAACATCGTATTGCCATCACCGACGACCATGTACCGCTGTGCGAGCCGATTTCGTTTCTTCAGCAGACCGAGCATCGACAGCAGGGAGAAGCCCTGATTCAGGAGGCGGGCGACGGTGCGACCAATTTCGGTCGCAGTCTTGTTGAGCACGTCGGTCAGGGTGACGATACCGCCGATGGCACCAGCGTCGACGAGCGCGCGCCCCTGACTGTAGGACTGGCAGGCGTTGAGCAGGAAGGCGTTGATGTTCACTTCGTCGAGGGTCTCGGCGTCGAGGTGGCCGTCCGTACAGCGGATGCCCGACGGGTCGACGTGGCCGATGTAGTGGAGGAAGTCGGCGTCGGTCGTCAGCAACTCGGCCAGTTCGTCGGTCGTGACTCCCTCGTGGGTCGAGATGTCGAACTCGATCCAGTCGCGCGTGCCGTAGATGTCGCCGACGACGTTCTCGTCGCTCATCTCCGGTTCGTTACAGACCACGAGGACGCGCGTGCGGCCGTCGGTATCGGCGTCGAAGTCCAGCCGTCGGTAGTACTCCTCGCGGGTCATCTTGCTCGCGCCCAGTGGGATCCCGTCGCCGACGTAGGTCTGCTCGATGCTGTCGGCCGACTGGGGCGTGAAGACGGTCTGGTCGAGACCGCCGGTGCCGTCGTTCCGCCGGGTCGTCGTCGAGCGCACGAAGCCATCGCGCGAGCGGAAAAAGGAAGTCACCTCCGGCGAGAGGTCGGCCTCGGAGCCACCGACGACACCCGGGCCGTCGGGACAGCGGACGACCGCGAGTTCGTCGGCGAGGAAGGGCAACACCGAGACCGCCGACGGCTCCGGGACGATGTCGGCCGTCAGCTTCCACGTCGGCAGTGCGTCGGCGATGTCCTCGTACGGGATCTGGAGATATTCCCGTAGCTGGGCGGCCAGTGGGAGGTCGTACAGCCACGCGAAGTCCAGATCGACGGCCGATTCGACGACCTCGCGCTCGTGCAGCGGAATGTCGTACATCCCTTCGGTCCGGGTCACACAGTCAAGCAGGAAGATCTGTTTGAGGACGCGCGCGACAGTCACCTCGTAGTCGTCACCGTCGGAAAGCGAGAACGAGGTCCCATCGGCGTGGAGTCGCGGCGCCGAGCCGAGTTCGACCGTCGCACCGAGGTAGTACGACAGCGACGTGACCGGGAGGAGCGCGTCCAGCCGTGGCGGGACCTCGATCGTGACCCCCGTCTCCGGGGCGGTGATCGCCGCGGGCACGTCGAGTTCGTCGCCCGTCTCGATCAGTGGTGGATGGCCCCGGAGCGTCGGGAACGAGCGCTCACAGCTCGTCGTCTTCAGCGCCGAGCCGAGATGTGAGAGCGCCGTCGCCACGTCGTCCAGTTCGGTCGTGGTCGTGATCGTCGCCGCTGGCTGTTCGTGCAGCGAGCGGATGCCGACCCTGATCTCGGCGGCACCGGGAAAAGAGAGTTCGACGCGCTCGGCTGCTGGCTCGAACACGACACCGCCGTCGACGTGGAGGTACAATTTCATCTTCGCCGAGGAGAGTTCGACGTAGTACTCGCCCGACTCGACGGTCGTTCGCTCGCCACTGGTACACTCTGCGACGATCGAGAGGTCACCGTCGCGAACCAGCGCATCGATCTGATACGGCGTCTCCAACGTCGTCGCCGTGATCGTGGCCGCCGTGTCGACCGGTGGCTCGAACGTGGCCGGATCGATCGACTCGGGTGCGACGGCACTGTGTGTGAGCAGGGTAAACTGTGCGCTCTCGATCGGATCTGTCAGTCTGAGTCCGTAGGGGGCTTCGACCGCCGTGATGGAGGGCGTCTGTTGCGTAGCCATGGTCATGCAGGGACTCGTCGACGACGGCCCGCAGTCTGTCTACTCACGTCCTTGACCCGCGGACGAAAAAGTATTATCTCTACGTTGCGACAGGTACCTTTCGTTCGTTACGTTCCTATCGAAGGTGTGTTACGATTGGTAACGCAGTAGCGGTGTCAAATGTTTTTCTCTGACAACAGAATAAAATGTTGGTGGTGGTGCCGGCGCGACCGAATCGAACGCCGTGCCCGGTCAGATGACGTCGATGCCGTTGTTCTTCTCGCGGGTGTCACGGCCGCCGTCGGTGTGGCCGTAACTCTGGGAGCCTTGCGTGCTCTGATCGTCGAACTCCTCGACGTTCTGACTGGCGTCGAAGCTCGTTTCGTCGCCGACTTCCTGAATCGCCTGTCGGGACTTGTCGGCCTGTTTCTGCGTGCTCGGGCCGAGGACCTGTGCAGACTGGACGCCGGTCATGATCGCCATGACGCGCACCTTGCCCTTGTACTCTTCCTGAATACGCGCGCCCCAGATGACGTTGGCGCTCGCTTCCAGGCGTTCGGTGATGTTCTGGGCGATCCCTTCGGCCTCCTTCAGCGTGAGGTCGGGGCCACCAGTGATGTGGACCAGTCCACCGCTCGCACCGCGGTAGTCCACGTCCAGCAGTGGGTGGTTCATCGCGTCTTTGACGACCTCCTCGGTCTTGTTCTTGTCCTGGGTCTCGCCGACCAGCATGACCGCGACGCCACCCTGATTCATGATCGAGGTCATGTCGGCGTAGTCGAGGTTGATCAGCGACGGCTGAGTGATCGTCTCGCTGATCCCCTTGACTGTCTCGGCGATGATCTGATCCATCACCGAGAACGCCTTGCCGATCGGGAGGTTCGGGACGTAGTCCAGCAGTCGGTTGTTGTCCAGCACGATAATCGAGTCGGCCTCGTTGCGGAGGCGTTCGAGCCCTTCCTCGGCTTTGACCGTGCGGGCACGCTCGACGTTGAACGGCGTCGAGACCATGCCGACGACGATCGCACCCTGCTCTTTGGCGATCTTCGAGACGACCGGCGCTGCACCGGTGCCCGTACCGCCGCCCATGCCGGCGGTGACGAACACGAGGTCCGCGTCGCCGAGGACTTCCTTGACAGTGCCCTGTGCCATCTCGGTGGCGCGCTCGCCCATCGACGGGTCGCCACCGGCACCGAGGCCGTTGGTCAGGGACTTGCCCACGAGGATCTTCGTGTCGGCCTCGATCATCTTGAGGTGCTGCTTGTCGGTGTTGATCGCGACCGTGTCGGCACCTTCGACACCGATGTTGTACAGGCGGTTGACCGTGTTGTTGCCGGCACCGCCACAGCCGACGATGACGATCCGGGGGTCACCGAATCCGTCGACATCGTCGTCGGACAGCTGTTGCTGTTCTGCTTCGTCGCGTTCGAGGGCCTCCTTGACGATATCCTGCATCGTTAGGCCCTCACCCAGTTGCGGCGCTTTCGCTTCTCGGATGGTCGTTCTTCACCAACATCCTGCTCGGCGAGCATCTCCCGCACGGCGGACCGGATCGCCTCGCTCCGGTTGGGGTATTCCCCCGTTTCGACCATTTGTTCGACCTCTTCGATCTGCTGCTTCGGAATCCGTAGTGTCACACGCTCCATAGTTATCTCGTTCCCCGGTAAGACGGGCCTGTTTACACGCCGGCCGTGCGTTTTACACGGCGTAACCGCAGGACGGCGGTGGGACATCCACCGCGCGCAACGCCGTGTAAGACAACCGTCTTACGCAGAACATACCACAGAGTGTGGTATAATAAAACTTGCGGCGGGTGTATGACAAGCGTCCGTTTACGCAAGTAGGATGTTCATACGCTGCGTTTTCACGACTTTAGCTGTTGTCCAAAACGTCCGCTGCGGGGGTTCGACGGCCGCAACTCGGACAGAACCCCCAGTCCGACCGGAGTTCGTCCCCGCAGTCACAGAACACACGTCGGGATGCCTTTTCACCACAGTTCGGGCAGTAAACGTGGTCTTGCGTCACGTTTTCGCCACATTGACCACATGTCTTACGTCCGCTCTGGGGCGTGTTTTCACTCGGCCGTTCGCCTGTCTTACGACTCGAACGATCGTGTGACGCATCGGGCTGACTCTCCCCTGACGCCTCGGCAGTGCTGTCCGACACCGACCCAGATCCGGCGTTCTGGCCGTCCAGCGTAATGTTTACGTTCACGTCTTGGGGTGTCTGGGGTGAGCGGGGCTGCTCGAAGCGCTGATCGAGCCGCTCCTCGATGATGGCGTCGACTCTGTCGACGATCAGCTCGTCGATGCTGTCGTCACCCTCGTCCGACGACTGGGACGGCTGTGCCGTCGTCCCGGCGGCGTCGGTCGATCCCTCCAGGAACTCCCGGAGTGCTTCGCGCATGACCTCGCTCTTGGAGGCGTCGAACTCCTCGAGCTGGTCGATGAGGTCGTCGTCGGCGCGAAACGTGATCTTACTCATCCGACTCGTCATACACATTATCGCCGGGGTATTTTAATCTTCCCGAGCGTCTGACGCCCGTCTGCCACGCTTTCAGCCCCGCTCGCGACGAGCGAGGTCGAACAGGATTCGTCTTGGATACCCGCGGCTGTCGGACACCGTCGACAGTGTGACACCCTCCCGCCCTCGGTCGGAATGATAACCGTTAAGTCTGACACCGGCGCTACGTACGAGTGCAACCGCCCTTAGCTCAGACTGGTAGAGCAGTCGACTGTAGATCGACTTGTCCCCCGTTCAAATCGGGGAGGGCGGATTTTCTGAGTCCGAACCGATGAGTGGCCCGAGCGGCGTCGCCTTCTCCTGTTCGAAACGGGCGAGCGAATCTCCACTTGCGTGTTGGCTGGATTACCGGCACGTGCTCTTGTGTTGGATACGAATCGCTGCAGCATTACCAACAACTGTCTACCAGAGAATCATTCGAGCGATCAGATAGATACCGGTCCACGTCTCTCCATTGCCCATTATCTGCTTCTACACGCCGTCTACTCCGGGGGGTGTTTTTGCTCGTTGCTCCCGTCTGGTTCGTAATGGATGATACTGATTCACAGGCTATCGAAGAGGAGGTCCTCGCTGTCTTTGATGGGGTAGACGACCCGTGTGAACCGCTTACGACCAGTGAGGTCGCCGAACAGGTCGATCGGTCCCGTCGGACTGTGTACAACACACTCGACGCGCTGGCCGAGAGTGGCAAGGTCGAATCGAAGCAGGTCGGTGCCCGAGCACGGGCGTGGTGGCGTCCGTTTTCATCGGCTGCTCGAAATCCCACGGAGCGATCGCTCGACAATGCATCGCCCCCTTCGTTGAGTACGCAGGACAGGACTCTCATCGAGCGTATTCTCGAAGCCAGTCCCGTCAGTATCGTCGTCGTCGACCCCTCTGGCAAGATTTCGTTTGCGAACGAGCGCGCCGAAATGACACTCGGACTCGAGCGCGATGAGATTACTGACCGAACGTACCACCAACCGGAATGGCGTATCTACTACGACGACGGGACGCCAGTCTCCGAAGCGGAACACCCGGTCACTCGCGTTCTGGAAACGGGTGAGCCTGACTTCGGGTTCGAACACTGGATCGAACTGCCGGACGGAACGGAGCGGTGGCTGTCGAGCAATTCTGCGCCGGTGCTGAACGAGGACGGAGCAGTCGAGTACGTCGTCGTCGGTTTCGAAGATGCGACACCACTGAAGGAACGTGAGGATAAGCTGACGAGCGACAAACGGCGGTTGCTCGAACTCTTTTCCGAACAGTTGTTCCAGCCGTTCGTCGAGGAGGCTGATGGCACGGTTCACATCGGCGTGGACGAGGTCGTGACGCTCCCCGATGAGACAGCACTCCTGTACCTCACGGCGACTGGCATCTCGGCCAGGGCACTGACCGACATCTTCGACCGCGATTTTGCTGTGCTCGACGTGCGATTGCTCAGTTCGACTCCAGAGCAGAGTCGCTTCGAGATCCACGTCGAACCCCCGACAGTACCGGTCGTCTTCGATAGTCTCGGGGGGCGGGTAACGTCGTTGATTCGCCACCGAAACGACGACAAACCAGTCCTGACCGGCGAGCTGCCCGGAGATGTCGACCCGCGGACGGTGATTCAGGCGGCTCGAAACGTCTATTCGGATGTCGAACTGGTGTCGCAAGAACTCCGCTACACGCCACGTCTCCTGTACGACATCGTCGAAGCGGAACTCACAGACCGGCAGTTCGTGGCCCTGCGAACGGCCTATTACGGGGGGTATTTCGAAACCCCTCGAACGAGTACCGGAGACGAGTTGGCCCACCAGCTAGGCGTCACGCGTCAGACGTTCAATCAGCATCTTCGCAAAGCCGAGCAGGGCGTGTTCGAGCAGTTGCTCGAAGCGTCCGGCCGAGGGGCACGCTGACTAGTCAGTCTGACCGCTTACGCCCGTCGCCTTCTTTCGTTATGACGATGAGCTCCAGTACGGATCGATTCGACGAACTCGACCGCGTCGGGTACGATCCAACCACAGAGACGTACCACAACGAGTGGGGCAGGGAGGATTCACACTCGCTCTGTTGTGCAATCGTCGAGACAGTTTCGGCAGTCACCGGACAGGAACCAACCGCGATGGAACCGCTGTACTCGGTCATCGACCCAGAGGCGCTGGAATCGCTCCTGTCGACTGCACGTGACAGTACCGTGCAAATCTCGTTCGCGTTCGAGGGGTGTACGGTCACTGTCACCGGCAGCACTGCGGTGGTCGTCGAGCCAGCAAAATGACCGACGCGCAGTCATCGTTTCCAGTGGTGTGCGATCACTGTGCCACCCCGCTCGAAGCGGAGACGCGGTATCCGACGGCGACCATCGACGGGGACGAGGACGACCTCGACATTTTCACCTTCTGTAGCGAGGCGTGCAACGAGACGTGGCTCGCCGAACGTGATGTCGGATCGACACGCGGGAAACGCGGCGCTGCTTCTTCGGAAACCACGGACTGATACGGATTAGTGTAGATCTTTACCGGATCGACCGCGCGACGGCGTGCGGCTGACCGGGAAAACGGCTACAATAATCCGTATGAGTGGTGTTGCTACTCGGTCTGTCTCAGCACCTGCACACGGTGTCACCGGCGCGGCGACTCTCTGCCCGTTGGATTCACGAACGAGACGATTCGGCTCCGTCGAAGGTCCGTTCGTGGTCCGAAGGCGTCTCCTAACAAAGATACGAGACACCCTGCGTAGCAGTGGATGACGCAACAACGGACAACAAGTCGTGTCGTTTGCGGTCGATTCGGACGGGGGCAGCGGCATGGCTGAGATCAGTGTCGAGTCGGTGGCCGTCGACGGGTCGACAGTCGAGTACGCGGTCGAGTACTCGCGGGACCTGCGGCGATTTTTCGACGCCTCGACGTTCTCGGTGTCCTACGATGTCGACGTCGAGGACGTGCCCCGCGGTGTGTTGACCGTGCCGGTGCTGGCGCAGGTCTGTCCGGTCGCGTGGGCCACCGACAGCACGGTCTCGGTCGACACGGTCGACCGGGCGTTCGTCGAGGGACTGGACGCGGTTCGCCAGACCCTCGAACGGATGTACCCCGCGGTGATGACCGGTGGCGAACTCGACGCCGACTCGGTCGTCGAGTACGACCACGATCCGGGCGCGTTCGACGGCGCGGCCCAGCTATTCAGTGGCGGCGTCGACTCGCTGGCGACGTACGTCCGCCATCGAGAGGCCGATCCGGCGTTGATCGCGATTCAGGGCTGGGTCGTCGGCGTCGACGAGGACGACCGCTGGCAGCGGGCGATGGGCCACGTCGAGCAGTTCGCCGACCGAACTGGCTCGGAGACCCACGGTGTCACGGCCAACATCTCGACGTTCCTCGATCACACGATGTTGAACGTCCACTACAAGCACCACACCGACGGCGGGTGGTACAGCGGGATCGGTCACGGGATCGGCCTGCTGGGTGTCTGTGCGCCGCTTGCCTACAGTCAGGGCTACGGCGTCGTCCACATGGGATCGACCCACTGGGACGGGTTCGAACTGGACTCCGTGACGTGGCCGGGCCGTGGCTCCCCGTGGGGTTCCCATCCCGAAATCGACGACAACGTCCAGTGGGCCGGAACGCGGGGGCACCACGACGCCTACGACATCACTCGGCAGGACAAACTCGAACTGCTGGCCGACTACGCCCGCGAGACCGACCAGCGGTTCGTCGTTCGGACCTGTACCTACGACGACGCTGGGGGCAACTGCAACCGCTGTGAGAAGTGTGTGCGGACCGCGACGGGACTCATGCTCGCGGGCGTCGATCCCAACGACTTTGGCTACCGTGTCGACGCGGACTGGTACGACTACGTGACGAATCGATTCGAGGAGAACGACTGGGCGCTGGACGAGCACGTCCAGTACTACTGGGAGGACATTCAGGCTCATCTTCCGCCCGAGGGACCGCTGCCCCACGAGGAGAGCGAGGCGTTCGTCGAGTGGATCGCGCGCAACGACTTCGCGGACAACGTCGAGCACTCGACTCAGCCAGCGTGGGTTCGCTTGCTTCGCGTGGGCGCGCGGAACGCGCCCTACGAGGTCTACGAGTACCTCTATCCGATCTACGATCGACTGCGGCCAGATCCGTACAGCTGACCGGCCGCTTTCGACCGTTCACACTGTGTGCTTCTGTCGGCGGGCAGCACGCGTCGCTTCTCGCCGCCGTTTACTCCGTCGCCGAGGGCTGGGGCTGGTCAGCGAGCCACACCGACCCGGTCTGGACGGTCTCGACGGCGTCGAGCGGGAACGCGTCACGGTCGGGGAGCGACTCGAACCCGAGGACGAACCCGAGCGGGAAGAGCACCGTCGAGATGGCGCGCTTCGCCGCTCCATCGACGCCGAGACGGTGACAGAGGAAGGCTCCACCAGCGGCCGAGAGGAGCGCCCACGCGACCGCGAGCAGTGGCTGGACGACGAGTGTGACGAGACCTATCACGAGCCACGTCGTCGAGACGACCTTGTCCCGGAAGTACCACAGCCACCGACCGAGCAACGCAGGCCGAGCGAGGGCCTTGCTACAGACCTGTCCGCCGGCCCGATAGTAGCCCTGTCGCCAGCGGCGGAACTGATCGAGCGGCGAGTCCGGGATCGGGTGGGTCCCGGCGACCATCGGCAGTCGACGGAGGTCGTAGCCCGCCAGTCGAAGCTGGAAGCCCAGATCCACGTCTTCCCACGCCGCCAGAAACGGGTGGAAGCCACCGACCTCGGTCAGTGCTCGCCGGTCGTAGAGCGCGACGCCGTGGCAGTAGTCGACGCTCGCCGCCTCCTCGGTGCGCCGGTCGTTCAGGTGGCCGTCGACGCCTGCGAGGTTCGGACCCCGACGGAGTGTGGTGAGGGCCGCGGGGACCCACGACTTCGAGATCACCACGTCGCCGTCGACGAACAGCAGGGCGTCGCCGCGGGCGTGCTTGGTCCCGACGTAGCGACCAGCGCCCGGCGTCGTCAGGCTGTCGTCGGGAATCTGATAGATGTTCACGTCGTACTCGCTGGCGATGGCGACGGTGTCGTCGGTCGAATTGGAGTCGACGAGTAGCACCTCGAAGCTCGTGACACCTCGGCAGGCCTCGAAGACCGCTTCGAGGGCGTCCGCGATCCGGTCGGCCTCGTTGTAGGTGACGACCACGACGGAGAGTTCGGGATCCACGTCCGGCGTTTCGTCGGTTCGTGTCGTCCGGTCGCTGCTGGCGTCCTGTCCCACTCGATCGACTGGCGAGAGGCTCCCGTGCACGTACTCGTCCAATAGCCGATCGGGGCTTCGTTATGGCACTCCTACTCGGCATCAAAACGATAAATAATTAATTTTGATACGTCAGATATATGCATTTTCAATCTAACCGGCCAGTAATGAAATTACGTGAGGTGCAGACAGTCGGTGAGTACGTCGCAACGCTACGGGCTGGCGAGGACTGGCGTGCCGAAATCGAAGCGATGGCCGGGGCCGCAGAGGCCGACGCCGCGTGGTTCACCGCCATCGGTGGCGTCACCGACGCCGAAGTGTCGTACTACGACCAGTCGGCCCGATCGTACGGGTCGACGACGTTCGACGAACCGATGGAGGTCGCCGCTTGCGTCGGCAACGTCGCTCGCATCGACGACGCGGACGACTCGCTCGTCGCCCACACGCACGCCACACTGGCGCGCCCGAACGGGGACGTGGTGGCCGGCCACTTGACGGGGGCGACAGTGTTCGTCGGCGAGGTGTACATGCGTGTCTTCGACGGCCCACTCGTACGCGAAGCCGCGTCGACACCGGCGATCAAGACGGACGAGACGTGGCGTGAACGATGCCACAGGGGCGAGCGCACGGTCGACGACGTGACTGGTCTGGCACTCTGGCGATAGATCGAACGGGAAGCACGCCGCCTCAGAGCCGCCGGTCGAGGAAGTCAGCGAGCGTCTGGAACATCCTGATCTTCTGGTCGACGTCGGTCGAGGCGTGGCCTTCCTCGCCGAGTTCGACGTACTCGTAGTCACCGTCTTCGCCCGCCTCGTAGCCCAGTTCGTCGAGGCGGTCGCGGAACAGACGGGCCTGTGAGACCGGGACACGACGGTCGTTGACGCCGTGGACGATCAGGAGCGGCGCGGCGAGGTTCTCGGCGTGCGTGATGGGGCTTCGTTCGTCGTACAGGTCGGGATTTTCCGCCGGGGAACCGACGTTCTTCTCTAGCAGCTCCGTTCGGAAGTGGGGCATCGTGTTCTCGTACATGTCGTGGAGGTCGGTCAGACCGATCCAGGCGACACCGGCATCGTACAGCTCCGGGTACATCGTCATCTGACAGTACGCCGAGTAGCCGCCATACGAACCGCCGAAGACGGCGATGCGGTCCTCGTCGACCCAGTCCATCTCTTCGAGAATCGTCGTCCCTTTCGCGATGTCGGCCTGCTCGTCGCCGCCCCAGTCGTCGTACAGCGTGCGGACGAACTCCCGCCCGCGCCCCGTCGAACCTCGATAGTTCACCTTGAGTACGCTGTAGCCCTGCGAGCAGAGGAACTGCGTGTACAGGTCGAAGCCGCGCGTGTCCTGTCCGCGTGGGCCGCCGTGGGGATTGACGATGGCCGGCGACGGGCGTTCGCCGGCGTCGTACAGCAACGCTTCGATCTCCAGCGATTCGCTGTCGGTCCCGTCGAGTGCCGGCGGGACCGTCTCGCTGTCTTCGAACGCCGCCATGCCCGCCGACTCGAACGTGAAGTACTCCGCGTCGACGAACATCTCGGGGTCGAGATCACCGTACGTGGCTTCGATCAGGGGATCGGTCTCGTCGCTGGTCAGATCGTACCGCAAGAGATCCGGCCGACGGTCCGGCGTCGTGTGTGAGAGGACGAGCTGCTCGTCGTCGACGACGGCGCTGCCGGCCCGGCCCAGCGACGCGACGCCCGGCGGCAGGTCGAGTGTCGTCGCCGCACCGGTCTCGATGTCGTAGACGACGATCTCTTCCATGCACTCTCTGGTCCGGGTCGCGAGGAAGCGGTCGCCGTCGGGGAGGAACTCGTGTGCGGCTTCCTCGAACTCGCCGCCGTACCAGGTGACTTCGTCGGTCGTCAGATCGTAGACGCCACAGCGGCCCAGATCGGTCGAGTTGTCGGTCACGAGCAGGCGCTCGCCGTCGGGTCCCCAGTCCTCTGGCGCGACCTCTGCGCCGGTGTCGCCGATCTCCAGATTTCGAGGGTTGGAGCCGTCGGCGTCGGCGACGTAGGTGTCCATGTTCTCGTAGATCTCGGTCTCGTTTGTCGCGTAGGCGATCCGGTCCCCATCGGGCGAGAGGAGGCCGGCGTAGGTCGCGCGCTCGTAGTCGGTCAACTGTGTCGTCTCGCCTCTCGCGAGGTCGTGACGGTACAGTTGCATCTGGCCGGTCGCGGTCGATCCGATCAGGAGGGTCTCGCCGTCCTCACCCACGTCGTTGAGCGTGTTCTGGCCGTCGAACTCGACGACCGACTCGACCGTGCCCTCGCGGTCGATGGCGTAGATATCGTTCTGTTCGTTGCCGCCCTCGTCGAGATGGAAGAACACCTGCTCGCCGTCGGCGGCCCACTCGACGTGCCACCGGGCGTTGCGCGGCACGTCGCCGTCGCTCCACCGGGTGCGCTCGCCCGTCGCCACGTCGATCACGTGGAGTTCGTTGCGTCCCGTCTCGTCGTAGTAGACGGCGACTTCGCTCCCGTCGGGCGAGACGGTCGCGTGGTGGAAGGTCGGAAGGCTTGCCAGTGCTTCGAGGACATCCTCGTCCATAATCCGGTCCTGTTCTCGGTACTATAAGAAACTGTGCCCGGTCCGGTACCGGGACCGACGCCGAGGGTCACGCGCCTTGCCCCGCCGGCCCGATGGATAGGGTCGTAGGCAGTGTCAAACGACGCCGTAGAGATACCCTACTCGCCCCGTCAGCGGGCGTACGCGTCGAAGGGGTTGTCGTGAGTGAGCCGTTCGACAGTGGCCTCGTCGACCCCCGTCGCTCGCAGTTTGGGCAAGAACTCTTCGACGAGGTACGTGTACTCTCTGGTCTCGCCACCATCGGGTTCCGACGGGTCGTACCAGCCCCGGTCCTGGCTCAGGAGGAGCTGGTCGCCGTAGCCGGCGTCGAGCATGTGTTCGATCAGGTCGAGGTAGCGTCGGTCGTCTTGGTCGTCGCCGCCGATCCAGTCGTACTCGATCCACGCCCCGCGCGCTGCGACGCGTTCGTGGGCCGCCACCGGCTCTGCCTGCGAGTGGATCCAGATGAACTGCTCGGCCGTGTAGCCAGCCGCTTCGAGCAGGTCGAGTTGCTGGTGGACCACGTCCTCGTGGAGCGTGTGGCTGCCGATCACGGCACCGGTCTCCGCGCCTGCACGCGCCGCCGCACGGAGAATCTTCGTCTCGTCGTCGGAGAGACCGGTCGGATCGTCGTCGTCCGTACTGACCTTGATCCACGCCGCTTTGACGCCGGTGTCACCGACGCCCTCGGTCAGTTCTCCGACCATCCACTCGTACAGTTCGTCCTCGCTGGCCTCGCGGACCCACTCGGGGATCGCTGGCTCCTGATAGACGCCGGTCGGGACGACGATGGGAAAGTCAGTGGCTTCCGACACGGCCAGGTCGATGTCGACACGTCGGCCGACACCGTCCGGCGTGCATTCGACCAGCGCGGTGACGCCGGCGTCACGTGCCCGTTCGAGCATCGGTCCCATTCGCTCGACGACCGGTGCCACGTCGGCGTCCCGCCAGTTCGCTTCCTCGCGTGGCCCCAGATCGACGAAGACGTGTTCGTGTGGGAGGATCAAGCCGAGGTTCTCACGACTGTAGGTCCCGAGTGTCGTGTACAGTGTTGGCATAGCTCCTAATTAGTGGGCGACACGGTAACTTCTCTGGGACGTTCGGGTCGGTGTGATCAGCGTGACCGACCCGGTAACGTAGGCTTGTCGTAACGACTCTTCACTCACCGGGTGTGTGCTCGGCCGATAGCCGTCGCCAATCTCGTGGCGTCTGGAGAGAATCGACAGACGGAAGCGGGGTAAAATGGCATAAACGATCAACTCTCTTTTTAGCAGCGTGGGGCCAAAGCAGCATGTGGTCGTCAATGGGAGTGTTCGATAAAGCAAAAGACGTTTCCCACCTCGGGGAACCCGATGGGGACCGTCCGTATCTGTGCATGCGATGCGAGACCGGTCTCCAGGTTCAGTACCACTCCTGCCCGGCGTGTGGCGGGTACGATATCCGCCGGGCCAAGTGGGTGCGAGAATGATCTTCGGCGGCCACGATTACGACGCGGCGCCCGCTGATTCGGACGGTTGGCACCGTTTCCCGCTCGACTCTCTGTCGTCGTGCGGTCGATCCGGTAACGACCGATAGCTGTCCGTCTGACACGGTGCTTGCGCCGTCGCGCCGACGAGGCGCGTGCCTGTCTCCGGCCACTGGCCGGCTCTCACCGTCGCTTGTTTCCTGTCCCGCTCGTTGGCACACACCAGCCACAGACACAAGTAGTTCAGACTCCATCGCCAGCGTATGCACCGGCGCACACTCGGCACGACGGGTATCGACGTGACTGAAGTCGGACTTGGCACCTGGAACATCGGCGGTGGCTGGGGCGAGGTCGACGACGAGACGGGCCGCGAGGCCGTCCGGGCCGCCCTCGATGCGGGGATCGACTTCATCGACACGGCCGACGTGTACGGCGACGGGCGCAGCGAGCGCCACATCGCCCACGTCCTGGACGAGCGCGACGCCGACGACGTGACCGTCGCGACGAAGGCGGGCCGGCGACTGGACCCCCACGTCGCCGAGGACTACGACTACGAGCACCTCTCGGCGTTCGTCGACCGCTCTCGGGAGTACCTCGATCAGGAGACGCTCGATCTCCTCCAGTTGCACTGCCCGCCGACAGAGACGTACTATCAGCGCGAGACGTTCGGGGCACTCGACCGGCTCCGGGCCGAGGGGAAGATCGAACACTACGGCGTTAGCGTCGAGAAAGTCGAGGAGGGCCTGAAGGCCATCGAGTACCCCGGCGTCGAGACGGTCCAGATCATCTTCAACCCCTTCCGCCAGCGCCCCGCCGACCTGTTCTTCGAGGAGGCGAAACGGCGCGACGTTGGCGTGATCGTCCGGGTCCCGCTCGCGTCGGGCCTGCTGACCGGCCAGCTGTCGCGTGAGGACACCTTCCCCGAGGACGACCACCGGAACTTCAATCGCGAGGGCGAGGCGTTCGACCGTGGCGAGACCTTCGCGGGCCTGCCCTACGAACGAGGCCTCGACGCCGTCGACGAACTCCGCGAGCACGTGCCCGAAGATCTGACGATGGCCCAGACGGCCCTGCGGTGGATTCTCGACTTCGAGGCCGTCTCGACGGTGATCCCCGGTTCGACCTCGCCCGAACACATCCGCCAGAACGCCGCTGCCAGCCAGGCGGCGCCCCTCTCCCATCAGACCCACGGCGCGATCCGGGACATCTACGAGGAGTTCGTCTTCGACGACGTCCACCACCGCTGGTAGTCGCCGGTCGCCTCCACCGTCGACTTCGACCACGGCCGACCGACAGTCGGGCCTGCCCGCTCGTGATATTATTCGAAAATGATACTTGTTCGATAGCCACTCACCACCAGCTGTCTCGGTGTATTCGTCCGGTCGATGACGACCCTCGACGACTCGCCGAGTGGCCGATCCTCGCCGCCCGATCCGCTCGCCGGGGCCAGAAAAATCGGTTTACTGACACTGTTTACGGTGATCCGAGCCTACACTTCGATCTCGCTGTCGACGTTTGTCTTCGAAACCGAATGACCTGCTGTCTGTGGCTTTATTTACTATATCTGACTGTAAACGACCACTCCAATATAAGGAATCTGGTACTTAACAGTCGGTTTCGTTTCGGAACGTTGCCATTCGTCAGACGATCGTCTGGCGCGCGTCGTTCATGTGACTGAACCCGATGTCTCCTTTCGGCAGGCTACGCTGGACAGTGTCGTCGGGACCAGTAGTTCTTTCGGCCGCAGACAGAACGTCTCTGTTTTCTTTCACTGCTTCTGGTGGCCCCGGTTCGCACCGCACAGTTCAAGTGTGCTTGCAGTAATGCAACGGCCGTGGCACTCTCGTTCGACTGTTTCGGAACGCTCGTCGACGCCGACCGGCCCACGGAGCCGTGGGAGGCGGTCGGTGACTCGCTCGCGGCCCGGAACGTGCGAGTGCCAGACGACTGGGAGCGGGCGTACCGGACCGCCCACCGCGAGTACGACCGCGGCGCGGAGGCGCCACTGGACGAACACGTCCGCCTCGCGCTCGCCAGTCGGGGCGTCGAGATCAGCGAGACGACCGCTCGCGAAGCGACACTCGCCGCCTTCGACGCTCCGGTGACGGTACGCGAGGGAGCGCGCGACGCGCTCGCCGCGGCGCGCGAGCACGGCCCGGTCGCCGTCTGCTCGAACTGCAGCGTGCCGGGTCTCGTCGATCGCACGCTCGACCGGGCCGACATCGCCGTTGCCCACGTCGTCACGAGTGTCGACTGCGGGTGGCGAAAGCCCCACGACGCCATCTTCGAGGCGACTGCCGACGCCCTCGATTGCTCGCTGGCCGCCCTCGTCCACGTCGGCGACGACGCCCGCACCGACGGCGGTGCCGAGCGAGTCGGGGCGACGGCGCTCCTGCTCGACGACGTTCCATTGACGGACCTGCCGGCGTGGCTCGCGGACCACGAACCGGATCGGACGGGGGGCGAGGGACCGTGATCGCCGCCCTCGCTGTCGTGCTCGCTGCAGCCCTCGAAGTCGCCGTCGCCGAGCCACCCCGTCGCTTCCACCCCGTCGCCGGACTCGGTCGCCTCGTCGCGCCGCTGGACCGCGAGTGGGCACGGCCGCGTCTCGTCGGTCTCGCTGGCGCACTCGTGCTCCCGGTCGCGGCGGGCAGCGCTCTCGGCGGTCTCGTCGTCCTCGCAGGGATGGCCTCGCCGTGGCTGTCGGCGCTCGTCGCTGGTCTCGTGCTGTTCGTCACGACGAGCCTGCGGATGCTCATAGACGAGGCTCGCGATACCGTCGCGGCCACCGAGCAGGACCTCGACGCTGCCCGGTCGTCGCTGCGCGCGCTGGCCGGCCGCGACGCAAGCGTTCTCTCTGCCGGCGAGGTTCGCAGCGCGGCCGTCGAGAGCGTCGCCGAGAACCTCGCCGACGGGCTGGTCGCGCCACTCGGTGCCTTCGCCGTCGGCGTCGCCGTCGGGGCGCTGGTCGGCGGGACGACGGCCGCGCTCGCGCTCGGGACCGCCGGGGCGGCGTGGGTCAAAACCGTCAACACGCTGGACTCGATGCTTGGCTATCGCTCGAAGCCGGTGGGCTGGGCACCCGCACGCCTCGACGACCTCGTGATGTGGCTGCCGGCCCGCGTCAGCGCGCTGTTGCTCGCCGTCGTCGCTACCGACCTCGGCGCGCTCGCTCGCGCGCGGCCGTGGCTCGCCGGCGTTCCCTCGCCCAACTCCGGGTGGCCGATGGGAACGCTCGCGGCCGCCCACGGCGTGCGGCTCGTCAAGCCCGGGGTGTACGAACTCGACGGTGGCGCGTCGTTGCCCGACCGAGCGGCGAGCGAGCGGGCCATCAGGACCGTCGCCGTCGCCGGCGCGCTGGCGTACCTCTCGACGGCCGTCGTCGCCGGCGTGGCGACCACTCCCGTCGTGCCTTCGGGGGTGATCGCGTGATCCGAGCACTCCGTGGCGCGCTTGGCTTCCTCACCAGACTCCCGGTCGGCCACGACGAGCGCGCGTTCGACGCCTTCCGCGAGCGGCCCGCGGCGTTCCCACTGGCGGGCTACGTCGTCGGGGCGTGTCTCGCTGTCGCGGTCGTCCTCCCCCTTGCGGCACCGACGACGGCGTTCGCACTTGTCGTCGCGCTCGTCCTCGTCACCGGCGTCAACCACGCCGACGGGCTGGCCGACCTCGGGGACGCCGCAGTGGTCCACGGTGATCCCGACCGCCGACGTGCGGTGATGGCCGACACGACCGTCGGCGTCGGCGCGGTACTGGCGCTGGCCGTCGGCCTGCTCGGGGTGACGATGGCCGGGCTTGCGCTGGCATCGCTTCCGGTGGCGGTCGCCGCGGCGCTCGTCCTCGCGAGCGAGGTCGGCGCGAAACTCGCGATGGCGACGCTTGTCTGTCGCGGGACGGCGAGCCACGAGGGCTTTGGCTCGTCGTTTCTCGACGGACACGACGCCCGCGACCTCCCGGTCCCGGCGCTCACTGCGCTCCCGGCTGTTCTCCTCGCCGGGCTGGCCGGCGCGCCACTGGCGGGTGTCGCCGCCGTCCTCGCCGCGGTGGTGGTCGCCCTGTACACCGAACGCTGGGCCGACACCCACCTCGGTGGCGTCGGCGGCGACGTGCTCGGTGCGACGAACGAACTGGCGCGGGTCGCCGCGCTGCACGCGGGGGTGATCGTGTGGACGCTCTCGTGATGGCCGGCGGATGCGGGACTCGGCTCGACACCGATCGGGAAAAGCCACTCGTCCGCGTCGGCGGTCGGCCACTGATCGATGCGGTCCTCGACGCGCTCGCGGCGAGTGCCACAGAGCGGGTCCTCGTCGCCACGTCCCCGGCGACACCGGCGACGACCGCCCACGTCGCCGTCCCGACGGTCGAGACGCCCGGCGACGGTTACGTCGCCGACCTCGACGTGGCACTCGCGGACGACCGGATCGCCGAGCCGACGCTGACCGTCGCGGCGGACCTCCCACTCCTGACCGGCCCGGTCGTCGACCGCGTCATCGACGCTCACGACACCGGCTCGCTGACCGTCGCCGTCCCCGCCGAACTGAAGCGCTCGCTCGGTGTCAGCGTCGACACGACGTTCGACCATCGGGGCGAGACGGTCGCACCGACGGGCGTCAACGTCGTCGGGGACGGCCGCTCTCGAACCATCGTCCTCGACGAGCCGGCACTCGCGGTCAACGTCAATCGACCCGGCGACGCCGCCGTCGCTCGTGACCGATTCTGCTCGGATCGCTGACGCTCGAAAGAATTATCCGCGTTACCGTCAGTAACACGTGTATGTTCCCGGAGGCCGTCGACGATCTCAGAGCCGGTGGTGCCCACGAAGGTACCATGGACGAGAACGGCCGCGTCCCCCACGGTAGTACGGACGATCCGTGGCTGCTCGATTTCAGCGCTAACACGAACCCACGGATGCCCGAGGGGACCGCTCGGGTCTACGAGTCGGCGCTGGCGACTGCCAGCCGGTACCCCTCCGAGGACTACTGTGCCTTCCGGGCGGCCGCCGCGGAGGTCGTCGGCTGTGAAGCCCGGCAGGTGATCCCGACGGCGGGTGGACTCGCCGCGATCAGGCTCACCTGCCAGACGACCCTCCGGCCCGACGACTCCGTCCTCCTCCTCGCACCGAGCTTCGGCGAGTACGCCCGCGAGGTCCGCCTACAGGGGGCCGAGCCGACGTTCGTCGACCACGACACCGTCCTCGACGCCGACCCGGTCGACCACGAACTCGTCGTGGTCTGCAATCCGAACAACCCTACCGGCGAGTGCTACGACCGGGACCGGCTCGGACAGTTCGCCGAGCGCTGTCGCGAGGTCGGCACGACGCTGCTGGTCGACGAGGCGTTTCTGGGTTTTACTGACCAGTCCTCGCTCGCCGGCACGCCGGGCGTCGTCGTCGTCCGGTCGCTGACCAAACTGTACGGGCTGCCGGGACTGCGCGCCGGTTACGCCGTCGCGACGGGGCGACACCGCGACCGCCTCGACACCGCTCGCATCGCGTGGTCGATGGGCGAGCCAGCCGCCGCCGTCGGCACCTACTGCCTGCGCGACGAGGCCTTCGTCGCCGCCACCCGCGAGCGAGTCCGCACCGAGCGCGAACGCATGCGGACACAGCTTTCGGGCCGATTCCGGGTCTACCCGTCGGACGCGCCTTTCCTCTTGCTCGAACTCGACGGGGACGACAGCGTCGACGACCTCATCGAGGACGTACGCCAGTACGACATGGCGATCCGTGACGCCCGCACCTTCCGCGGACTCGACTCGCACGTCCGCGTCGCCGTCAGGATGCCCGACGAGAATCAGCAACTGCTGGGCGTGCTCGATGCTTGATGCCCGGCGTCGAGACGGCGTCTGTCAGTGTCACAGCGAGGGCACGCGCTGGCTCGGGACCGGCTACGCCGGCGGCTATCGCCGGGCCGACGCCGTCTACAACGTCACCGTTCCCGAGGGGTTCGACCGCACCGACCTCGAAGCGTACGTCGACGAGCGCCGCCGCCGGGCCGATTTCACGGTCGACGGGCCGGGCCTGCTCACCGGCGTCGACGTGGCTCACGCCCGCTGTGCGCGTACTGGACCCGTGACTGCCGTGGCGACGGTCGGGGTCTCGAACCCCGCAGCACTACCGCTCGATCCGGACGCGACCGACTCGACTGGTCCCGCGCCGGACGAGACCGCCGACTGGCGGCCGGGGACGGTCAATCTCGTCGTCGGCACCGACCGCGCGCTCGACGACGGCACGCTCGCGGAACTGCTCGCGGCCTGTGTCGAAGCCAAGGCCGCCACGCTCTCGACACTGGTGGGCGTGCCGGGGACGACCAGCGATGCTGCCTTCGTGGGTAGTAACCCGAACGGCGACCGGGCGGCGTTCGCCGGGAGCGCGACGGCGGTCGGATCGGCGGCGCGGGCCTGCGTTCGCGACGCCATCCGGGCGAGCTTTGCGGCCCGGTACGCCGACGACGAACCGCCGGCGTCGGTCGAGGATGCCCGCTACGGCGTCGTCACTGACCGGACGGCGACGGTGTTCGAGCCGACGCAGCGGTGATCACTTCTCGGTGGTTTCGAGACGGGCCTCGTAGGCCTCGCCACGAAATTCGAACCGTCGCCGTCCCCTGCCGGTCTCTGATTTGCCAGCCGCCTCCTCGGCCGTGAAGTCGTTCGTGCGGACGACGACGCGTTCGATATCATCCGTCAGGAACGGGAGTGCGTTCTTGAACATCCCCGTCGAGCCCGGGTCTCGCTGGCGCATCACCTGCTCGGCGATGATCCGTTCGTCGGCCGCGTCGGCGCGTGTCAGCACGAACACTCCCTCGTCTGAGTGGTTCTCGTCGCTCCACTTCGGTGTCGTCACTCTCACGGTCTCGCCGTCTCGCGTCGTCTCGACAGCGGGATCGGGGGTGACCGTGGCGGGGTCGCCGACCAGTTCCACGAGTGCGCCACTGAAGTCAGTCTCGTGGCCGTAGCCGGCGACGACCGCGTACTCGCCGCCGCCGAGGTATCCTCGGTCGTAGACAGCCCGTGTCCGGGCTTTCGACGGCGTGCTCTCGACAGCTTTGCTCCGCCCAGCGAACGCAGCCAGCACCCACCGCACACTGCTCACGGCTGGCACCGATCGACAGAGGAGGCTGTGCCTTACCGGTCCGATGTGGAACCACTCGTCGTCGACGAGCTTGAGGAGGTTCCAGTGGCCACACGTCTTGGCAGTGAACGTGTTGTTGAACAGTTCGAAGGCGATTCGTCCGGGGCATTCGAGGCGCTCTCGCTCGGGATACACGTACGTGAGCGTCGACTGGTCGCTCTCGTGGTACCACTGGATCGTTCCATGCTGGAAGGCTGGCAGCGAGCGGCCCGCAAAGCGGGAGGCGGCCGTGCCGTCGGCTGTCCTGACTGGCGGATCGGCGGTCTCAGTTCGAGTGTCCGTTCGTTCGGTCCGTGGTGCGTCTCTCATCGATTGGCAGCCTGCCAATCCGATCCCAGTGACGAGCGTGGTGAGGAGGACACGGCGGCGCATGGTAGTCCTGTCTAGTGGACCTGCAATATTCTTTCTCCACTCTGGACACGAATCGAACGTCGTGACCGCCACACGGATGATCGCCGACTGCCAACGACGAGCTATGACCGACGAACCCGCAGGACCGCGAGCCGAACAGATCACCCCCAGCGCCCCCGAGGAGTTCGGTCTCGTACAGGTGTGGTGGGGCGACGGGAAAGGAAAGACGACGGCCGCGCTCGGGATGGCGATGCGGGCCGCCGGCCACGGGTATCGCGTGCATCTCCTCCAGTTCATGAAGGGCGGCACCGCGTCCGTCGAAGACGTGCGCGGCGAGTACAACGCCATCGCGGCGCTGCCCGGAATGAGCTACGAGAACGCCGGTCACTACGGCTGGCACGGCTTCCTCGATGGCAGCGACGACGACGAACACCACGCCCGCGCGAAGGGTGCGCTGGCACGGGCCGAGGAACTGGTCGAGGCGGCCGGCGACGCCGATCTGGATGCGCCGCTGGCGCTCGATGGCCCGCCCGAGGACGGCGTCCACATGCTGGTGCTCGACGAGATCGTCTACGCCGCGAACCGCGATCTGATCACGCCGGCCGACGTGATCGACCTGATCGAGCGCGCCCCGGACGGTCTCGAACTCGTGCTCACGGGCGGCCACGAACGGCCCGAGTTCCTCCTCGACCACGCCGATCTGGTGACCAACGTCGCCAAAGAGAAGCACCCGCTCGACGCCGGTCAGGGCGCGCGAAAGGGGACCGAGTTCTGACGAGTCAGCCGTCGCCGTCGAGCGTGGACTGCTCGACCGCGTAGATGGTCACGGCCTCGTTCTCGAAGGCGACGCTGATCCCACGCTGGCGAGCGAAAGGTACGTCACCGTAGCGCTCGCGCTCGGTTGGCCCGAGGTAGATGTAGCGCACGTCGTACCGTTTCAGCACCCGCGTTCGTTCTGCGACGCTGCCATCGTACACCGTCGCGACCTGCTCGGCTCGCTCCTGATAGATCGCCTCGCCGTGGTAGTACGTCGCGTGTTTCCAGCCGGCGACTGTCGGCACGCCGGTCAGCGTCGCGGCGGGATTTGCCTCCCAGCGGAACGTCTTGTTTCCGACGGCGGAGACCATCGTCGGCCGCCCCTCGCGATCGTCGAGCCACTGGATCGCCGCCATCTCCGCGGGGTGGCGCTCGCCCTCCGGTGTGAGTGCGTCGAGCGTCGGGTCGTCGACCTGACTGTACATCGGCCCGTAGATCGGCGTCGTACCGGTGAAGTGGTTCGCTGTGGCGACGCCGCCCCACAGCGACAGCGAGACGAGCAGGAGGGCCGTCGCCACGACACGGGGGCGCGGCAGGGACTTCGTCGCCCAGAGCAACTCCTCGCCGGGGCCGCGCCCACGTGCGAGGATCCGGGTGAGCGCGACGGCGGCAGCCACACTCCAGAGGATCCACACCTGTGCGTAGGCTTTGAACACCGTGTTGTACCGACCGATGCTCGCGGGGTCGTCGAGGTAGGCCACGTCGACGAGGACGACCAGTCCCGCGCCAGCGATCAGCAACACCGTTTCGAACCCGACAGACGAACGCCGGAGCAGGAGCCAGCCGACGACCACGAGCGTCCCGTACACCGCGAACGACGCGGCGTCGAGCATAACGCCGACGAACAGCAGATTCGCGGCGAGGCTGGCAGCCAGCAGCGTCCAGTGTCGTCCCGACTGCCGGGTCTCGTCTGGCTCTCGCGGGGTCAGGAGTGCACGGAGGTGCGGCCAGAGATAGGTGACGAACACCACGAGGAAGGCACCGTGGAGCAAGACGAGGACGGCAAGCCCGCTCCGGTCGGGGAACAGGCCGAGTTCGAGACCGCCGTTCAGACGGCCGACGTAGGGTCCGACGAGCACCATCGCGCAGACCCCCAGCCACGCTGCGACGGCGAAGCCACCGAGGACACTCGTCACTTCTCGCCTGACCGCGCCCATCGAGCGGCCGCCGTCGGTCGAGAGGGGCGATGTGGGCGGTGTTTCGGTGGTGTGGCTACCCGCCATTGGTTCCCACCAGGGGAGCAGGGTACCGGGGTGGGCCGGCGCGAGTGCGACGGCGAGCATCACGAGTCCGCAGGCGGTCGGAAAGCTCCACGAGTTCGTCAAGAGGACGAAGCCAGTCACGGGAGCCGTCGCGCCGAGCAGTGCCCAGCGTCGACGCTGCTCGACTGCGGGTGTGCGAACGTACGCGAACAGCAGCGCCCCGAGCAAGAGAAGGAAGGGGGGACTCATCACGTGGGGGTGAAAGCCGCCGTGGAACGTCGAGAACAGGGGAAAGTCCAGCGGTGCAAAGTGGGGGCGAAAGCCCGACGCTTGCGTGTAACTGAAGCTGTCGCTCGTCACGAGTGCCGGATCGACGTGCAGGACGCCCGCGATGTCGGTCGCAAGCGGTGCGGGTAGCTCCCGGACGACGAGCTGGACGAACCCGAACGTGTTGCTGGCGACACTGGTGAAGAACACGCCTGCGAGACCGGCGACGCGGTGACTGACGCCGTGACCAGCACCGATCGCCCCGGCGAGTCCGTAGCTTGCCGTCGCCAGCGTCGCCAGGATCGTCGGCAGGTGGAGATTGTAGGCGTAACGGGCGGGCGTCGTCGTCAGCGTCGCCAGCACGCTCCCGAGCAGGTGGCCGCCGTAGTAGTACCGAACGGGCTGGCCGGCGAGCCACACGTCTTCCGGCGGCAGCGTACTCGCCCGTTCGAGGGACTTCAACAGCCCGAAATTGAGGAACATCTCGCCGCTGTGGGCGTAGATCGCCGGATCGACCGCCCGGATGGCCGTGACCGCGAGGAAGACGACGGTAAAGACGGCCGCCGGGCCGCGATAGGCTCGCAGCCGAAGCTTGCGATTTCGCCGGACGAGGATGCCGAGGTCGAGTGCCGCCAGCACGACGATGGCCGCGACGACGGCGACCGGTCCGAACCACACTCGGCCGAGCCAGTAGACGACGAGTGTGAGGAGCACCGCGACAATCGGGAACCCGAAGGCGGCCCCGTCGTTGGGGAACTGATCGAAGACGACGGCAGCCACTGGTAGTCCAAGTACCGCGAGCGCGTGACAGCACACCAGCCACACGACCACGACCCCGTATTCCATCGTACCGAATCGAACTGCCGGTCGGCGTATTGTAATGACGCGACTATTCTGCTAGCGGGCCGCTGTGGCGGGGCTGGGTGTCGTTATCGCTGGTGTATCTCGACTGGCCGACGATGCATTTCGAGGGGACATTCACGCCGGTCAGCGAGAGTAACCCTCTCTTATCGAGTCGGTCATCCCGGTCGCAGTTGCCGAGCAGCACTTCCAGCGTGGGTTCCGGTGGTGCAGCGCGCACACAGACTGCGGCGCTCCTGCTCGTGTCGACACGCTGCCCTGTTGCAGCGATAAGATCGGCGTATCGAGACATAAGCCGACCGAACTGCTCGGCCGCTCTCGTTGCTGTCTGCTTTCTGTCGGTTCCTTCTCTATAACGAAGACACCGACGGCCGTTGGCTGTCCCGATGAGCGAAGCATCTCTCCCTGAGACACGATTACAGCAAGCAACAGTCGTCGTACTGATCGCGCTGGCAGTCGTCCTGAGTCCGGTCGTCGCCGGACTCACGGTTCCGGCGACTGCCGGCGACGACGGGACCCTCGCCCAGCAGGCCACACCGAGTGGCTTCTCGGGTGAGCGCACTCTCAGCGACGCCGAGACGAAGTACGTCGGCGAGGGGACGAACGACACGGCCGGCTGGTCGGTCGCCAACGCTGGTGACGTCAACGGCGACGGCGTCGACGACCTCCTGATCGGTGCGCCCGACAACGACACCGGCGGGACCAACGCCGGTGCAGCGTACCTCGTCTACGGGCCGGCCGAGCCAGGGAACGTCTCGCTCGCCGACGCCGACGTGAAGATGGTCGGTGCGAGTGACTCCGACCGGGCCGGCTGGGCCGTCTCGTCCGCGGGTGACATCAACAACGACGGGTACGCTGACGTACTCGTCGGTGCGCCGGGCAACGACAGCACCGCTCAGAACGCCGGTGCCGCGTACGTCGTCTACGGCAGCGAGAGTCTGGCGGGCACGGTCGCTCTCACCGACGCCGACGTGACACTCGTCGGCTCGGCGGCCGGGGATCGTGCGGGCTGGTCGGTCTCGAACGCCAGCGGGCTGGACGGACCGGACGGCGTCGCCGTCGGCGCACCGTTCCGCGACAACGGCACCGGCGCGGCCTATCTCGTCTCCGGTGAGCAACTGGTCGGCACCGTCGACCTCGATGCCGAGTCGACAGCGACCCTGACGGGTGCTGGTAGTGGTTCCCGTGCCGGTCGCTCCGTCTCGAACGCCGGCGACCTGAACGACGACGGTACGGCCGATGTCATCGTCGGTGCGAGCAACTACACCGCTCCCGGCGGTCCAGCCAGTGCGGGCGCGGCGCACGTCGTCTTCGGACCGATCGGTGGCACACAGAACCTCTCGTCGGTGGGCCTGACCCTGACCGGCGTCGACGCGAGCGACCGCGCGGGCTGGTCGGTCGCCTACGCCGGTGACGTGAACAACGACAGCATCGACGACGTGATCGTGGGCGCACCCTTCGCCGACCCGAACGGGGCGAACGCTGCCGGCACCGCCTACATCGTCTACGGCGACGCCGAACCACCGACCCAGTTCTCGCTGGCCGATGCCAGTGTGACCCTCGAAGGCGAGGGAGCGCGAGACCGGGCCGGCTTCGCTGTCTCCTCGGCCGGCTCCGGGGACGTAACCTGTGACAACGTCGACGACGTACTCGTCGGCGCGCCGGGCAACGACTCCGGCGGGAACCTCTCTGGCGCGGCCTACGTCGTCGCCGGATCGTCGACACTCTCTGGAACGGCGTCACTGACCGACGCCGACGCCAAATTCGTCGGCGAGGGCGCGGGCGACCGCGCTGGTCGCGCGCTCTCGGACGCCGGTGATCTGAACGACGATGGCTTCGACGACATCGTGATCGGCGCGCCGCGCAACGACTCCGGTGGCAACGACACGGGTGCGGCCTACGTCTTCACGAGTGAATGCGCTGTGGAACCGACGCCGACTGCAACGGCCACGGCAACGCCGACTGCAACGGCCACGGCAACGCCGACGGAAACCCAGACGAAGACGCCGACGGCAACGCCGACGGAAACCCAGACGAAGACGCCGACGGCAACGCCGACGGAAACCCCGACCGCGACGCCGACCGCGTCGCCAACGGC
The DNA here is from genome assembly GCF_058933345.1 of Halomicrobium sp. HArcht3-1. Lineage (NCBI taxonomy): Archaea > Methanobacteriati > Methanobacteriota > Halobacteria > Halobacteriales > Haloarculaceae > Halomicrobium > Halomicrobium sp. HArcht3-1. Next base: position 44,141 of record NZ_JBZYDM010000005.1, on the reverse strand, counting down.
AACCCCGACCGCAACGCCAACGGCAACCCCGACTGCGACGCCGACCGCGACGCCGACTGCGACGCCAACGGCCACGCCGACTGCGACGCCGACTGCCACGCCGACCGCGACGCCGACTGCGACGCCAACGGCCACGCCGACTGCGACGCCGACTGCCACGCCAACGGCCACGCCGACCGCGACGCCGACTGCGACGCCAACGGCCACGCCGACCGCGACGCCGACTGCGACGCCAACGGCCACGCCGACCGCGACGCCGACTGCGACGCCAACGGCAACCCCGACTGCGACGCCGACCGCAACGCCGACTGCGACGCCAACGGCAACCCCGACTGCGACGCCATCGCCAACCCCGACCGAGACGCCGTCGCCAACCCCGACGAAGACGCCATCGCCGACGCCAACCGAGACGCCATCGCCGACGCCGACTGATGCCCCAGTCAGTGTGATCTTCAACGGTTGTGGCAACGCGATGGTCACGGCGCCGGATCTGTCGTATCCCGTCACCGTTGAGGTGCAGGTGTTCAACCCCGGTATGGGACCGAACAGTGGGTACCAGACGACCACGCGTACGCTCTCGTCGTCCGGTGGCTCCGTCGCGAGTCCTGGTGGCAAGATGGTCGCGATCAACGTCCCCGGGCTGGGTGCCTACCTGAATCCCACCTTCGACCAGAACGATCCGTCGGCACAGTGTCCGGGTGGGCAGAAACCCGGCACACCAATCAATCAGTTCCCGCCGTTCTCGAACAACGGCGAGAGCGGGGTCGGCAACGTGCCTGCCAACCAGAACTCCGCGTCGACCGCCGGGCTGTCGCTGTCGGTCGGGTGGGTCGTCACCCTGCTCGCCGCTGCCGGGCTGCTCGTCATCAGTCGACGCAAGGACTGAGATTCGCGATCCCGTCTCTCTTTTGTCTGCTGCTGGTCTCGGTCGTTAGCGACCGTTCGCGTCGTCTCCGTGTCGGTGCTCTTGTAGAATCTCCCGTGCGGCCGCTACGTGGTCGTCCGCCTCCTCGTCGCCCGTCCCCTCGACGTGCGAGAGGAGTGACTCGATCTTTTCCAGTCGCTCCTGCTGGACCGCCGGATCGAGGTCGTGCTCGGCCAGGTCGACGGCGACTGCTTCGGCTTCACCGAGCCACCGACTCGCCGTCCGCTCGACCGGGCGCTCGGCAGTCGCTCGCAGGTGGTCGGCCAGCGAATCGAGGTGCTCGTCCATATCGCTGATAGCACCCCTCGGTGGATGACGGTTTCGGGGCACGGTCGTCACCGGCGTTTGCTCCGCATCCACAGTTCTTTAAACAAAGGAAGCACAGTCGTGGGTAATGGTCGAGGCGTTCGCGGTCGCGAGCGGGAAGGGCGGGACGGGCAAGACGACGAGCACGCTGGCGCTCGGGATGGCGCTGGCCGAGGAGTACGACGTGACGGTCGTCGACGCCGACATGGGGATGGCGAACATGCTGTTTCACGCCGGGCTTTCGGACGTGGAGACGACGCTACACGACGTACTGTCGGCTGACGCGCCGGTCGCCGCTGCGACCTACGACCGGTTCGGGATGACCGTCGTCCCCTGTGGGACGAGTCTCGACGACTTTCGAGACGCCGACCCGACCCGGCTTCGCGAGGTCGTCGCCGAACTGGCAGCCGACACGGACGTACTCTTGCTGGACTCGGCGGCCGCGCTGGACAGCCGATCCGCGGTGTTGCCGATCGTTCTCGCCGACCGGGTGATCGTCGTCCTCCAGCCGACGATTCCCGCCCTCTCGGACGCGCTGAAGGTTCAGGAGTACGCGACTTCCTACGGCACTGGCATCGCGGGCTTGCTCTTCAACAAGGTCCACGACGACGACGCCATCGAGCGCATCGCCAGCAAAACCGAGCAGTACTTCGACGGGCCGACGCTGGCAACGGTCCCGGACAGCGAGGCCGCTCGCGAGGCCCGCCGGGCCGGTCGTCCGTTGCTCGCTCACGCACCGGAGACACCGCCAGCCGAATCGTTCCGACAGGCCGCGGCACGGATCGACGTTCGGGACGGTGGTCCCGAGGCGGTCGCGGATCGCTTCCGTAGTGCCGTCATCCCCGACTCACCATGAACGTCCCCGAGGGTACGCTGTTGCGGTCACGCGTCGTCGGCGAGCCTCGCGGCCCGCTCGCGGCCGCACTCGACCGACGGCTCACTGGCTACGCCGTCTTCGAGCCACAGGAGACGCTGTTGCTCGACAGCGGCGGCCGGGGCATCGTCACGTTTCGCGACGGCGTCCCGGAACTGGCCTACTACACGGGAACGGATCGCGGCGGGGCGGCGGCGCTGGCCGACTTGGCGATGCCCGGTCCCTACCACGTCGAACTGTATCGGCTCTCGCCAGCGTCACTCGACTCGATCGGCGACCACAGCGACCTCTCGATCCCGCCCGGAATGGCCGCCGAGCGCCTCGCCGGTGACCCCGCACTGGCGGCCAGTACGCGCCGCGCTGCACCCAGTGACCGGGACCTGTGCGCGCCGTCGGACGAGGGGGACGACGAGCACAACGCAGATCCCGGTGCTGTCGAGGCCTTCCTCGCCGACGAGACCAAGATCGACGCGATCAAGACACAGGCCCGGGAGGAGGCACAGCGCCGCGCCGAGCAGTGGGGGTTCGACTGATCGCTCACCACGGTCCCGTTCGCTCGGGGAGCGGATCGACGGTCTCGACCATCCGGTCGGCGAGTCGTTCGAGCAACGCCGTCTTGACGTCCCCGGCGGCCGCGTCGTCCCAGCGGTTGTCGAACTCTCCCGGATCGTTCGCGAGGTCGTATAGCTCTCCCTCGTCGGTGCCGTGGTGGACGACGAGCTTGTGCTCGGCCGTGCGCAGCATCGTCGCGAAGACGGGCGGGTCGGCGTGGCGTCGGGAGGCGTCGTAGAACTCACAGTAGGCGGACTCGCGCGGGTGGTGTTCCCGCGTGCCGGCGAGCAGCGGCCAGAGCGACTCGCCCTGTATTCCCGCCGGGTGCTCGACGCCCGCGGCGTCGAGCAGCGTCGGTGCGAGGTCGACCAGTTCGACGATGTCGTCGCGGACGACACCCTGTTCGATCTGGCCGGGCCAGGAGACGACCAGCGGGACGCGGACGGCGGGATCGTAGAAGTACGGTCCCTTCTTGTAGATCCAGTGGTCGCCCAGCATCTCGCCGTGGTCTGCTGTGAACAGGACCAGCGTGTCGTCTCGCTGGTCGGTCGCGTCGAGCGCGTCGAGTAGCCGTCCGATCTGTTCGTCGACGAACGCGACCATGGCGTAGTACGCCGCGCGCACGAGGCGATGCTCCGCGTCGTTCAGTGTCGCGCCGGGGTGGCTCCCCTGCTCGCTGGCCTCGCGCTGGACGGACGGCTTGTCGGCCAGTTCGCCCGGTTCGCGTGCCGGCAGTTCCGCGCCGATGCGGTCGAGCGCCCGCTCTAGGGACGCCGCCGGCGGATCGAACGGGTGGTGGGGATCGAAGTAGTTCAGCGAGAACAGCCACGGCCGGTCGTCGTCGGCCGCCGTCTCGACGTACTCGATGGCGCGGTCGGTACACCAGGTCGCGTGGTGGTGGGCCGGTGGCATGCCGGTGTCGACGTACGGTGATCCTTCGTAGGGCGTGCGCTCGAACGCTACGTCGCGGTCGGCGAGCCACTGCCGGTACTCGTTGGCCGGGTGCGACTCGCCGGGGTTGGGCGACCAGTGGAAGGTTCCGTAGCCGTCGGCAATCCGCCGTGTCGGTTCTCGTACCAGTTCCGACGTTACGTCGTCTGGATTGGTGGGGCCGAGATGGAGTTTGCCGGCGAGCCCACAGCGGTAGCCGTGCGCGGCGAGGACGGTCGTCACGGGCCGTTCCTGGCGGGGCATGGGCTGGCCGTTCTGTCGACAGCGAGTCGTCCGCGGGTAGCGACCGGTGACGAAACTGGCGCGACTCGGGGTGCAGACGGGCGACTGACAGACGGTCTGATCGAAGCGCACGCCCCGGTCGGTGAGTCGGTCGATGGCCGGCGTCTCGACGGCGGTGTCGAAGGCTCCCAGCGCGTCGTACCGATGCTGATCCGTACAGATCCACAGTACGTTGGGTGGGTCCGGCATACGCTGTCGACGAGCGCCAGTCTCCTATCTGTTACCCAACTATCACGAGTGGTTCGGCACTGCCACGAGTCGTTTCGCGACGGGACGGAGCGGCGTTCGCGGCCGAACGGCTGGCGTCGGAACCACGTTCGCGCGTGGACCAACTTTCTTGCTCGCCGGCGCCGACGTTTCAGGGGTCATGGTCGAACGTCCAAACGTCCTCGTCGTCCTCACCGATCAGCAGCGCTGGGACACCGTCGGCGCGTACGGAAGTCCGATGGATCTGACACCGAGACTCGACGCGATGGCAGCCCACGGGACGACTGTCGAACAGGCGGTCACGCCCCAACCGCTCTGTGGCCCCGCACGCGCGTCACTCCAGACCGGACAGCACGCGACGACGCACGGCGTCTGGAAGAACGGGCTGACCCTGCCGGAGGAACCACTGCTGGCAGCGTCCTTCGATGCCGCAGGCTACGATACTGCCTACGTGGGAAAGTGGCACCTCGCAGCGACGGGGACCGATCCAGTCCCGCCCGACGAGCGCGGCGGGTACGACTACTGGCGGGCGGCCGACGTGCTTGAGTTCACCTCGGGACCAACCGGTGGTGACATCTTCGACGAGGACGGCGAGCGCCACACGTTCGACCAGTACCGCGTCGACGCGATGACCGACTACGCACTGGCGTACCTGCGAGCGGAGCGAGAGCGTCCGTTCTTCCTGTTTCTCTCGCATCTCGAACCCCACCACCAGAACGATCAGGAGGCGTACGTCGCGCCCGAGGGATACGCCGACCGCTACACAGACCCGCACGTCCCGCCCGACCTCAGGGGTGTGCCTGGCGACTGGTACGAGTCGTTGCCCGACTACTACGGGATCTGTCGCCGCATCGACGAGTGCCTCGCCGACCTCCTCGCGGAACTCGACCGTCAGGGCATCGCCGACGAGACGCTGGTGGTCTTTACTTCGGATCACGGCTCACACTTCCGCACGCGCAACGACGAGTACAAGCGAAGCCCTCACGAGGCATCGATCCGGGTTCCATTGGTCCTGCGCGGTCCGGGCGTGCCGTCGGGTCGCCGTCTCGACGAGGTGGTGAGTCTGCTCGACCTGCCGCCGACGCTACTCACCGCGGCCGACCTCGACGTGCCCGACGAGATGGAGGGGCGTCCGATTCAGGCGCTGTTTGACGACGAGGACGCAGCGACAGGCGACACCGCCGTCGCGTGGCGCGACGGTGCGCTGATCCAGGTGAGCGAGTCCTGTCTCTGCCGGGCGCTGCGGACCGACCGCTACACGTACGGCGTGATCGATCCCGACGCCGACCCACACACCGACGCGGCCAGCGACAGCTATCGAGAGTGGTACCTCTACGACCTGCGCGCCGATCCACACCAGCGGGTCAACCTCGCGGGCAACGAGGCGTACGCGAACGTCGCCACCGACCTGCGCGAACGACTCGCCGACCGGATCGAGCGCACGGAGGGCGAGCGCCCGACGATCACGCCCCCGGCCCATCCCTCGTACTGACGACAGGGAGCACCAGCGCCTCAGAGCGGCGTCACTTCGAGTCCTTCGGCGGCGACGTCCTCGATGGTCGCCTTCCAGCCACCGACGCTGATGTCGCCGTCGTCGGTCGCGAGCACGAGCGAGGCCTGTACGGGTGGTGCGACGGAGTAGTCCGCCGCCACCGGGCCAGCGAGTTCGTAGTCGACGATCTCACCCTCCCAGCTTCCGCTGCGGTGCGTGACTGTGTTCGTCCCCCGCACGGTCGCGTAGAGGTGTGTTTCGTCGGACAGTGCCGCTTCCAGATCGAGGATCGCTCGCCACGGGTCGAGATAGCGCCGCGGGAAGCCGTTGCCCTCCTGGTGGCTCGTCGAAGTCCGCCAGATGCCCTCACAGTAGTTCTGGAACAGCAAGACGAGGTTTCGCTCCTGCGTGACGATGTAGGGCTGGCCGCTCCGACCCGGGTGCTTGCTGGAGAAGACGCCGTACTCGCGGTCGGCGGCGACGAGCGTGTCGGCCGTGCTGCGGTGGCGCACCCGGAGTCCCTCGGGAAAGTCGTACTCGGCCAGTTCTGGATCGGACTCGCTGACGAGCAAGCGGACGGTCACGTTGCGGTCCAGCGCGTCCTCGACCGTCTCTCGGATGTCCGGGTAGCGGTGGCCGTCGATGGAGACGGTCAGACACCACTCTGCGGCCTCGATTGCCTGCCGGACGTGACGCAGTGCCGACTGGTACTGACTCACCATCGTCACGAACGCGTCGGTGTTGTCCTCGGTGCGGTGATACACCTGTTCGAGTTCCGTGACCGCAGTCGAGACCTTCTGGGAGAGGTCGTCGATCCGACGGCGCTTGAACTGATTCAAGACGGCCTGCGGGGACGGCGCGCTCACTTCCTTGCCGCGGCTCTGGGCGTGGACCTCGACCAGTCCCTCCTCGGTCAGGTCGTCGATCACGTCGTAGATGCGGGCCTGGGGCACCCCGGACTCGTCGGCCAGCTCGGTGGGGGTCGCTCGACCCAGCGTGACCGCGGCGAGGTACGCGCGCGACTGGTACTCCGTCAGGCCGAGCGACTGGAGGTGATCCACGATCTCCGTGTCCGTCATGACTCACCCCACTCGATCGGCGCTCTGTGGAGTTCGAACGCGCCGTCCTCGCGGGCGACCTCGTAGTACGCGTCGTCGCCGCGGTCGTCGCTGACCACGTCGAGATACCGGAAGGTCGCGAACGTCTTTCGCCCCGTCTGGCTGTCTCGCCCGGCCACACCGTCGTCACGCTCGTTCTCGGCCACACCGCCCGCCGCCCACAGCGGACCGGCCGGCGTCACGTCGTGGACTGTTTCGAGGTCGTGGCTGACCGCCAGACCGGTCCGAAGATTCCACGTCTTCCCGTGGTCGACGGTCCCACTGCCCTCGTAGAAGACGTGCCAGACCGGCGCGTCGCGAGCGGGCACCACACAGGAGATGCGGGTGTGGTGGTCGTGCCAGAACTGGCGGCCGAGGACGGGATTGTCCGGGTGGCGCTGCCAGTCCTCGCCGTCGACGCTCGTCGCCAGATGGGCCTGCTCTGTGGTCCCGTCGTGGCCCGCGTAGAACATGTGATAGCGCCCGCCGACCGTCAGGACGACGGGGTCTTTCGCGGTCACACAGTCGCTTTCACCGGCTCTCGGCCGGAGTACGGTGCGTGCCGTCGCCGGGTCGAGCGCCCCGGGGTCCGCCACGGGCGCGAGCGCCTGAATCGTCCAGTCGTTCGAACCGTGATCGACGGGGAGGTACACCCGGAGGTCGCCCGAACGGGGATCGGTCGCCATCGCCGCACGCTCGACGCTGACGACGCCGAGCGCCTCGGCGGTGAGTGTCACCAGTTCGTCGAGGTCGCCACTGCGGTCGGCGTAGATCGTCACGGCGCGACCCCGCTCGGCTGCGGTTCGCTCGCGGACCGCGAGCAAGCGCTTACCGTCGTACCAGTGGACACAGGGCGCGCCGGTCCAGTGACCCTCCTCGGCGGTAGCCGGTCGGGCGAGCGTCGTCGCTCGGTCGCGGTGCAGGTCTGGTGGGGGAGCGTAGCTGCTCATACCGTGTTAGACTTTCCCACACAGTATAGGCTCTTTGATTACAACCACTGATGATAGTTGTATTCCCCTAGATTTACTAACTCTTTCTGTGAACATCATGGTGGATCATGAAGGATTCTGATCGACCCACCCGATCGCAGGTGAACAGGCGCAGATTCATCACGACGGCCGGTGCCACCGGGGTGACGGTCCTCGCCGGGATCGGTCAGGCAGGTGCCCAGACCGACACGGGCCAGGGCGGAACGTTCACGCTGGAGTACGTGGACGTCGACGGCGACCGTGCCGCCGAACAGTTCCAGCCGATCATCGACGAGATCAACAGCGAGTACGACGCCGAGGTCTCCCTGAACTTCAGAGAGATCCCCTACGACAATATGAAACAGCAGTTGCTCACGAGAGTGGGCGCGGGCGACGAACCCGACGTCGCCGCTATCGACCAGATCTGGCTGGGCGAGTTCTACCAGAGCGGGAACTTGATGACGTTCGACGACGTGCGCGACCAGATCGACTTCGACGACTACTTCGCTGGCTTTCAGGAGGCGATCGTCCAGAACGACGAACTCGTCGCGTTCCCGATCACGACCGACGTGCGCGGGATGTACTGGCACAAGAGCATGTTCGAAGAGGCAGGGCTGGACCCCGACTCGCCCCCCGAGACGTGGTCGGAGTTCTACGAAGCGGCCCAGCAACTCCACGATCCGCCACAGACCTACGGGACGGGCATCATCGTCACCGCCGGCATCTACAGCGTCCCGCTGTTTGCGGCCGGCGGACGGTTCCTGAACGACGATGGGGAACCGGCGTTTCAGGAGGAGGCGGGCGTGCAGGCCGCGACGTTCTTCGACGACATCTACAACAACGAGGCGATCGGCCCGCCGGAACCGATCACCGGCGGGAGTGGTTTCCCGCAGGGGTTCCTCGGCGGCGAGTACGCGACGACACCCGTCTACGGCTCCTGGATGGACTTCTTCGGACGCAACGAGGGATTCAGCAACGAGGAGATGCTGAACCAGTTCGGCTTCGGCGTCACGCCGTACCCCGAGGGCGGCCAGCCCGCGACGATGAACGGCGGCTTCGCGTGGGCGGCGTTCGAGACGACCGAGCGCCCGGACATCGTCAAGGACTTCATGACACGGATCTCCACGCGGGATTTCAACCGCGTTATCGCCCGCGAGACCGGGCGTATCCCCACCCGGCAATCACTGCTCGACGCCGACGAGGTGTGGGAGAACATCCTCTGGGCCGACGAGATCAAGGGCATGCTCGAGTTCGGTGCGACTCGACCGGTCAACAACTGGTCGATTGTCAACGAACGTGTCTCCACCGCGCTCCAGCGCGTCGCGTTCGACCGCATGGAACCCCAGCAAGCGATGGAACGTGCCGCAGAGGCGGTCCGATCGGACCTCGGATAACCCGGATCGATGCCAGACGAGCCATCGTACCTCTCGCGCCTCGACGCCGAGGACGGTCGCCAGCAGGAGTCGATGAGCCGCGGTGAGCGTCTCTTCGAGGCCGTCGACAGCAGACTGCCCTACATCATGATCGCGCCGGTGTTTCTCGTCGTCATCGGGCTGATCCTCTACCCGGCCGTCTGGGCGTTCAAGCTGAGCCTCTACGAGACCCAGATCGTCAACCTCGACGACCAGACGTGGGTCGGTCTCCAGCACTACGTCGACATCCTGACGGACCCGTTCTTCTACAAGATCATGAAAAACAGCGTCGTGTTCGTCGGCTCCAGCGTCGTCGGCCAGGTCCTCATCGGCACCGGGCTGGCGATCCTGCTGGACCGCTCGTGGCTGAGCGACCGACTCACGCGTCTGTTCCGGGCCAGCTACATCCTGCCGTGGGCGACGACGGCGGTGATCGTCGGCTACTCGTGGACGTTCATGTTCAACCCCCGCGTCGGACTGGTCAATCAGTTCCTGCGCTTTCTGGGCTGGGCGAATCCGCCGGCGTGGATCAACAGCATCGAGTGGGCGATGGCCGCCGTCGTCATCATGAACGTCTGGCGCGGGACGCCGTTCTCGCTGATCTTCCAGACCAGCGGTCTCCAGAGCATTCAGGAGACGCTGTACGAGGCCGCCGACGTCGGCGGGGCGTCGGCGCTCCAGACGGTGCGCCACGTCACGCTCCCGCTGTTGCGCCCCTTCATCCTGATGAATCTCATCCTCGTGACGCTGTTTACGTTCAACGTCTTCGGGATGATTCTCGTGATGACGGGCGGTGGCCCGCTCGACGCGACGAACGTCCTCGCGCTGTACATGTACGAGACCGCCTTCGATCTGGGCCAGTTCGGCAAGGCCAGCGCGCTGGCGGTGCTGCTCTTTGGCTTCAACGTCGCGACGGTCGCGTTCTACCTGAAAGCGTTCGGCGGTGTCAGACAGGCGGTGTGACATGAGAGGGACCTATCTATGAGCGTCAGAGACCACCTCACCCGGTATCGCTATCACTGGGCCAACGCGACGCGGTTCGCACGCCAGCACCCGCGGAGTGCCCTCGTTCGCCTCTCGGGGATCGCCGTCATGGTGCTGGCCGGGGCGTACTTCGTCCTGCCGCTGTACTGGCTGTTCAGTGCGGCGTTCAAGGCCCCACGAACGATCGATTACCCGCCGAACCTGATCCCCGAAGCCCTGAGTCTGGAGAACGTCCGGGCCATCGTCTTCGAGACGCAGTTCGTCGGGCAGTACCTCGTCAACAGCGTCCTCGTCGCGCTGGGCGCGGTCGTCCTCGTCCTCCTGCTGGCGACCCCCGCGGGCTACGCGTTCTCCCGCTACGACATCAAGTACAAACAGTACCTGATGGTCGCGATCCTGTTCGTCCAGATGATCCCGTTCCTGGCGATGATCATCCCGCTGTACCGGATCTTCTCGGTCGTCGGCCTGCTGGACACGCTGCTGGTCATCACGCTGTTGTCGGCGGCCAACACCACCCCGGTCGCGACCTGGCTGATCAAGGGGTACTTCGATACGGTGCCCGACGGGCTGGAGGAAGCGGCCCGCGTCGGCGGGGCCTCTCGGTTTCAGGCGTTCCGCGTCATCGTCCCACTCGCCAAGCCGGCGCTGGGCGCAGTCGCGCTGTATGCCTTCGTCGGCGCGTGGAACCAGTTCATCATCCCGCTGACGTTCATCTCCAGTCAGAGCAAGTGGGTCTACCCCGTCGCGCTGTACGAGTTCATCTCCCTGCGTGGCGTGGTCAACTGGGGACTGCTCGGCGCTGCAAGCCTCGTCGCGATGTTGCCGGTGCTGGTGCTTTTCGTCGTCTTCCAGCGGCAGTTCGTGGCGGGCCTGACCGGCACTGAATTCAAAGGATAACCATGAGTACGATCACACTCGACCACGTGACGAAACGGTTCGCGGACGTAACGGCAGTCGACGACGTCGATCTGGAGATCGCGGACGGCGAGCTACTGGTGCTCGTCGGCCCCAGTGGCTGCGGGAAGACGACACTGTTGCGAACGATCGCCGGTCTGGAGACGCCCACGGAGGGCGACGTGTACCTCGGTGAGCGCCGCGTCACCGACGTGCCCGCCCGGAAGCGTGACGTGGCGCTCGTCTTCCAGAACTTCGCGCTGTTTCCCCACATGACCGTCCGGGAGAACATCTCGTTCAACCTCAGGATGCAGGGCGACCTCTCGACGGCGGAGATCGGCGAGCGCGTCGTCGACACCGCCGAGATGCTCGGGATCGAGGACCTGCTCGACCGCGCGATCAGCGAACTCAGCGGCGGCCAGAAACAGCGCGTCTCGCTCGGTCGGGCCATCGTGACGAACCCGGCGGCGTTCATGCTCGACGAACCACTCGCGAACCTCGACGCGAACCTCCGCGATCAGATGGAGACCGAGATCGTCCGCCTCCAGAAGCAACTGGGGATCACGACGGTTCACGTCACGCACAATCAGAGCGAGGCGATGACGATGGGCGACCGCATCGCGGTGATGAACGACGGGACGATCCAGCAGATCGGCGAACCGGAGACGGTGTTCTACGAGCCGGCAAATCGCTTCATCGCGGAGTTCATCGGCAGTCCGACGATGAACCTCCTCGATGCGACGGCCGTCTCGGATTCGATCTCCGTCGACGGCGACGGCACACAGGTACTGACGATCCCGGTCCTGCTCGATACGCCCCACGACGCGGTCGTCGTCGGGTGTCGGCCCGAGCACGTCACCGTCGAGCACGGGCACGTCGAAGGCGAGGAGTGGCTGACGACCGGGATCGCGTTCACGGAGTTCCACGGGGCGAGCAAGTACCTCTTTCTGGAGTCGCCGGGGATCGACCAGATCGTCGCACACGTCGATTCGAACGCCGGGTACGAGCAGGACGACACGGTGAGCGTTCGGTTCCGCCCCGACGAGGTACACGTCTTCGACGCCGCCAGCGGCCAGCGTGTCGGGGCACGTCCGACCGAAGACGCACAACTGGAGTCAGAGCCAGTCGAACGATGACCGAACCGATCCTCGTCGACGGCGAGACGTTTTTCGTTTCCGACGACGACGTCGGTGGTCTCTTCCATCGGGACACGCGGTATCTCTCGGCGCTCTCGGTGGCCGTCGAGGACCGCCCGCTGACGCGGATCGGGACCCATCAGGACCACCCCTGGCATCGAGCCGTGACGAGTGCAGATGTCCCGACGTCGGTCAATCTCGTCGAGGACGCCGCCGAGCAAAAGCACACGAGCGTCGTCCTGCAACGCGAGCAGGTCGTCGCCGAGGGACTCGGTCTCGTCGAGCGACTCTCGCTGACCAACCACGCGTCACGCCCGCTCACGACGACCATCTCGATCACGGTCGACACGGACTTCCGTGATCTGTTCGAGGTGCGCGATCTCGAAACGGATCTGGAACGGACCATCGATCGGTCGATCGGTCCCGACGGCGTGAGCTACCGGTACGACGCCACGCACGACAGCGTTCCGTCACGCGAGTCGAGCATCGCCACGAACCCCCGACCGGACGAGGTCGTCGAGGGAGACGGGAGCGACACGGCGACGAGGCTCGGCTTCGACTGTCGACTCGGTTCCCAGCAGACCCGTGAGATCACCCTCGCGGTGTGGCTGGACGCAGCGACGCCGGCCGTGGGTCACGGGGCGATGGAGCAGGCTCGCGAGCGGGCGAGCGAGCGCCCCGTCGCGATCGACACGTCGGCGCTCGCAGACAGCGAGTACGCACCGCTGTTCGCGCAGGCCGCCAGTGACCTCGCGGCACTGACCACCGAGACCGACCACGGGCCGGTCCCGCTCGCCGGTGTCCCCTGGTTCGCGACGGTGTTCGGACGCGACGCGATCATTACGGCGTATCTGACCCTCCACGTCGCGCCCGAACTGGCCGTCGGGACGCTCCGTTATCTCGCCGCTCATCAGGGAACGACGACCGACGCCTTCCGCGAGGAGCGCCCGGGGAAGATCTTCCACGAGTACCGCTCGGGTGAACTGGCACGCCGCGGCGACATCCCCCACGGCCCGTACTACGGGACGATCGATGCGACGCCGCTCTGGATCGTGCTGCTCGACGAGACCGTCCAGTGGACCGGCTCGGCGGCGTTGCTGGCCGAACTGTGGCCGAGCGTCGAGCGGGCCGCCGAGTGGCTCGTCGACGCCATCGATCGCGTTGGCGACGATCCGTTCCTCTACTACGAGGCCGCCGAGAACGGACTCGCGCACAAGGCCTGGCGCGACACGGTCGACAGCGTCCAGTTCGCCGACGGGAGCGTGGCCGAACCACCGCTGGCGAGCGTCGACGTGCAGGGGTACGCGTACGATGCGCTCACCAGAGCGAGTGCGCTCGCGCGCGACCGGGACCGGACCGACGCGGCCGACCGCTGGCGCGCTCGCGCCCGGCGACTCAGTGACGCGTTCGACGAGACGTTCTGGCTCCCGGGAGCGTCGTACTATGGGGCGGCACTGACGACGGATGGCCGCGTGGTCGACTCGATCACCTCGAACGTCGGCCACTGCCTCTGGTCGGGCATCGTCCCCGACGAGCGAACCGACGCCGTCGTCGACCGTCTCCGCTCACCCGATCTGGCTACTGAGTGGGGTGTTCGGACCGTGAGTTCGGACGCCGCCGGCTACAGTCCCGTTTCCTACCACGTCGGCAGCGTCTGGCCCCACGACAACGCGTTGCTCGCGCTCGGGACCAGCGCCGTGGGACGCCACGGGGCGACGGAGGCCATCGCGACGGACGTGCTCGACGCCTGTTGCGCGCTCGACGACTGGCACGTCCCCGAACTGTACTGTGGGTTCGCAGACGGGCCGCCTCGGCGTTATCCGGCCGCCTGCGAGCCACAGGCCTGGAGCGCTGCGACGCCGTTCGCGCTGGCCCGCGCCCTGTTCGACCTCCGGCCGGGTGAGAGTGGCCCCGTCGCTGGAACTGATTCGGACGCGGTCGACTTCGGCCCGGCCACACTCCGCGCGGTCGGGCGGCCGTGGGAGGACTGACGATGCGGGTCCTCCTCGTCGATATCGATTCGCTGCGCCCGGACCATCTCGGTGCCTACGGGTACGACCGGGCAACGTCGCCGACCATCGACGCTCTCGCTGCGGACGGCGTCCGGTTCACCCGCGCGTTCGCCTCGGACACCCCCTGTCTCCCCAGTCGGACGGCGCTTTTGACCGGCCGCTTCGGGGCTCGGACTGGTGTCGTCACCCATCTCGGCTCGGGCCAGCGGTTCGAGCCACCCATCGAAGGGATCGACCGACATCCGACCGTGCCGCTGTTCCCACGGCGCCTCGCGGACGCCGGTGTCAGGACGGCGACGGTCAGTAGCTTCGGTGCCCACCACGCGGCCGCTCACTTCCCCGGTGCGTTCACCGACGCGCTTCAGCCCACCCCACGCAAGGCCGACGAGACGGCGGCGGACGTGACCGCCCGCGCTCGCGAGTGGCTCGACGACCACGCCACCGCGGACGACTGGCTCCTTCACGTCCAGTACTGGACGGTCCATCATCCGTACGGCGACGTGAGCAGGGAGGTCGCGGCGTTCGACGACGACTGGTCGCTCGACTGGCCCGACGCGACCGCTCTGGCCGCCCAGCGCGGCGTCACCGGTCCGCGGACTGCCGATCTGTGGCCGACGCCCGACGCCGTCGGCGATCCGGCCTACGAGCAGCAGTACGGTGACTGGCCGCTGCCCGAGCGGTTCGAGACAGTCGACGACGTTGCCCACCTCGTCGACGGCTACGACGGGAGTGTCCGCCGTGTCGACGACCACGTCGCGCAGTTGCTCGATGCGCTCGGCGACCACGGCGTGCGCGCGGAGACGACCGTCGTCGTCACGGCCGACCACGGCGAGGCACTGGGCGAGCATGGTCTCTACGCCGACCACGCGCTGGCCCATCCCCCCTGTCAGCGCGTGCCACTCGTGGTCGCCGGCCCCTCTGTCGACCGGCCGGGCGAGACCGTCGACGAGCAGGTCTATCAGTTCGACCTCGCGGCGACGCTGTGTGAACTGTTCGATGTCGACGTTCCGTCCGACTGGGACGCCCGCTCGTTCCGAACCGCGCTCGGGGATGCTGCATTCGAGGGCCGGCCGGCGCTGATCTGTGGGCACGGCGTGTACACCTTCAGCCGCGCGGTGTACGCCGACGACTGGGTGTACGTGCGCATTCTTCACCCCGGCGTCTTCTCCCATCCCGGACTGTTCAACGCCGAGGAAGCGGGACCGGGTGGCGGTCTCGAACTCCTGCACGACCTCACATCGGACCCACACATGACCGAGAACCTGATCGAGGAGCGACCCGACGTGGCCGACGACCGCAGGCGCACACTGGCCGACTGGCAGGAGTCGGTCTCACTGACGGCGGACGCCGCCGGGACCGATCCGCTGGCCCGGATGACCGTCGAGTCCGGCCCGTTTCGCTACGTCGACCCGGACGAACTGCTGGCGTACTATCACCGTGCTGGGCGGTCGACGGCACAGCGAGCGGTCGTCGAGCGAGCGCGGGACGTGCCCGACCGCTGAGAGCGTCGTCGAACTGATCGTCGTTACTGCGCACTGACGACCGTCGGTCTCATACCGATGGTTGTCGCGATTTACCGGTGAGCGTCGCCACGGGGGAGGCACACACCGGTACGCAACGACAACTTTCGGTATCAGTCCATCCTGACCGGAATCCACCAGACGCGACTTCTGCCGCCCACTTTCTTGCTCGTGAGGTCCGTGCTCTCTTGCAGGTCGTGGAGTTTGTTCAGCGCGGTCCGACGTGAACACCCCAGTCGCTCGGCGACCTCCGAAGCCGTCAGTGGCTCCGCGTAGTCATCCCGCTGTTTGAACACGTCGATCACGTCCGATTCGGTGTACTCGACCTCACGTCCGGGTGGTGACATATGATCGGTTTCGGGTGGGAGGTATTTATCGGTTGTCCGGGGTTCGAACACGCATATCCCAGTATTTGGGACTATCGAGATACAAACTGTATGTGATATGTATCTGGGAACAACGATCGTTCCGGGACGGCCCTCCCGCAGCACTTGTGTGGGGTGTTACAGGGGTTGTAACAGTTGTCGGTGGGTAAGTATAGGGGGTTGGTGCCCACGAGTACGAACGTGGTACCGTGCCGTCGTGCGACTCTCTGTGTCTCGCCGACCCATCACTCGTCGTGCGACGGCCGACCACCACCCCGCTGACGAACGGTCCGATTGGTCCTCGGTTCCCGATTACTGCTCTTCGGCCCTGACATCGGACAGGACGGTTTTCAGTGGCTGGGAGCGCGCTCTGATCGCTTCGAACTGGTCGTTCGCCCACGCCACCATCGTCTCGTCGTCGGTTTCGAGGAGCGCCCGAACGTTGTTGCTCTCGTCGTACGCCGCGATGCCTGCGCTGTCCTGTCGTATCATGAGGCCGTCGGTCAACGGTTCCGGTGCGATCCAGACCGAGACGTTGTCGTGTTCCTGACTCCGATCTAGTGCGGTCTCGAAGTCGGTCGCCGACCGTTCGAGTACCCCGCTGTCGATCACCATCTCGACGCACAGACCCGTTTCGAGCAACCGTGCGACGGTCTCGTTGAACGAGCGTGTGACGATCGGTGTCACGGTCTTGATGTCCTCGTCGCCGCTCGCTTCGAGCCACTCGATGATCCGGTCGACGACCGCGAGGGGGTCCTGCTCGTTCGCCGCGGTGATCCGCCCGGTCTCGAAGGCTTCCGCCGGAAGCGGCTCTTCGAACTCGTCGAGATGTGCCGCAAGCGGTGCGAAGCGGTCGGCGCGTTCGACGGTCGTCGCCAGCCGTCGGTGGTGCTCGACGACCCGTCGGCCGGTGATCGTCGCCCGGTACCGACCGTCGCGCTTCACGACCCACGCCCGTTCACGAAACCCGGCGAGGATCCGCTGGACCGTCGTCCGCGTCGCGTCGACGCGGTCACAGAGTTCCGTGGGTCGTAACGGCTCCTCGCTGAGGGCTTCCAGCAGCGCCGGCCGATGGCACGACCCGGTCAGAAACTGGAGATCACGGGTCAGATCCTCATCGGTCATCGTTCGTCGGCAATTATTGACTCGCGAACAAATAGCTGACGCCCGACCGTCTCGCCTGTCACACCGACCGAGGCGCTCACTCTCCGGTTCAGATCGTGTGACCTGCCGTCGTGGGCAACTGCACAGTCACGTTTGTCCGTTGGCGCTCGGTCGTGACGCGAACGTCGACGGTGATCCCGAGTACGTGGGTCTCGTCGGCACGCTCCTGGACGACGACGCCGTCGACCGCCTCGCAGTCACCGAAGGCGCGACCGCTGCCGTCGGGACACTGACCGTTGGCCCACTGGCTGGCAGCCGTCTGATTGAAGCGGATCGTCCGCGCGACGCCCTCGTCGAGGCGGGCCGTTTCGATCGTCTCGACGCGCGGTTCGAGCCGGTCTCTCAGCGAATCGACCACCGCCGCCCGCCGACTCCAGTCCGCCGTCGAATTGGTGTGGACCGCCGTGTGGAGCGCTCGATCCAGACTCGCCGTCGCGTCGCTCGTCGGATCGTCGTACTCGCCACTGGCGCGCACGTCGGCGTGATAGCCAAGCTGGAGGTAGGCCACGACGATCGGAATCAGCGCCACCGCGACGACGACCGCAGCGACGAGGACGAGCTGGCCGCGACGGCGTGTGCCGGGTGCGTGACGCTCGAACATCTGCTCGTTTCTGACTCTCGACCGTGTATAAATGTGTGGATCCGGGCGATCCGTTACCTGCCCCACTCCTCGTGGGCCTCGCTCACGCCGAGAACGAGCACGATCAGTAGCGAGCCGACCGTCACCAGTCCGCCGAACCAGTTCACCAGCGCCCCGGTCAGCGCCGGGAATCTGGCGGTCAGATCGACGAACACCCGCACGTCGAGTGCGACGATCACGACCGCGCCGACGAGATTAAAGAGGAGGTCGAAGGCGGTGTCGCGCCAGCCGTAGTGGACGAGCACTGGCTCGATGTCGTAGCGGTCGCCAACGGCACGGGCGAGTAGTTCGATGAGTTCCCAGAAGACGCCGACGACGAGGACGAACGCGAGCGTCGCGACCGGGACGGCGCTCGCGGCCAGTCCCACGGCACCCGCGTCGACGGCGACGAGTAGTCCGGCGTACAGGAGTGCCGTCACCAGCATCGCGGAGACGGTGTGGGTCAGGTGGTCCCACCACCAGACCGAGTCGTACCACCCCAGCATGCCGACCGAGTGCAGGACACCGGCGACGGCGACCCACAGCGGCAGCGCCGGCGCGACGAGTCCGCCGGTCCACGCCGACTGTGTCTCGGCGACCAGCACCAGCGACACCACGGCGGCGGCGCTCGTCGCCAGCGTGTTCACTATCGCGGCGACGTTCCAGCGCCGGATCGCGGTGATGGTACACCAGCCCAGCGCGCCGAACAGGACCGCGAGCAGGCCAAGCGTGAGCGTGTCCATCCGGCTAGAACGTGGCGGCGGCCCGGCAAGACTGTTTCCCGGCGTCCACGAACACCCCGCCGTGGTGGGGTGCTACTGGCGCACGTCGAGATACCGGTCGGGGACGTGGCCGTGTAGCTCCTCGGGGACGAGCGGGACGAGCAGCCCGATCAGCACGTCGGCGATGTCGGGCAGGTGTCGTCTGACGGCAGTGTAAGCCCCGGCGACGGCCACACTGGCGAGGACGACCCACTGGTACGAGCCGTCGAGCATGAGCACTAGCGGCACCGCGAGCACGCCCGTGAGCAACAGATCGCCGGGCGAGCCGTCGTAGCCGATCAGCCGTCGCGGCGCGATCCAGCGACCGTGATAGTGGTTGTACACCGCCCGGTCGGAAGTCCCTTCCCACGGACGCAGTTCTAGCCCACCGCCGAACGCGTCGGCGACACTGTGGACGGCCGCCGCGAGCAAGAACAGCGCCGCTGTGACCGTCGCGACGCTCGGCAGGAGGCCGGCGAGAGCGACCGCGACACCGGCTGCCAGCGAATAGTACACCGGGAAGTGCAGCGTCTTCCGGTGGCCGGCATACATGTCCGCGTCCGGGAACACGCCCCCGAGCAGTCCCGCCGCGATGGCGACGGCCCCGAACTCCGGGGCGACGGCACTGACCGCCAGCCCGAGCACCATCCCGCTCAGGGCGTGGGTCGGCAACATCATTGTGTCCACACTCAGGGGACAGAAGTTATTAAGTCGTTCGTGTGTGGGGGTGACGGTCGAGTGCTACCGATCTGTTCCGGCGACCACGTCGGCGTCGGTCGGTCCCTGTCCGTCGTAGCGTGCGACGTACTCGTCGAGCGTGGCCGGGTCGTCGACTCCCGGTAACGACGCTTCCGCCGTCGTACACGTCGCGTCGATGCCGAGTCGCTCACAGACGAGATCGGTCGTCGCCTCGGCCATCTGGCGGTAGGTCGTCAGCTTTCCGCCGACGACACTGACCATGTTCGCGACGCCGTCGTCGGCGTGGTCGAGGCGGAAGAAGCCACGCGAGATACCCCGGCGGTCGCCGTCGCCCTCGTCGGGTGCGTACAGCGGGCGCACGCCCCACCAGCGCCGGACTTCCGGTGCGTCGGCGACTGGCGGGAGCATCGCCCCACACTCCTCGATCGATCGCTCGACCTCCCACTCGGCCCGTTCGTACTCGTCGGGATCGGTGACGGGCACGCTGGTCGTCCCCAGCACTGCTTCCGTCTCGTGTGGCACCACGATGTCCCCGTCGTCCGGGTCCCGACAGCGATTCAGGACCGGGATCTGGTCGTCGTACTCGACGGAGACCATCACGCCGCGAGCGGGGGCCATCGACACGTCGACGCCCGCCAGCGCCGCGACCTCGCCGGCCCACGCACCGGCCGCGTTGACGACGTACTCCGGTTCGAGCGTCGCGTCGACGCTCCCGCCGAGTCGCGCCGATTCGACCGCGCCGTCCGTGACGGTGAGGTCTGTCAGCGGCGCGTGCGGGTGGACCCTCGCGCCGTGTGCCTCGGCGTCGACGGCGTTGGCCGCGACGAGTCGCGACGGATAGATGACGGCGTCGGGGACCCAGAACGCTCGCTCGACGTCGGGAGTGAGGTCGGGCACGCGCTCGCGGGCCTGCTCGGCGTCGAGCAGTTCGGTCTCGATGCCAACGGCCTCGCAGGCCGCCAGTTTCGCCTCGAAGTAGTCGGGATCGTCGTCCGGTAACTGGACGAACAGACCGCCGGTGTCGCGGATGCACTCGCCCGCGATCGAGCGGAGGATCTGATTCTCCGCGATACACTCCTCGGCACCGGTCCGGTCGGCTTCGGCGTAGCGCGCGCCGCTGTGCAGGAGTCCGTGGGACCGACCGGAGGTCCCGCTGCCGAGACCGCCGCGTTCGGCCAGCGTCACGTCGACGCCCCGCAGCGCCAGATCACGCGCGATACCCACGCCGGTCGCGCCGCCGCCGACGACGAGAACTGTTGGGTCTGTCATCGTTCTATATTGGTTTCGACGGTCATGTGTCTGGCGCTCGCGTACGCTCCGAAGCCGTGGCGTTCTCAATGCGACCGGGTCGGCGAGGCACGCGTCGCGGTCGCCTTGAACGATGCGCTGACGGTGTCGCCGGGGGCCAGCGCCAGCGTGTCGACGCTCGTCTGTGTCACCAGCACCGTCAGGTCGGTGTCGGCACCCACGTCGACCGTCACGCGGGCGACGGCAGCACCCAGTTCGACATCGCGGACCGTTCCCTCGAAGTGATTCCGCGCGCTCGTCTTCGATTCGGGGACGCTGCCCGGCGCGTGCAGCGTGATCGCGTCCGCTCGAACCGTGAGGCTGACCTCGTCGTCGCCGTCGTCCTCGCCTTCCGGGGGCACGATGGCACGGACGCGCCCGGCCGCCGTCTCGACGGTCCCGAGTTCCCCGTCTCGCTCGACGATCGTTCCCCGCAGTACCGTCTCTGCGACCTCGGTCACGCCCGTGAACGCCGTTTCGAGGCGGTCGAACTCCGCGAGTAGCGCTTCGGCCGTTTCGGTGAGCGAGCTCCCGCCACCGCCCGACCCACCGCGCTGGCGCTCGACCAGTCGGCCGACCGCGTCTTCGAGTTCGACCACGCGCCGCTGGGACCGCGAGTAGGATCGCCCGAGCGCACTCGCCGCGGCGTTGAGCGAGCCGTGTTCGTCGACCGCTCGCAGGAGCGCCACGTCGCGTTCGGTCACTTCCACTCCCTCGCTGTCCAGTCGGGCGTCGAAGTCCGCGTCGAGGTCCATACCGCCCACTCTCGGGCGACGAGCAAAACGGTTATGCCCCGATAGATACAACGCGGTTGTGTCTATGTCGAAACAACGCCGGTGCAGGGATGACTGCTCGCGTCGAGCGTTCCTGCGCACGGCCGGCGTCGCCGGGGCTGGCGCGCTTGCTGGCTGTCTCACCGGTGGGACCGACACGAACAGTGGACGCTCGCCGGTCACGATCCTCGCTGCGGGGAGCCTCCAGCACGCGCTCGAACACGGCCTGGGGCCAGCGGTCGACGTACCAGTACAGATCGAGGCCCACGGCTCGGGGACCGTCGCGCGCCTGCTCGCCGAGGGTCAGCGCGACCCCGACATCGTCGCCGTCGCCGACACCGCGCTCTTCGCCGGCCCGCTCTCGCCGCCGTGGTACTCGGTCTTTACGAGCAACGCCGTCGTCCTCGCGTACAACGCCGAGACCGACGGTGGCGAGCGCATCGCCGCGGCCGGCCCGGAGCGGTGGTACGAGCCACTCCTCGACGAGACTGTCTCCCTCGGCCGGACCGACCCCGAGCAGGACCCGCTCGGCTACCGGGCGCTGTTCACGCTCGCCCTCGCCTCGCGGTACTACGACGACGCTACGAACCTTCGCGAGCGAGTCCCGAGGCGCGAGCAGGTCTACCCCGAGACGGCCCTGCTCGGTCAGTTCGAGACCGGCTCGATCGACGCCGCCGTCGCCTACCGGAACATGGCCGTCGAGCGCGACTACGACTACGTCTCTCTCCCGGCCCAGATCGACCTCAGCGATCCCGCCTACGCGACGGACTGGTACGACACCGTTGCCTACGAACTGCCCAGCGGCCGACGGATTCGCGGCAGTCCGATCAGCTACGGTGCGACGTTGCGTACGTCCAGCGACGCCGCACGGTCGGTGTTCGCGGCGCTGACCACCGGCGAGTATCTCGCCGACAGCGGCTTCCTCCGTCGTGGGCAGTTTCCCCGCTTCGAGGGGACAGTGCCCGACCCGGTCAGGGACGCCGTTAGTGCGTCGACCACCCCGGAGGCGACTTGACCGATGGCGACGGAGCGCACGACACGGCCCCGCACTCGCCGACTCCCTTCCCTCGACTGGCTGACGGTCTCGCTGGCGCTTGGCGCGCTCCTGATCGTCTACTACGTCGCGCCGCTCGCGTCGCTCGTCCTGTCGGCGTCGCCGGGCGAAGTCGCCGGTCGACTGGCCGATCCCACGGTCCAGCGGGCGGCGGGGACCTCGCTGCTCTCGGCGACGATCACGACGGTGCTGTCGACGGTGCTGGGCCTGCCACTGGCCTACTGGCTCGCGCGTGCGAGAACACGATGGACGACCGTCGTCCTCGCCGCCGTGGTCCTCCCGCTCGTCTTGCCCCCGACCGTCGGCGGCGTCGTCCTGCTTACCGTCGTCGGCCCGCAGACGCTCGTCGGCGAGACGGCGGCCGCCGCCGGTCTCCCGCTCACCCGCTCGCTCGCCGGGGTCGTGCTCGCCCAGACGTTCGTCGCCTCGCCCTTCGTCGTCGTGACGGCGAAAGCCGCCTTCGAGCGCGTCGACCGGACGCTCGAACAGGCCGCGCGAACGCTCGGTAAGGACCGGTGGACGACCGTCAGAACCGTCACGCTCCCGCTGGCCGCGCCGGGCATCCTCGCCGGGATCACCCTTACTTTCGCCCGGTCGCTGGGCGAGTTCGGCGCGACGATGCTCCTTTCGTACTACCCCCGGACGATGCCCGTCGAGATCTGGGACTCGTTCGTCTCGGCCGGTCTCGACGAAGCCTATCCGGTCGCGATACTGCTCGTCGTGCTCGCTGTCGCCGCACTGCTCGTTCTCCACACCGTCGCCGCGAACCCCTGGGACTGACCTCCCGCGACACTCGAAATCGGTTTCGAAACGGCCGCCGACGATCCACTTCCTCTCCGAGTCTGGCGAATCCTGACCGTCAGGCGTACCACACCTCGACCGTCACCGGTCCCGCGACGGTGGTGACGGTCGCTTGGCCGGTCGCGACCCGGCGCGGGACGGGGTAGCCGACGCTGCCGTGGGGCGTCTCGATGCGGAATATGAGGTTGTCCGGGAGGATCGCGTCGGTGCGTGCCCGTAGCTGGCCGCGCTCGCGCTTGAACGAGTCCTCGTTGGCGACGACCTCCGCGAGGCGGGTCGCGTTCTGGTGCTCGGGCGGTTCGTTGGCGAGGATCGTCGTGGCGTCGGTGGCGTAGGCGTCCAGTTGTGGCTCGCGGGTGTCCGGTGCTGGGACGCCCAGCGCGACCCCGAGCACGACGCCGAGGATGACGACGACGCCGAGTGCAGCCTCCAGCAGCGAGACCGGGAGTTGCCCTCTATCCATCGGCAGTCACCGCCAGCGTTGCCTTGTGGGTCTCGATCGCGTCGTACTCGATCTCGACGCTCCCTCGCGGCAGCGGGCCGCTCGCCTCGAACCGGAACGTCGTCGTCTCGTATCGTGAGAGCGGGATCTGGTAGTCTCCCGAGAGGCCGCTGTCGTCGTGCAGTGCGACGCGGCCGTTCGTCCGAACGGTGGTGACGCTCGTCCCGGCGGGTGGCGAGAGCGTCAAGGTCGCACGATACCCCCGTCGCGGGAGCGTCACGCGGCGCTGCCAGACGAGTGTGGGTTCGAGCCGTTGTGTGGTCCGTGTCTCGACGAGTACCAGCCGTCGAATGGTCGTCCCACTGCGGACGGTCCCCGTCGTCGCGAGTGGCTGGTCGTCGAGTTCGACGCTCACAGCGTTGGCACCGGCCACGGGAAACGCAGCGCGGAGTCGACTCGCGTCGAAGCCCGAGAGCCGACTCTCGTTGATGGTGTTGGCCCGCTCTGTCAGTGGTGACTCGGGCGCGACGAGTCCGGCGGCCAGCGAGACGGCGACGCGGCGCTCGCCGGGGTCGCGCTCGGCCGACCTGATCGCGCCGTCGGTCATCGCGAGTCCGATGCCGGTGACCATCGTCACGACGAGCAGTGCGATCGCAAGCGCCGGCAGCCCGGTCTGTGCGCGGTGGCGCTGTCGGCGGTCGTCGTCGCTCACGGCCGGTCCTCCCGGAGTTCGACTGCGAGACCGCTGCCGGTACTCTCGACGACGACCACGGTGTCGGCACCGCTTTGCCACGATCCCGTGACACTCGTGACGCTTTCCGGCAGGACAAGCCGACTGCGCCCGCCGACGGCGTCGCTTGGATGATCGAGGACGAGCGACTTGCCATCCGTCTCGATGGTGTACCCTTCTCCCCGGATCGTCGACGCCAGATCGACCCGCGTCCGAGCGCTGGCGTGTGTCGCGTTCGGCGGGATCGACTGCTCGACCCGCTCGGTGGCGAGCGCGAGGGTGCGGTCGCCGACCGAGTCGCCCACTGCGTCGCGGGCGGCCGGCACCGCACCGCCGAACAGCGCCGTCGTCATCCCGGCCAGAAAGAGCGCGACGATGCCGATGGTCAGGGTCTTCTCGACGACGGGGGTGACCGCGCGGTTATCCATGGCCCACCTCCAGTCGCATGTCGTGGACGACGAGATACGCCGTCCGGGTGCCGTCGTACTCGATCACGACGCTCGGGACACCGTCGCCGTCGAAGTCGTTGATCGTCACGTCGTGCCCGCGTTCGCCGGCGTAGGTCTCGAACGCACCCGGTGTGGCCGTCTCGATGGCGACTCGGTACTCGCCGTCGCCGAGAGCACGTCGGTCGTGGCTGACGTTCGTCGCCAGTGTCGTCGTCACACCACCCGTGCCGCCCACGCTGCCCGAGCCGTTGAGCTTCTGGGCACCGACGACGAGCACGTCCGGGCCGCTCGTGATCGGCGGTGTCGCGGTGAGCCACGTGCTGTCGCCGTGTCCGCGGACGATCGCACCGGCGACGGCCCCGACGTGTCGCTGCTCGCTCTCGAACACCAGTGCGTCGGTCGCGACGGTGGCGACGACGCCACCCGTATCGAGGATGCGAAGATCGCGTTGCTCGACGCCCAGCGAGCCACTGGCAAAGGTGACCTCACCGGCACGGTAACCCGTGGTCTCGACTGGCCGGAGCGCGCTATCGAGGTCGCTCGCGACCCGGTTCGCGTCGGCGCTGGCGGTCTGCTCGTCGACGATGGTGCCGATAGTCGCCGTCAGCCCGCCCATCGCGATGGCCGTCAGACCGAGCAGGATGACGACGCCGACGACGTGGGACTGGGCGCGCTCGCTCATACCATCCCGGCTCCCGTGAAGACGACGTAAGCGACCGTCACCAGTGCCGCCGAGTGCAACAGGGCCTCGTACCGGCCTCGACTCGCCGTCCCGGCGAACCAGCCACAGGCCAACATGGTCGCCTGCGTGACGACGTAGAACCGATAGCGGTCCCGTGGCGGGTCGACGGCGTCGGGATCGATCGCGATGCCGGCACCTCCTGAGACCGTCGAGAGCTGTGCGAAACCGTCGAGGACGTAGGCGTTGACGGCGACGACGATACCGACCACCAGTAGCGCGGTCGTCCAGCCAACGGCGACGTAAACCAACAGTGACGACCGCAACGCCTTGCGCTCGTGGTATAATCTCCCGATCTCGGTCTGTAGGGTCTCGAACACGTCTTCGGCGTCGCTGCCGGCGTCGAGCGCGCCGACCACGAGACCGATGGTCTGCTCGGCCATCGACGTGCCGACCCGCTCGACGAACCGGTCGAGCGATGCGGCCCGGCCGTCGGTCGCATCACCCTCGGGGCTGGCGGTCAGACTGAGCGTGAACGCGAGTTGTTCGACATCTGACTGGAGTGCGCCCAGATCGACCTCGCGGGCGACTCGCTCGACGGCGTCGCTGAACGGCCGGCCGAGACTGACATGGCCCGACACTGCGTGGACGAAATCCTGAATCTCGCGGTCCTTGGCGTCGTCGAGTCTGGCCCGCCGGACCGCGACCACACCCACTGGCAGGCCGTAGGCCGCATACGACAGCAAGAGAACGTTCACCGGCCGGTAGTCGAGCACCACGAGCGCACCCGCAACGACGGGGAGCGTCGGTGCGAGGACTCTGGCCGTGCTCGCCGGGTTCAGCGTTGCCGTCTCGACCAGTTCGGTCACCGCGTCCGGTGCGGTGTACCCCGGTGCGCTCGCACTCCGCGGTCGGATCGTCGTCACGAGCAGGGACGCGGCGGCCCCAGCAGCGAGGACGAAGCCCGCGCTGCCAAAGACGAGCAGTCCGCGAACGGTCGTCGCCCCGACGGGTGTCGTGACGGGTCGCGACAGGCCGGGCGAGAGCACGCCCATGATCGTCACGATCAACACGAGCAGCGCCGGCATGACGAGCAAGACGACGAACAGCTCGGCAAGCAGTTCGAGGAAGCCGGTCGCACGCTCGTGGCGACGGGACTGTTCGTGTGAGAGCAGTCGCCCCTCCATCTGGAGGTACCCCTCCAGCGCATCGGCACTCTGGTTCGCGTGTTCGCGGAACTTCAGCAAGAACGGGGCCAGCAGATCACGGGACGGCGTCTCGCTGGCGACGTGTTCGAGTCCCTCGTCGAGACTGCCGGTGAGGGCTGCACGATTGAGGATGCGCTGGAAGGCCACGGCGGTCTCGCCGTAGGCGTCCTGATCGGCCACCCGTCGCAGCATGGCTCGCTGGTCGTGTTCGCCCGAGGCGAGCACTCGAAGATACCGGACGGCACCCGGCAGCGTCGCCTCGATGTCGCTGCGCCGTGCCGAGGCGACCCACCCGAGGTAGGTACTGCCACCGCGGACGACGAGCCATCGCACGACCGTCCCGCCGACGAGACCGAGTCCGAGACCACCGACGAACTGTGGGACGACCGGCCAGTCGAACTGATTGACGACGGGAATTCCGTTCTGAAAGAACGCGAACACGTCGGCGAGCATCGTCGCCGGGAGCACGGTCGTGACCAGAACCAGTACGACACCGACCGCGAGTCCACAGGACCACGCCAGCCCGTACACTCTGGCGAGGTACAGTTCGAAACTCGCGTCCAGATCGGCGGCTCGGTAGCGGGTCCTGTCGCCGTCGTGGCTCGACCCGTCGGCGTGGCCTGCGAACAGTGCGTACAGCCCCCGGTCGACAGGGTTGAGTTGCCGTGGAGTCTCAGTCGCCATCGATTCCCTCCACGCGACCGCTGCGCTCCTCGGTGCGTTGCTGGTGGAGTCGCTCGACGGTCGCGGCCTCGTCGGTCTGTAAGTCCGCCAGCAGTGCGAACAGTTCGTCGGCGTCGGTGATCCCTTCCTGGACGAGATAGCGGACGTAGCGGTGGCGACGCTGGAACGTTGCTTCGACTTCGGCGACCGACTGATCGGTCTGCTCGGCCAGTCGGTCGAACGAGGAGACTGGGACTCCCGTCTCGTCACCCATAGTGCCAGCGAACGAGTACTCGCCACCCTGCTCGCGCCAGCAGACGGCGTTCCAGTACACCGTCGCGTCGCCTTTTCGGACGACGCCACACCGTTCCGCGTCGCGGTCGAAGTTCCGGTAGGTCGTCTCATCGACCAGTTCGACCACCTCGCCGACGTAGCGGTCCTCGCCGACGCGACGGGGGAACACGAGCAGGTCGATCTCCTGCAAGAGATACGGTGGGAGGCCCTGCTCGATGACGCGGTTGACCAGCGTCTCCACGTCCTCGGCGTGAGTCGTCCCGATCAGTCCGTGGCCCGTGTTCAGCGTCTCGGCAAAGGTCTCGAAGCTCTCGGGCGTGTTGACCTCGGCGATGACCTCCACGTCGGGATTGAGATAGTTACACTCTGTCATCAGATCGGCCATGGTCACCCGGCGATGGTCGCGCTCGTGGTCGCGCGTGGTCAGTGACACGCCCGTTTCGTGTGGAATGAACACCTCGCGTGAGCCTTCGTCGATCGAGATGGGACGGTCCCGATAGGGGATAAAGGGCATGTGGGCGTTCATCAGCGTCGTCTTGCCGACGCCGGTCGGGCCACAGAACAGGACGACGCCGTGGTGTTCGTACAGCATCCACAGCAAGGCGACCAGTTCCGTCGGAAGCGAGTCGTGTTCGACCAGATCGACCGGGGTCAGCGGATCGGGCGATTGCTTGCGGATCGAAATGTGTGGGCCGTCCTCGCTGATCGTCGGCAGGGCAACGGCACACCGAATGGTCTCGTCGACGCCGTCGGGACTCAGATTCACTTTCGCGCTGGGTGTCGAGGCGTTGAGTTCGGTGCCGTCGTCGGCGGCGAGTTTGGTGACGACGTTGACGAATGCGCGTTCGCTCTCGAAGCGGAGGTTCGTCGGAACGCGTTCGTTGTGGCCCACGTCGAGGCGCGGGACGACCTTGATGCGCTCGTCGACGCGGTTGGCCTCGATGTCCTCCAGTGTCGGATCCCGAACCGGAATCGTCAGTTTGCCATAGCCCACCAGATCGCGCAGGACGTAGTACAACAGGTCTTGCAGTCGGTCCTCGGCGAACCGATGGTCGACCGGCGGGACGGTCAGGTCGTACTCGGCCAGTGCTGTCCGCAATCGGTAGCGTGCGGCATCGAGCCAGGCCCGCGTGTTGCGGATCGTCAGCTGTCGGGAGAGCAACGTCGTCGCCCGGTCGCGGACGAACGCGACTTCGTCCTCCAGCACCCCATCGATGCTGGCCTCCCAGACACGGGTCTTGCAGTCCTCGATCAGTGCTTCGTCGCCGGGCAGCAGGTCGGGTTCGCGGACGGCGTACTTGGTGTTGAACGGGTCGTCGCCAAGCACGTTCTCGCGGTAGACGATCACCGGCACCTCGAACTCGTGGAACGAGACGGTGTGCTGTTCGAGGCGTTCACTGGCGAAGCGATCCAGAAACTCGGTGTCGGGTTCGAGGTCGGTCGTGGCGGGCGCGAAGTCGTCGGTGTGGATGCGGACACAGTCCTCGCCAACGTCGGCCACGTCGATGCGGTCGTCCAGCGCGTACGGTGTCAGTTCACCGAGGCAGGCAAGCGAGCACAGCGCGTGATAGTCCAGCCGTCGGCGGGCCGCACGCGAGCAGTCGACAAGCCGATCGATCACACGCTCGTGTTTCTCGTCCAGTCCGCGCTCGACGCGCTCGATGGCTCCCTCTCGCGTTCGCGGGCGGTCGGCGTGTGCGTCGGCGAAGTACGTTTCGACCGTATCGAGTGCGTCCGCGTCGGCGTTCGAGAGCGGTGGCTCGCGCACGTCGTAGGCAAAACGCCGGTCGGTCTCGGTGACAGTGACGACGACGCCGGGATAGATCTCGTCCTGTTCGCGCACATCGGGCGCGTACCAGGCGTCGGGATCGTCCGGTGCGACCGGAGCCGGCACCGTCGGCGCGTTCGTCTCCGTCTCCCCCTCGGTAAGCATGGGGTATCGTGGAGGCGAGATCTTATTTAAAGTTTCAGATTTTATTCCTCGCATTAATCTGTGAACGAGAGAGGTGGTCTCCCTCTCGGGACGATGCGTTCGACGCGCTCCAGCGTCCGAAGACGACAGGTGCTTGAGCGACGGGTCGAAACTCCGCCTATGTCGTTGCGATCTGCTCTCGCTGCGTGTCTCGCCCGCGATCGGTCGGGCTTCCGGGATCGGTTTCCCGCCCTCGTCACCGATTACGACCTCGACGCTCGGATTGGGGCCTTCGAGGATGGCGTCGACGCCTTCGAGGGGCCGGCGGGGCGGCCGAACGTCGGCGCACTCGATCCGTGGACCCGGGAACTGGTCTGGCGGCTCTGGCTCCTCGACGACGCGCCGGTGGGGCTGACCCTCTCGGGGCCGGCGTATCAGGACAACCCGATTCGGTACGTCAACCGAACCTTTCGCGAGCTAACGGGCTACGACCTCGAAGACGTACTCGGTGCGAACCCGCGGCTGTTGCAGGGGCCAGACACCGAAACTGCGCCGGTCGCCGATCTGCGGGAAGCGACCGACATCTGGGAGCCAGTGACGGTCGAACTGCAGAACTATCGTGCGGACGGAACACCGTTCAGAAACCGCGTTTCGCTGGTCCCGGTCGAAGGGCCGGACGGATCGGTGAGCAACTGGGTAGGGATTCAGCGGCGAGTCGACGGCGAGGACTGATCGACGGACTCCGCGTCGTTCGCTCGGACCCGACGACGGACGAGACCACCCCTTGCGCCGTCCGGCGGGCCGGACAGACGAGCCAGTCTCCGGTCAGCGTTCGCCGGGCGCGTTCTCCCGGACTCGTGCTCGAACGTCGTCGTCGACGTACTGTGATTCGAGATCGTTCTTCGAGAACTTGCCCGTCGCACCCTTGGGCACTTCGGGGATGGTCTCGATCACGTCGGGCACCCACCACGAGGGGTACTCTGCGGCGACGTACTCCCTGAGCGTCTCGCGCAGTGCGTCGTTGGCCTCGACCCCGTCTTCGACGACGACGAACGCGGCGGGTCGCTCGTCCCACGTCGGGTGCTCGACCGGGACGACGGCGGCTTCGACGACGGAGTCGTGGCCCATCAGCCGGTTCTCGATTTCGACGCTCGAGATCCACTCGCCGCCGCTCTTGACGAGGTCGTCGAGGCGGTCGACCACGTCGGTGTAGCCGTTCTCCGTGACCCGTGCGATGTCGCCGGTTCTCAGCCACCCGTCCTCGGTGATCGCCTCGCGGTTCTTCTCGGGCGCGTTGAAATACTCCGTCGTCACCCACGGCCCCTTCATCAGGAGTTCGCCGAGCGATTCGCCGTCCCACGGCACTTCCTCGCCGTCTTCGTCGACGACCTTCTGCTGGACGCCGGGCTTGGGGAGGCCGGCGTGGGCGCGAATCGCAGTCCGTTCGTCGCCCTCTGCGTCGACGTTCTCGGGGATCGTCTCCGCGATGTGGGTGATCGGCGTCGTCTCGGTCATCCCGTAGCCCGAGACCAGTTCGATGCCGAGTGTCTCGCGGTACTGTTCGATGAGCGCTTTCGGCGTCGCCGACCCGCCAGAGAGGACGTATTCGAGCGAGTCGAGATCCGGGTCGGCTTCTTCAGCGTACTGGAGGAGTCCGCGCCACACCGTCGGGACGGCCGCACTCTGGGTGACGCCCTCGTTCTCGACGAGGTCGGCCAGATCCGACGGATCGGGGTTGGGTCCGGGCAGCACCTGCTTGGACCCGGCGGCGAGCGTCGCGAACGGACGACCCCAGCCCGAGACGTGGAACATCGGCACGACCGTCATCGCGGTGTCTCGCGCGGTGAGTCCGACTTCGCCGGTGAGCAGCCCCATCGTGTGCGCCCAGTACATCTTGTGGGTGTATTCGACGCCTTTGGGGAGTCCGGTCGTCCCCGAGGTGTAACACATTCCCGCGGGCTGGTCCTCGCTCACGTCGGGGAACTCGTAGTCGGGATCGCCGCCGTCGATGAACGACTCGTAGTCCGTGACCGGATCGAGGTCGGTCTCGGGGACGGTGTCGCCCATGACGACGAACAGCTCGACGCTCTCGAAGGCGTCCTCGTCGTAGGCCGCTTCGAGAGCCGAAAGCATGGTCGGGTCGACGACGAGCAGCTTGTCCTCGGCGTCGGAGACGAGGTGCTGGACGTGCGTGTCCGGCAGGAGGATGTTGATCATGTGGAGCTGGGCACCCTGACAGGGCACGCCGTAGTACAGTTCGTGGTGCCAGTGGTTGTTCCACGCGAAGGTCGCGATCCGATCGCCCTCGCCGTAGCCGCGCCGGTCGAGGACGCTCGCAAGCTTCCGGACGCGGTCGCCGTACTCGCCGAAGGTGTACCGATGGATGCCCTCGTGTGTCCGAGAGACGATTTCCTGGTCGGTAAAGATGTTTTCCGCGCGCCACAGGAACTGATGCAGGGTCATGTCGCTACCGCCTGGCATGCCCTAACAATTGTGGTAAATAATGATAAATGTGCGTGCAACTGCGAGTCCGTGGAACGGCGTTCTTCACTGCCTGCGACGTGGCCTGTCCCACCCTGCGGGGCCACTGTCTCACAGCCACGACACGTACACTGACTCGTTCTCCGGTGGCGTCTGTGTGGTATCGATGCACACGCGCCGTCCAGTGACGATCGTCTCATACGGAACGTTGTCGTTGCGTACCGGTGAGCGTCTCCCCCATGGCGACGCTCACCGGTACATCGCTACAACCGTCCGTATCACCCGCCGCGCTTGCGATACCAGACCCGTTCGCCGACCGGTGATTCACCGTCGAGATCGAGTCGATCGAGGAACAGGTCCCGAATCGCGAGGGTGACGGTGAGTTCGACCGGCGCACCGTCTGCTGGTCGGACGGTGACGACGCAGTGGCCGTCCCGTTCGTCGACCGATTCGATCGTTCCGACGGTCCACCGGTCGACGTGGTGGCTGGGCTTGCGTGCGTGGATGCGGTCGTGGTTCATCTATCGACCGCTCACTTCGCGAAGTAGCTGGTGAAAAAGCCCGAGAGGAACGAGGAGACGGCGACGGCGAGCGCCATCTCACCGAGTCCCCACGGGCCGTCGTCGTCGTCGGCCGCGGCTACGGTGACACCGACGCTGATCACGAGCGAGACGATACCGTTGACGAGGTGGGTCTGAAACGATCCCATACTCGCTCCTACGGAGCAGTCGCGGGAGACTATTTCGGTCGTCGTTGGCATCACTCATTAGGTCGCTCCGGCCCTCGACGCTCGCATGGCGTCTCACCCCGGCTTCCACTCGCTGCACGAGGAGACGACCGCGACACTCGACGTGGACGGCAGCCTCCCCGCGTGGCTCGACGGCACCCTCATCCGCAACGGTCCGGGAGCGTTCTCCGTTCCCGGTGGTAGTCGCGTCGACCACTGGTTCGACGGATTCGCGATGCTCTTCCGGTTCACGTTCGATCCGGGGGCGCGTGCTGGCACGGGCGAGGGGGACGCCGTCCACTACCGGAATCGGTTCCTGCGGACGGACGCCTACGAGGCCGCTCGCGACGGCGAGTTCGAGGGCGGATTCGCGACGGGGGAGACGACACTCCGGTCGCGACTCGCGACCTTCCTCACGGCGCCCTACGACAACACGAACATCGTCGCCGAGCGGATCGGCGACGACTACGTCGCACTGACCGAATCGCCGCGAAAAGTCCGGTTCGATCCGAGTTCGCTCGCGACGACGGGCCACGTCGACGCCGACGACGGCGTGCCCTCGGGACAGCTATCCTGTGCCCACTACAAGCGCGACCCGGCGACGGGCGTTCTCGTCGGTGTCGACACCGAGTTCGGCCGGACGAGCCAGTACCACGTCCACGCGACGACACCAGCGGGCGAGCGCCGACACGTCGGCAGCGTCGACACCGACCGGCCGGCGTACATGCATAGCTTCGCGCTGACGCCCCAGTACGTCGTCCTGACGGAGTTCCCGCTTCGACTCGACCCGCTGCGCTTTCTCAGGCCGGGGCGACAGGCACCCTTTATCGAACAGTTCGAGTGGGAGCCAGACCGCGGGACCCGTATCGTGGTCCTCGACCGGACGACCGGGTCGGTGGTCGCAGACCCCGTCACCGACGCGGTCTTTGGCTTTCATCACATCAACGCCTTCGAGCGGGCCGACGGGACCGAGATCGTCTTCGATCTGGAAACGGTGCCCGACGCGACGACGATCGACTCGCTGTATCTCGACCAGCTACGGGCCGGCGAGATGGGTGCGATCGTCGGCCGCGTCGAACGCTTCACCGTGTCGCTCGATCCGTCCGACACCGTGAGTCGCTACGGGACCGGCGACGCGACGGTGTCCCGCGAGATGCGCTACGCGGATGGGTGTGCGTTGCCGACGGTCTCCCCGGCGCGCTGGTGTCGCCCGCACCGGTACGTGTACGCGATGGGGATGGACACACCGGTCACCGAGTGGGCACGGCGCGTGCTCAAACTCGACACGCAGGCGCGGGCGGTCCAGACCTTCGACGACGGTGGGGACTACTTCGGCGAACCGATCTTCGTCCCCGCACCGGACGGCGACGCAGAAGACACGGGCGTCGTCCTGACGGTCACCCTCGATGTCGACGCCGACCGATCACGACTGCTCGTCCTCGACGGAGAGACATTCGAGGAGCGCGCTCGCGTCACCGTGCCCCACGCGATCCCGTTCGACTTTCACGGCCGGTACTTCCCTGAACTCCGCGTCGCGATCGACGAGTGACGCCCGCGCCGAGTATCGCCGCCTTACCGACGACAACGAGTTCGTACTTATGTGTGTCCAGTACGCCCGTCCGTGGACAGCAATGGACTTCGACGAATTCACCGGCACGGTACAGCACCGCCTCGAACTCCCGGGCACCGGAGAGGCAGTGCGGGCGATCCGGGCGACGCTGTCGACGCTCGGCCAGCGAATCCCCGCGGACGCGGCCGAGGATCTCGCCGCCTCGCTCCCGATGGAGATCAAGTGGTACATGACCGGCGGCGTCCACGAGCACGGTCAGCGCTTCGACTGGAGCGAGTTCGTCACGCGCGTCGCCGACATCGAGCAAGCCGAGCGCTCGGAGGCGGCCTACCACTCGCAGGTCATCGTGGATCTGGTCGCGTCTGTCGTCCCGCCGTCGGACATGCAGGACCTGCGCAATCAACTGCCCGAGAGCGAGAGCGACGAGAACTGGGGGAAGCTCTTTCAGGTCGTCGACGCCGGGGGGTATCAGGAGTCGGAGGCGGCGTAAGGGTCCCTGATCGCTCACGGCGTCGGTTTTATTCACCCGGTCCGACAACTGTATGACATGGAGGATCAGCCCGTGGCGACGACACCGTCGGGTCAGAACGTCGACGGCGAGACGCCGGCGTCCGAACCGGAAGCGGTCACCGAGGAGACGACGGTCCACGACGACGAGGTGACGCTCGAACGGACGATCGGTCTCTCGGGGGGACTGGCGATCGGTGTCGGGACGATGATCGGCGCGGGTATCTTCGTCTTTCCGGGGTTGGCTGCCGAGAACGCCGGACTGGCGGCGACACTCTCCTTCGCTATCGGTGGCGTCGTTGCGCTCCTGGTCGCACTCCCGACCTCGGAGCTGGCGACGGCGATGCCCCGCAGTGGCGGCGGGTACTACTTCGTCTCGCGCGGGCTCGGGACGGGCATCGGTGCCATCGTCGGGCTGAGTCTCTGGCTGGGACTGGTCTTTGCCGCCGCGTTCTATCTGGTCGGTCTGGGCCACTACGCGACGGCGGTGCTCACCGAACTCGGTGTCACGCTCGGTTTCGATCCCGTCGTCGCCATCGGGCTGGTGTTCGCCGTGGCACTGACGGCGCTGAGTATCGGCGGTACCGAGAACACCGCGAAGATTCAGAACGTCGTCGTCGCCATCTTGCTCGTCGTCCTGACGGGCTTCCTCTCTTACGGCGTTCTCGACGCCGTCGGTGTCTTCGGCCGGACGGCCGTTCCCGAATCGTTCTTTTCGCGTGGACAGGTGGCGGTGTTGACGACGGCCGCGCTCGTGTTCACGTCGTATCTGGGCTTCGCGCAGGTCGCGACCGTCGCCGGCGAGATCACCCAGCCGAGTCGCAATCTCCCGCTGGCGATGGTCGGTTCTGTCGTCATCGTCACGGTGTTCTACGTCGTGACCATCTTCGTCGCCACGAGCGCGTTCGGTGCGGACCGTCTCGGTCAGTTCGGCGAGACGGCGATGGTCGAGGTCGCGCGTGACTTCCTCGGGGCACCGGGGGCGATTGCGATCCTGCTTGCTGGCTTGCTGGCGACGTTTTCGAGCGCCAACGCCTCGATCCTGAGTGCCTCGCGGGCGGTGTACGCCCTGAGTCGTGACGCCTTGCTGCCCCGGGCAGCGAGCCGCATCAATCTCCGCTATGGCACGCCCCATGTCGCCTTGCTCGCGGCCGGCGGACCGATCGTCGTGCTCGTGGCGACGGGACAGGTCGAACTCCTCGCCGAGGTGGCGTCCTTTCTCCATCTGGTGATGTACGCCCTGCTCTGTGTGACGGCCATCGTGTTGCGCCGCCGAGACCCGGCGTGGTACGAACCGACGTACCGGATGCCGGCCTCGCCGCTCGTTCCGGGGATCGGTGCCGTCGCGAGCGTGGCGCTGATCGCGTTCATGCGCGAGGCATCGATCGCGATCGGTGTCGTCGTGATGGCGCTGTCGTATGGCTGGTATCGCTACTACGCCACCGATGTCTCGCTCAGGGGGGCGCTCTGAGATGACTGAGCGACCGACCGACAGCGACCGTCCCACCGTCCTCGTCCCGGTTCGAGTCCTCGCCGGCGAGTCGATCCCGGAGGGCATCCCCGCACTGCTCGCGAACGCTCACGTCGTCGTGCTTGGCTACCACGTCATCCCGGAACAGACCGCGCCGGGGCAGGCGCGCATGCAGTTCGAGACGCAGGCCAACACGCGTCTCGACGACTTCGAGGCGCTGTTTACCGACGCCGGGGCGACCGTCGAGCGCCGTCTCGTGTTCACCCACGACGGCCAGAAGACGATCGATCGGACGATCACCGAGACCGAGGCACTGGCGGTGCTGGTCCCCGACACGACCGGGCCGCCCGACGACGTACTGGTCGCGGTCCGTGGGACCGTCGGCGTCGACCGCCTCACCCGCGTCGTCGCCGGCGTCTTCGGGCAGTTCGACACGACGATAACGCTGTTTCACATCGTCGACGACGATGAGACCGAGGCCGACGCAGAGACGCTCCTCGATGCGGTGGCGGAGCGACTGACCGAACTGGGTGTCGACGAGTCGGCGATACAGACACGTATCGAGCGTGACGACGACCCGCTCGACCGAATCGTCGAGGTCGCTGCCGGCTTCGACGCTATCGTTATGGGTGAGACGGACCCGTCACTGTCGACGTTCGTCTTCGGGATGCCCGCCAAACAGGTCGCCGACCGCTTCGTCGGCCCGGTGCTGGTCGTCCAGCGCGAGCCACCCGCGACAGACGAGACCGACGACGAGACGAGCGAGTGAGCGTGGTCGATGGCGCGTTCGCTGGCGCGTCGTCAGCACAGAAGCGGTCACGATTCAGGCCCGGACGGAGACGTTTTCCGCGACCCCTACGGCCGTGCTGGGTGTCCAGATTCCCGAACCTCGCTTCCGCGAGTTCCGGTACTTGGCCTTCACACCGTACCACCATGGTGGCACGATACTGGGTCGCTTCGGTTCTCGTCACGGCATTCACTTTGGCTCGCTCTTACGCGGACTTCAGTTGTGCCGCTCACCCGGTTCGATCCTGCTCGGATCGTCCCGAGTCGTCCGGTGTGCCCTCGTGACCGCGTCCGCAGTTCGTGGTACGGTACCGTAGGTCATAGCCGTTGTCGCAGGGAACGCCCCGATCACTCGTCAGCGAGATTCGACGTGATTTCGAGTCAGTCACCGCTCCGCCGTCGTCCTCCCCTCGGCACTGTAGCGCGGGCGAGACATCGAGCACGATTCGGCAACGGTTCTCCCATTTCGATTAACACTTAACAGCCACCGATTCGGTTGATACTAAAATTTATACTGCCAATATGTTGCCAAAGATGAAATGATAGGTCCATTTGAGGATATATGGGGCTAGAAAACAGATTCTACGTTCATCAACACCCCTCCATCACTGGGGAGTGGATTTCTGGGGTGCAAATTCCGATCTGTCGCGAAGCCGTTTCGCGGTTCCCCGTCGAGCACTACTCTGGTCGGTGCCTACAGCAAGAGCGCGAGGATGGCGAGGACGATGAAGACGAGCACGAGCACGCGCGCGACTTCCATGCTGAGACCGGCGATCCCTCTGAAGCCCGCGATGGCGGCGACGATCGCGAGGACGAAGAACACGATCGCCAGCGAGAGCAGGCCACTGCCCGGTAGCTGTGCGGGGACGGCGGCGACGCCGTTCAGCATCGTGCCCCCTCCGTTCGCGTGGATCGACTGGCTGTCCGTTTTCGCTCGCGTCGGCGACGGTGCGTGAGGGCCACGAGACATCGTTCGTGATGCTCGCCACTCATCGTTTGGCTTGCACTCGCCAGCCGAGGCCGATCGGTGTGTACGCAGCCGCGACGGTCCGAAGGGGCCGGTCACGACACCACGTAAAAAGGGGTCGCACACGCAGGCCGGTGACTCTCCCGGCCAGCACCGGTATGCTTGCGTGCAATGGCAACAGCCCAGATCACCGACGACGATGTCGGAAAGACGGTCGTCGATCAGCACGGTGACGATGTCGGCATCGTCACGAACGTCAGGTACGGCACTGCATACGTCGATCCCGACCCCAATCTCACGACGAAACTCAAGACGACACTCGGCTGGGAGGAGTCCGACGCGGACGAGGGATTCCCCCTGCAAGCGGAGGCCATCGAGGCAGTCACCGACGACGAGATTCGCCTCGCGTCGACGCTCTGAGAACGGCACGGAGTCGTCTCACGATCGGTGGGTCGTCACGTACCCCCTCGCTTTGTACTGTGTTATCGTTCACTCCCGATGGTAATTCACTGTGGTAAACTATTAGGTCCCGTCGGGCGACGACCGTGTATGGAGACGATCCTGCTCGCCACCGACGGTAGTGAGTACGCACGCCACGCGGCCGAACACGCGATCCAAATCGCGGCCGACGAGGACGCGACCCTGCACGTCGTCTGTGTCGTCGACGAGCGAAAGTTCGACGACCCGGCGCTTGGCTCCGCGGAACTGGCGACCATCTACGCGGAGGATCACGCATCGATGACAGTCGCGGACGTGGCCTCACTGGCCGCCGAACACGACGTGTTCGTCGAGGGCGACACCCGCCACGGCGTGCCCCACGAGATCATCCTCGCGTACGCCGACACCGTCGATGCGGACACCATCGTCGTCGGCGAGCACGGCGATCACGACACGCACTTCTCCGGGGTCGGGCGCACCGTCGCCGAGCAGGCCGACTGCGAGGTCGTGATCGTCGAAGCGCCATAGGGACCAGTTCGCTGCCGACGGTCCTCGCGATTGCCAGGCGAGTGCCGACCGTAGCCTGGGGCCGATCTGTCGCCCGCTCGGTGGGCCATTGAGAGCGGACGCTCGGGGTGAGGCGTCTCCGGTCTCGCACAGGCGACCAGTGCCCGACCGGTGGTCGCTTCGGCCGTGGCTGGCAGCAATCGCTCCGGTAGCAGCAACCAAACACCACTTTGTGGTGCAAAACACGACACTACGATTACTTTATCGGCGCGGGAACTGTCGATGCCATGGTAGACACCAACTGGCGAGCGGTCGTGATCGGATTCGCGATCATCTTCCTGATCAACGTCGTGAGTGCGGCCGTCCCGGAACTCGCGTTAATCGGCGGGACGGTCGCTGCACTCGTCGGTGGCTACGCTGCGGGCTACTACGCGCAGAGTGGTCGGACGAACGGCGCGTGGAACGGCTTCCTCGCGGGGTCGATCGGGGCGCTGCTCGCCGTGGTGCTCCTCGTCGTGCTGGGACTCGCGGTCTCCATCGTCGAACTGTCGCTCGGTGGTCTGCTGGCGACGATTGGCGCGGGCATCGCAGTCCTCGTGTTCGTCGTCCTCGGTGCGATCCCAGCGACCGTCGGGGGGTTCCTCGGCGGCATGTACGGCCCGGAAG
Organism: Halomicrobium sp. HArcht3-1; assembly: GCF_058933345.1. Taxonomy (NCBI): domain Archaea; kingdom Methanobacteriati; phylum Methanobacteriota; class Halobacteria; order Halobacteriales; family Haloarculaceae; genus Halomicrobium; species Halomicrobium sp. HArcht3-1. The sequence goes on along the minus strand of NZ_JBZYDM010000005.1, from coordinate 4,509 downwards.
AGCCAGAAGAGGTCAGCCAGCCGGTCACCTGATCGGCAGTCGTCGAGTGCCGTCGCCCGTCGGCGACCGATCAGTCGTCGCTGATTGGTTCGTCGAGGTAGCGCGCCTCTAGCAGCGCGGCCGAGGGCGGGTGTTCGACGTAGTGGCGGTCGACGAGTGTGAGCGTTCCCACGACGAGACCGAAGCCGAGCGCAGCGGCGACGAGTTCGACCGGACCGAACGCCGCGACGGCGCCGACCAGCGAGTAGTCGGTGGCGGCGACGCCGATGTACGCCACCGAGAGACCGACGACGCCCACCACCAGTCCGACCGCGTACTCCTTTCCGGACCGGGGGAATCGCGCGCCGACGGCACTGAGTAAGAGCGCGCTACCCGGAAATAGCGACGCGAGACCCAGTGCCCACGTCGTGACGGTGGTCTCTCCGGCCACGACGAGAAACACTAGCCCCCAGGCCGCGAGGATCACGAACAGGGACAGCGCGCCCGCGAGGCGCGCGACGGTCGGTGTCTGATACATCAGTGTCCCCACGCTCCGTAACTGTCACACTGCGACTCGCTGTCCGAGCGACCCGTTGGCCGTCGGTCTGTCACCCATCTCTCTGTGGCTGTCCACACGGTCATGCTAACTACCGCGTACTCACGGCCACAGAATATTAAGCGATCCCATCTGCCCGCGCCTCGTCGCGACTGGGGACGGCCCGAACGGGTAGGACGACCGAACCACGGCGCCGGACGGGCGTGACCGTCGCCTTAACCCGGTAGATCGACGAATACTGGCCGTTTACTCCCCATCCGTGACTGGAAACAGGGAACTTCGAGCAAACGTCGAGTGGCCGACACGCTCAGGCTGCCGGTCGACCGGCGGGTCGCTCCTCTGGTGCCACGACGGCGCCGATGATACCACCGATCGCGCCGGGAATGCCGTGTGCGGCGACGATGGTCAGGAACAGCACGGCAGCGCCGAACCCGAAGATGCCGGCCGCGAGCGTGCCGAGGACGAGCAGGACTAGCCCCACGAGGAGGCCGCCGATGCTCGTCGCGAGGAAGCCGTGAAGCGCCCCGCTACCGAACCCACCGCCCGCGACGTATCCGGCGACACCGCCGGCGATGAGACCGGTCACCCCCGCACCGAGGGCCGGGAGTGTGGCGTCGGTGAACGGGAGACCAAGCCCACTGACGAGACCGAGGACGAGCGCCGTGACGATGCCGTACAGTACTGCTTTCCAGTGTACCATATCCGGGTCGTCGACCGGCACGGAGTTAAGCGAAGTTTCGGCTCTGTCACCCGCTATGACTGTTTCACTCCAAGAGAGGTCTACTGGGACGGTCCGATATTGCCGTGTTGTGGCCGCCTCTGTTCTCGGCTACGTCCCGAATTGTCACATCGACGACTCGCTCGCCACCAGCGGCGTTCAGGCTGTCTGGACCGGCAGCTTCGGGAGCAGCTACGAGAGGAACGCACCCTGACTTCTGGACTGGATCCAGACCGTCCCGTCGCCCGTGACACGCGAGAGAGACAGGCCCTCACCGCCGAAAACGGACTTCGCACCGTCGAACGACGGGCCGACGGCGAGACGCTCGTCGCCGCCCACGTCAGTAATGTTAAAGAAGCTACAGATGTGAGAGTGTGTACGTTCGCGCAGTCACGGCCGGTGGCTGGCCCGCGACAATCGGAGGCCTACAGCACACATGAGTTCCTCACTCCCGCAAGAATGGTTTGTTCGCGATAGCCGGATCAACGCCGCACTGTCGTGGCTGTTGACCGCTCTGCTCGCAGCGACCGCGGTGGTGCATTTCCTGTTCGGGTCGCTCGTGGTGATGGGGATCGCTGGCGTCGCCACGGTCGTCGCCGTCGTCCCGGCACTGGTCGCTCGCTCCTGGACGTGGACCGTCCCCTGGCCGTTTCTCCTCCTCGCCACGGCGTCACTGCTGACCGGCTTTGGGGCCTCTTTCCTCGGCGACCTGATCTTCGCGATCAGCATCGCGGCGCTGTCGATCCTCGTCGTCGTCACGCTGCAGTTGACCACGAGCGTGCGGATGACGCCGAACTTCGCCATCGGGTTCGTCGTCATCGCGACGCTCGGCACTGCCGGTCTCTGGACGCTCGGTGCTGCCACCTCCGCACGCTATCTCGGCACCGCCTTCGTCGAGACCAACGACCAGCTAATGCTCGTGTTCACGGCGTCGCTGGTCGCGAGCCTCGTCGCTGCGCTGGTCTTTCGCTGGTACTTCGGCCGCCAACTCCGGGCGAACCGCGACCGTGACGCCACGGGGGTGACCGACCGATGAGTTTCGCCCGCCGGGTCGGCCTGACGCCGCGACGGCAGGGACAGCTCGTCCACGTCCTGCAGGTCGTGATGGTCGGGATTCTGGTGCTCGGCATCTGGCAGCGTAACATGGGTATCGCGATGAACGCCGCCGTCGGACTCGGCGTCACCCTCCTCCCCGCGTTGCTCGAACGGAACTTCAAGTTCACGTTGAGTGTCGGTCTCACCCTCTGGATCACCGTCGCGATGTTCCTCCACGCCTTCGGGACCGTGCCACTGCCCTCGCTCGATTTCCTCAGTCCGTACCGGGCGACGTGGTGGTGGGACCACATGACCCACGCACTCTCCTCGTCGCTGGTCGCCGGCGTCGCGTACGCCATCGTGCGCGCGCTCGACCAGCACACCGAGTTCATCTACATGCCACCCGCCTTCCTGTTTGCGTTCATGCTCCTGTTCGTCCTCGCCTTCGGCGTCATCTGGGAACTCATCGAGTTCTACATCGGCGTCGTCTCCACGCTCGTCGGTGCGAGCGCCGTGCTCACGCAGTACGGTCTCGATGACACCGTCCTCGACCTCTTCTACAACACGCTCGGGGGCCTTCTCGTCGCGCTCTTCGGGGCGGCCACGCTGTCGGGCGTCGCCGACCAGTTGACGGAGCGACTGAACGTCTAAGACCTGCCGGGTACGAACGGATGCTGGTGGCCGTCCGGTGTCACGAAGGCGCTCGCGCCGTGGCTGGTCAGTACCCCGCAACCGACCGAACACAACGGTGACGAGGGTCGCCTTCGTTCGCCAGCACATGAGTACGCGCACCGAGACTCGGGTGACCATCCCCGTCGACGGCGTCGAACTCGATGGCAACCTTCGTGTACCGGCCAACGCTACCGGTCTCGTCCTCTTTGCCCACGGCAGCGGGAGTTCCCGACGGAGTCCCCGAAACAGGTTCGTCGCGGAAGTGCTTCGCGAGCACGGACTGGGCACACTCCTGTTCGATCTCCTCACGGAAGCCGAAGACGAGGCCTACGAGACCCGCTTCGACATCGAACTCCTGACAGAGCGCTTGCTGGCGGCGACCGAGTGGGTCAGGACGGTCGAGACCATCGACGGACTCGCACTGGGTTACTTCGGGTCCAGTACCGGGGCGGCAGCAGCCCTGCGCGCGGCCGCCCGGGAGGGGACAGCGATCGAGGCTGTCGTCTCCCGGGGCGGTCGCGTCGACCTCGCGACCGAGTCGCTCACCGACGTGGCCGCGGCGACGCTGTTCGTCGTCGGTGGCTCGGACACGAAGGTCCTCGAACTGAACCGGACCGCCTTCGAGTCGCTGACCTGCCAGAAAGACCTCGAAGTGATCGAAGGCGCGGGCCACCTGTTCGAGGGGTCGGGCGAACTCGAATCGGTCGCCGAACTCGCGGCCGACTGGTTCGTCCGCCACCTGTCGTGACCCTTCTGTGCCCGACGCCGCCGTTTCACTCTGTACTGTAGTCGCCGCCGTACTTGATGAACACGTAGCTGAGTGCGATCACCGACACCATCACGACCGAGGCGGCGACACCGAGCACGATGGCGCTGTCGGGCATCTCCGGCCCGAACGGTGCCTGTCCACCGCCACCGTCCCCGTCCCCGTTCGCGGCTTGCTCGCCGACGGTCAGTGAGGCGACCATCCCGGCGGACTCGTGTGGGATACAGAAGTAGCCGTACTCGCCTTCCACCTCGAAAGTGTGCTCCCAGCGTCCGCCGCCGGGAACGTCACCCTCCGGGTAGGCGTTGCGGGCCGCTTCCTCGGAGTCGAACCCACCCGACGCGAAGTACGTCGCCTCTTCGGGAATCTCGTCCTCGTAGGCAGTCACCGAGTGGCCGATCGAGCCGACGTTTTCCCAGACGACGGTCGTCCCCGGTGGGACGGTCCGCTCGTCCGGGTCGAAGACGAGCTGGTCGGTCATGTCGATTGTCACCGACTCACCGTCTTCCTGTGCGGCGGCGTCGGTCGTGACACCGGTGCCCGCTGCCGCGAGCGCCCCACCGGCGATGAACGAACGTCTCGATAGCGACGGTTGGCGTTCCGAACGCATACCACGACCGAGGGGTGCCGGCTACTAAGAGCTTCACCCCGACGCAGGGGTAGTGTTCAGATTAGCTGATTCCATGCGAAGCTGAATGATCTGAGCCAGTCGTCAGCTGTGTCTGGATCGACGTGGCTGAAACAGTTTGAGAACGAAGAGGTTCGTCTTTTCACTTCTCGAAA